>NZ_JAKFEB010000096.1:0-11089 GCF_036677305.1 Brevundimonas sp. | reverse complement strand
GGTGACGGGCCGGTCCGGGGCCGGTAGGACATTCGCATGACCACCCTCCCCGACATCCACGGCGTCTGCCCGCCGCGCCTCGCCGCCGTGAAGGACGCCTTCGCCGCCAATTTCACCGACGCGCCCGAGGGGCTGAACGAACAGGCGGCGCGGTTCAGCGTCTGCGTCGGCGGCGAGACGGTGGTCGACCTGTGGGCCGGATGGGCGGATTCGGCGAAGACGGTTGCGTATGACGAACGCACGCTGACGCCGGTGTTCTCGACCGGCAAGGCGGTGATGTCGCTGCTGATCGCGACCTGCGTCGAGCGGGGGCTGCTGGATTACGAGCGGCCGGTGGCGAGCTACTGGCCGGCGTTCGGCCAGGCGGGCAAGGAAGCGGTCACCGTCGGCCAGATGATGAGCCATCAGGCGGGGCTGCCGGGCTTTTCGGAGACGGTCGACCCGGCCATCTGGTTCGACCGCGAGGCGGTGCTGGAGCGGCTGACGGCCCAGGCGCCGATGTGGCCGCCGGGGACGGCGTCGGGCTATCATCCGATCACGATCGGCTTCCTGGCGGGCGAGCTGTTCCGGCTGGTCGACGGGCGCAGCATGGGGACGGCGTTGCGCGAGGATTTCGCCGGGCCGTTCGGCCTCGATCTGTGGATCGGCCTGCCCGAGGCCGAGCATGGCCGGGTGGCGGCGCTGCGCAAGCCCGCCTCGGCGCCCGACCTGGGAACCATAGACGCGATCAAGACCTCGGCCTTCCTCGACAAGGGGTCGGCGCCGGGCGGACGCGGCTCGACCGAGTGGCGGACGATGGAGATGCCCTCGGCCAACCTGCACGGGACGGCGCTGGATCTGGCGCGGATCATGGGGGTGCTGGCGAACGGCGGCGAACTGGACGGCCGGACCGTTCTGTCCCCGGGCGTGCGGGCGCAGATGCTGCGCGAGCGGATCCACGGCCGGGACAAGGTCGTGCCGTTCGACGTCAGCTGGGCGGCGGGGCTGATGCGCAACGAGGGTCTGCACATCTTCGGGCCCAATCCGACGGCGGTGGGCCATTGCGGCTGGGGCGGCAGCTGCGCCTTCGCCGATGCGGACGCCGGGGTGTCGGGGGCCTATGTGATGACGCGGCAGTCGCCCTATCTGGTCGGGGACCCGCGGGCGCAACGGTTGATCGGGGCGTTGTACGAGGGACTTTGAGCCATGTCCGGCCGTCATCCTCGGGCTTGACCCGAGGATCAGACGTTGGGCCATGCGGTAGGGCGGAGGCGGCCCCGCGAACGTAATCGCATGACCTTCGACGGCGCACCGGACGGTCTGATCCTCGGGTCAAGCCCGAGGATGACGGGATGGAAGGTTACGCCGGTTCCGCCGACCGCTTCAGGGCCTCGCGCGCCGCGCGGTGGCGGAAGAAGGCGGCGGCCGCGAAGACGCCGGCGCCGCCCCAGATGAAGACGAAGCTGATGACGCGCAGCGGCGTCAGGGCCTCGCCGGCCCAGACGCCGACGGCGAACTGGAGCGTGGGGGCGAGGAACTGGATGAAGCCGATGGTCGACAGCGGCAGGCGCCGCGCCGACCAGGCGAACAGGGCCAGCGGCAGGACGGTGGCCGGGCCGTTGGCGAGGGCCCACAGGGTGTTGCCCGGGCTGTCGAAGGCCACGCCCGCGCCCGTGTGCTGCAGCCACAGCACCCAGGCGAGGCCGAACGGGACCAGCAGCAGGCATTCGACCAGCAGGCCGGCCTGGGCGTCGACGGGCGCGCGTTTGCGGATCACGCCATAGCTGGCGAAGCTGAGGGCCAGGACGATGGAGATCCACGGCGGGCGGCCCAGGGCCGCGGTCTGGAAGGCGACGCCGACGGCGGCCAGGCCGATGGCGACCCAGCCCCATTTGTCGATCTTCTCGCGGAACAGCCACAGGCCCACGACCATGTTGAGCAGCGGGTTGATGTAGTAGCCGAGGCTGGCCTCCAGCGTCGCCTCATGGGTGGTGGCCCAGACGTAGAGGCCCCAGTTGACCCCGATCAGCAGGGTGGAGACCGTCAGCCAACCCAGCGTCTTCGGCGAGGCGAAGACGGCGCGCACCTGACCGCCCTGACCGGCCAGCACGACCAGCAGGCCCGCCACCGCCACGGCCCACAGGGCGCGGTGGGCGAGGATCTCGAAGGCGTCGAAGCCGACCGCGTGCTGGCCCATGAACAGCAGGGGCATGAAGCCCCACATGACATAGCAGCCGAAGGCGGAGAGCAGGGCGGCGCGGGGGGCGGACGGAGCGGAGGGGGTGGGCGCCATGGCGGCTTCCTGAACCGTCATTCCGGGGCCGCGAAGCGGAACCCGGAACCCAGGAGGGCGGATGCGGTCCTGGGTTCCGGATCAGGCCTTCGGCCTGTCCGGAATGACGGTGAGATAGGGGGAGGCAGGGTTCAGACGGTGATGCTTCGATACCCGGACGACGGCCTGATCATGCCCGTTTCGTCCAGCAGCTGGGCGATCTGGACGGCGTTCAGGGCCGCGCCCTTGCGCAGGTTGTCGGAGACGATCCACAGCGACAGGCCGTGCTCGACGGTCGGGTCCTTGCGGATGCGCGAGACATAGACGGCGTGTTCGCCGGCGGCGTCGACGGGGGTGATGTAGCCGTCGTGCTCCTGCTTATCGATGACCATGACGCCGGGGGCGTCGCGCAGGATGGCGCGGGCCTCGTCGGGCGAGATGGGACGGTCGAACTCGAGGTTCACGGACTCGGAGTGGCCGACGAAGACGGGCACGCGCACGCAGGTGACGGTCAGCTTGATGCCGGGATCGAGGATCTTGTGCGTCTCCTTCCACATCTTGGCTTCCTCGTCGGTGTAGCCGTCGTCGAGGAAGGACCCGATGAAGGGGATGACGTTGAAGGCGATCTGTTTCGGGAACAGCTTGGGACGGGCGTCGCCCAGGCCGTAGATGGCCTTGGTCTGGTTCCACAGCTCGTCCATGCCCGCCTTGCCGGCGCCCGAGACCGATTGATAGGTCGAGACCACGGCGCGTTTGATCTTCGCCGCGTCATGCAGGGGCTTGAGGGCCACGACCAGCTGGGCGGTCGAGCAGTTGGGGTTGGCGATGATGTTCTTCTTCGACGCCAGCTTGATGGCGTCGGGGTTCACTTCCGGCACGATCAGCGGCACGTCCGGGTCCATGCGGAAGGCGGACGAATTGTCGATGACCATGGGGCCGGCCGCGCCGATCTTCTCGGACCACAGGCGCGAGGCGTCGCCGCCGGCGCTCATCAGCACCAGGTCGACCTTCGAGAAATCGAACAGCTCGATGTCCTCGCATTTGAGGGTCCTGTCGCCCCAGGACACCTCGACGCCCTTGGACTTGCGCGAGGCGACGGCGTGCATTTCCTCGACCGGGAAGTTCAGTTCCTCGAGGATGTTCAGCATTTCCCGGCCGACGTTGCCGGTGGCGCCTACGACGGCGACTTTGTAGCCCATGGTGGTGTCCTTCGGACGCGCTATCGCTCGGCTCGCGGAGCCTCGCTGCTTGAGCGCAGGGTGGTGTTGGTCCCCGGCGTGCCGGAGCGTGGCGTCTATGTGGGCTTTCGCGGGCGCGAAGCAATCGCTTTTCAGCGGGAGCCGGCCCGGCTAAGCCCGAGAACGATGCCCTCACGCATACGCACCGCTTATGACCGTCGTTTGGCCGACGGCCGGCTGACGCCCGATCCGTCGCAGGTCGTGGTCGTCGACGCCCTGTCGCGGCTGGAGAAGGACCTGCGGAAAAAGGCTCCGCTGGGCGGGCTGTTCGGCCAGAACGAGGTGCGGGGCGTCTATCTGTGGGGGCCGCCGGGGCGGGGCAAGTCCATCCTGATGGACCTGTTCTTCGCCTGCGCGCCCGAGCCGCGGAAGACGCGGGCCCATTTTCACGCCTTCATGGCCCGGGTGCACGACCTGATCGGCCAGTGGCGCAAGGGCGATGCGAAGACGCGCAGGAAGGTGTTCGGCCAGTCGAAGGGAGACGACCCCATCAGACCGGTGGCCGAGCTGATCGCATCCGAGGCGCGGCTGCTGTGTTTCGACGAGCTGCAGGTCACCGACATCGCCGACGCCCTGATCCTGGGCCGGCTGTTCGAGGCGCTGTTCGAGCAGAATGTGGTTCTGGCGGTGACGTCGAACCGGGCGCCGGACCAGCTGTATCTGAACGGGATCAACCGCGAACTGTTCGTCCCCTTCATCGACCTGATCGAGGAGAAATGCGTCGTCGTCAGCGTCTCCGGCACGCACGACTGGCGGCTGGACCGGCTGATGGGGGACAAGGTCTGGTTCTCGCCTTCCGATGCGGCCTGCCGCGCCGCGTTCGAGGCGCTGTGGTCCGACCTGAAGGGCGACCAGCAGGAATGTCCGGCGCATCTGAAGGTGCAGGGCCGCGACGTCGTCATCGAGCGCACCGACGGCGGGCTGGCGCGCGCGACCTTCGCCCAACTGTGCGGGACGGCGCTGGGGCCGCAGGACTATCTGGCGATCGCCGAGCGGTTCCACACCCTGTTCGTCGAGGACGTGCCCGTGCTGGGGCCGGCCAACCATCATGAGGCGCGGCGGTTCGTGACCCTGATCGACGCCCTGTATGAAGCGGGGACGCGGCTGGTCGTCCTGGCCGAGGCGGCGCCCGGGGCCCTGTACCGGAAGGGCGTCGGCGCCTTCGAATTCGAGCGGACGGTGTCGCGCCTCAACGAAATGTCGGGCGCGGAGTGGCTGGCGCGCGAAAGAACGTCGTAAGGTGGCCGCCACAATTCCGCTGGGGACGCCCAGCCATCATGGGGTCCACAGATCGTGACCGTCCTGGAGAGCTTCATGCGCCTGCCCGTCCTGTTCGCCGTCCTCGCCCTCGGCGCCGCCTCGCCGGCCCTGGCCCAGACTCCCGCGGCGCCGGTCACCACCAAGGGGGTGGTCGTCGCCGACGCCCGGACCTGGCTGATCGGACTGGGCGGTTCGGTGGCCGAGCCGACGGCGGCCGAAGGGGCCCAGGTCCTGACCGTCGCGGACCAGCCGCTGCCGTGGACCCTGACCTTCTACAACTGCGCGGCGGGCAACCTGTGCGACGACGTGCAGTTCAGCGCCGTCTTCTCGGGGCCGATCACGGCCGACCAGATCAATGAATGGAACCGCAACAACCGCTATCTGAAGGCCTTCTTCGTGCCCGGCGCGACGCCCGATGCGGCCGGCGCCATCGCCCAGTACGACGTGGTGCTGACGGGTGTGGGCACGGAGCATCTGCAGGAGCCGACCGTGATCTGGCTGCAGATGCTGCGCCAGTTCGCCCAGAGTCTGGCGCAGGCGGCGGGTCCGGCTCCGGCGGCGCAATAAATCCGGCGACCGGCGTTCGGCGTGCTAGCGTCGGCGAATGATCACGCTTCTCATCGCCGCCCTGCTCTCCGGCCAGGACTACAACGATCCCGCCAATCGCTGCGCCAACCCCATGAGCGGGCTGGACGTCAGCGCCTGCATCGAAATGCTGCTGAACGCAGAGACGGCGCGAATGGACCGATATCTGGCGGCGGCGAGCGCGACGCTTGAGGGCCGCAAATCGGAGTCCGGGGAGGATTTCGCCGCGACCCTGGCGGAGAGCCAGACGCAGTGGGAAGCCTATGCCGACGCGGCCTGCGGCCTGGCCAGGGATGCGTCCCGCTATCTCGAACAGGACTGTCGGAGCGGGCTGACGCAGGAGCGGACGCTCTATCTGTGGACGTATTTCCTCGTCCAGGACGACGGTCCCGCCCTCCTGGACCAGCCCGAACCGCTCACGGTCGAGACCGCTCCCGAACCGGCGGGCGAACCCGGGGACTGAAAAAGGGCCCCGGAGCGATCCGGGGCCTTCGTCGCTGCGGCGCGGTCCGCGCTATCGCGGCCGCCTATTCCTGCGGCCGGACGCCCTGCACTTCCGGCACGTAGAGGCCGGTGACCAGCCGGACGAGGAAGCCGGCGCCCTGGTCGCGGGGGCCGAACCGGGCGCAGGGGTCCGGGTCGGAGATCGGACGGACCGTCCGGTCCTTGGGGGCGAAGCTGTCGCCGACCTGATCGCCGAACACCTCAGCGAACTGCAGGGCGTCGCCGACGCGGGACAGCGAGGGGGTGTCCATGCCGACCACGTTCGCGGACCGCGCCCATGCGACCGCCGCCGCCTGAACGCCCGCGGCCGCGATGAGCTCGGCCTCGGCGGCGAGGGCGCCGGTCGAGCCGGGCACGCGCACGCCGAGCGGACCGGGAATGAAGGCGTTGGCGACGGCGGCGGCGCCCGAGGACACGGGCTCGGTCGGGGTGATCCGCGTGATGGCGACGCGCACCCGGGCGGCGTCCGTGTCGCCGGCGGGCAGGACGGTGAAGCGTTCGCTCAGTTCGTAGCAGACCTGCCGGTCCACCTCGCCCAGCACCAGGGCGACGTCGGCCGGCGCGAGACCCTCGGCGGCGCCGGCGACCAGTTGGGCCGGCTCGATGACGATGCGATCGATGCCTGCGGACGCGGCCTCGTCGCGCCGGTCGCGCACCGCGACCCGGAGCGTGCCGGGCTTGGTCTTCAGGCCGTCATAGGTGGTGAGGAAGCCGGCGTCGCCGACGGGCGCCGTCTGGCAGGCGGCGAGCGACAGGGCGGCGCCCGCGCACAGGGAGACCCGAAGCAGGGTTGACGTCATCTGGAAAGGTCCTGACCGAAGTACAACGAGCGGTTGGAGAGCCGCGACGATGACCTGTACGAGTCGGGAGGCGGCGCGGATGACCTCCGGGCGTCTTTTCCGGCGTTCACGGCGGGCGGGCGCGTTCAGCGGCTGATCCACGGCGCGGCGCAGACGAAAAAGGCCCCGGATCGCTCCGGGGCCTTTTCTGTTGTCGCGGGCGTGAGGCCCTAGGCGAGGCTGCCGTCGATGTCCTTGCAGGCCTGGATCAGGCCGTTCACCGACTCGACCGACTTGGCGAACATGGCCTTTTCGTCGTCGTTGGTGGTGAACTCGACCACCTTCTCGACGCCGGCGGCGCCGATCATGGCGGGGACGCCGACGTAGAGGTCTTTCAGGCCGTACTCGCCCGACAGCCAGACGGCGCAGGGCAGGACGCGCTTCTGGTCCAGCAGGTAGGACCTGGCCATGGCGATGGCCGATTCAGCCGGGGCGTAGAAGGCCGAGCCGGTCTTGAGCAGGGCGACGATCTCGCCGCCGCCCTTGCGGGTGCGGTCGACGATGGCGTCCAGTTCGGCCTGCGACAGGAAGCCGGCCTTGACCGCGTCGGGCAGGGGCAGGCCGCCGATGGTCGAGTGGCGCACCATCGGCACCATGTCGTCGCCGTGGCCGCCCAGGGTCCAGGCGTGGATGTCCTGCACCGAGACGCCGGTCTTCTCGGCGAGGAAATACGCAAAGCGGGCCGAGTCGAGCACGCCGGCCATGCCGACGACCTTCTCCTTGGGCAGGCCCGAGAATTTCTGCAGGGCCCAGACCATGGCGTCCAGCGGGTTGGTGATGCAGATGACGAAGGCGTTCGGGGCGTGCTGTTTGATGCCCTCGCCGACGGCCTTCATGACCTTCAGATTGATGCCGATCAGGTCGTCGCGGCTCATGCCCGGCTTGCGCGGCACGCCGGCGGTGACGATGCAGACGTCGGCGCCCGCGATGTCGGCGTAGTCGTTGGCGCCCTTCAGCGAGACGTCCGCGCCGATGACGGCGGTGGCCTCGGCGATGTCCAGCGCCTTGCCCTGGGGGGTGCCCTCGGCGATGTCGAACAGGATGACGTCGCCCAGCGCTTCACGCGCCGCCACGTGGGCCAGGGTGCCGCCGATCATGCCGGCGCCGATAAGGGCGATCTTCGCGCGAGCCATATGGTTCTCTCTCTTGTTTGGCCTACCGCGCTTCGCGCTGCTTGAGGCCGTTTTGTTGGGGCCCGTCGCGCTTCGCGCTACTTGAGGCCGGCTGCTAGAGTGGGGGAGGAAAAGGGTTGGCGGCGGTCTAGACCCGCGCGCTTTCCCCTGCAACCGTGACGCCGCGTCACCCGGAGCCGTCATGGCCAGCCTGCCCGAAATCATCGCCGCCGAGGACACGCCCGCCGACCTGATCACGGTCCTGGACGAGACGACGGTGCGCGCCGAGGTCGCGGCGTGGCGGGCGAAGGTGCTGAAGCGGCCGGGGCTGTGGGACCGGGCCACGCGCGGGACGCAGGAGCGGATCAACAAGGTCATCCCCGAGCGGGTGCATGCGATCATCACCGCCGGCGTCGAGGCGATGACCAAGGGGATATTGTTCGGCTCGGACCTGATCCAGACCCGGCCGCGGGCCGAGGGATCGCTGGCGGCGCGGGAGCTGCGGGCGCGGGCGATGATCAGGACGTATCGCACCACGGCCAGCGTCGAGGGCGGCGTCGCCGGGGCGGGCGGCTTCGTGCTGGCCGCGGCGGACTTTCCGGCCCTGATGGCGATCAAGGTGCGGATGCTGGGCGATGTCGTCGGCGCCTATGGCTGGGGCGGCGATACGGTGCGCGAGCGGCTGTTCGTGCTGCACATCTTCCATCTGGCCTTCGCCAGCGCGAAGCGGCGGCCGGAGGCCCTGGCCGAGCTGGAGCGCTGGATCGCCGGCGTGGATCAGCCCGAGGCGATCACCGAGTACGACTGGCGGAAATTCCAGATCGAGTACCGGGACTATATCGACCTGGCCAAGCTGGCCCAGCTGATCCCCGTCGTCGGCGCGCCGATCGGGGCGGTGGTCAACTGGCGGCTGGTCGACCGGCTGGGCGAGACGGCGATGATGGCCTGCCGGATGCGGTGGATGGCGGAAAGCAGCCTATAACTTCAGCTGTTCCTGACAACAAAGTTTATCGATTTTCCTTCCCGATAACGCAGGCCTAGGCTCCTTCCAATCGCGCCCAGACGCAGGAGGAAATCATGGACGGACAAGCCGGCGGCCCCACTCCCCTGAACGATCCGAAGAAGGAGCCCGCGGCGCTGCGGACCCTGCTGGGGCGAAACAATCGCGACTGGTGGCCCAACCACCTGACCATGGACATCCTGCATCAGCAGGGCCGGTCGGGCGATCCGATGGGCGACGGCTTCAACTATGCGGAAGCCTTCAAGAAACTGGACTACGCCGCGGTCAAACGCGACCTGACGGCGCTGATGACCGACAGCCAGCCCTGGTGGCCGGCGGACTATGGCCACTACGGGCCGTTCTTCATCCGCATGGCCTGGCACTCGGCGGGCACCTATCGCACCGGCGACGGGCGCGGCGGGGCCAATGCGGGGCAGCAGAGGTTCGCGCCGCTGAACAGCTGGCCGGACAACGGCAACCTCGACAAGGCGCGGCGCCTGCTGTGGCCGATCAAGCAGAAATACGGGGCGAACCTGTCGTGGGCCGATCTGATGATCCTGGCCGGCAATGTCGCCATCGAGAGCATGGGCGGTCCGGTGTTCGGCTTCGGCGGCGGCCGGGCCGACGTGTGGGAGCCCGAGAAGGACGTCTACTGGGGCACCGAGGAGGAGTGGCTGGGCGCCACCCGCATCGACGAGGAGGCGGGCAAGGCGCTGGAGAGCCCGCTGGCGGCGATCCAGATGGGGCTGATCTACGTCAATCCCGAAGGGCCGGCGGGCAGCGCAGACGCACTGAAGTCGGCGCGGGACATGCGCGAGACCTTCAGCCGCATGGGGATGAACGACGAGGAGACGGCGGCCCTGACGGCGGGCGGCCACACCTTCGGCAAGGCGCACGGGGCGGGCGACGCCTCCAAGGTCGGCGCGGCGCCGGAAGGGTCCGACATCGCCCAGCAGGGTCTGGGCTGGCAGTCCGGCCATGAAAGCGGCATGGGCGACCACACCATCACCTCGGGACTGGAAGGCGCCTGGACGCCGACGCCGACGAAGTGGGACATGACCTTCTTCGACATGCTCCTGGACCACGACTACGAGCTGGTGCGCAGCCCGGCGGGAGCCAAGCAGTGGCAGCCGGTCGGCAATCCGGACGAGACGCTGGCGCCGGGCGCGCACAGTCCGCAGCGCAAGGTCCCGACCATGATGACCACCGCCGACATGGCGCTGAAGGTCGATCCCGGATACCGCGCGATCATGGAGAAATTCCGGGCCGATCCGGACTATTTCGCCGACGCCTTCGCCCGCGCCTGGTTCAAGCTGTGCCACCGCGACATGGGGCCGAAGGTCCGCTACCTCGGACCGGAAGTCCCGGCCGAGGACCTGATCTGGCAGGACCCGATCCCGAGGCGCACGGGACCGGTGATCGGCGCCGCCGACATCAGGACCCTGAAGCAGGCGATCGCCGGGTCGGGGCTGTCGGTCGCCGACCTGGTCCGGACGGCCTGGGCCGCGGCCGTGACCTATCGCGGCTCGGACCATCGCGGCGGCGCCAACGGCGGCCGGCTGCGGCTGGAGCCGCAGCGCAGCTGGGACGTCAACGAGCCGGAGAAGCTGGCGCGGGTGCTGAAGGTCTATGAGGACATCCGGGCGGCGTCCGGGACCAATGTCTCCATCGCCGACCTGATCGTGCTGGGCGGTTCGGTCGGGGTCGAACAGGCGGCGAAGGCGGCCGGTCAGTCGATCGAGGTCCCCTTCACGCCGGGCCGCACCGACGCCTCGCAGGACCAGACCGACGTCGAGGGCTTTGCGGTTCTGGAGCCCAAGGCCGACGGCTTCCGCAACTATCTGTCGGTGCGGTTCAACGTGCCGACCGAGGAGCTGCTGGTCGACCGGGCCCAGCTGCTGGGCCTGACGGCGCCGGAGATGACGGTGCTGGTCGGCGGGCTGCGTGTTCTGGGCGCCAACCACGGCGCGTCGAAGCACGGGGTCTTCACCGATCGCCCGGGCCAGCTGACCAACGACTTCTTCGTCAACCTGCTGGACATGCGCACGGCGTGGAAGGAGGTCGACGATAGCGGCGACGAGACCTTCGTCGGCACGGACCGGATCACCGGCGAGCGGCTGTGGACGGCGACGCGCACCGACCTGGTGTTCGGCTCCAACTCGCAGCTGCGGGCTCTGTCGGAGGTCTACGCCTCGGCCGACGCGGGCCAGAAGTTCGTGAAGGACTTCGTCGCCGCCTGGACCAAGGTGATGAACGCCGACCGCTACGACATCACCCTGGACGAGGAATTCGGCGTGGCG
>NZ_JAKFEB010000095.1:0-12178 GCF_036677305.1 Brevundimonas sp. | reverse complement strand
CGGCGGGATCGTAGAGGGCGCAGGCCTGACCCGGAGCCACGCCTTCCTCGCCGGTGTCGAACAGGATCGCGACCGCGCCGTCGATCAGGGCCAGCCAGGCCGGGGAGGGCGGACGCGTGGAGCGCACGCGGGCCAACACCGGCGCGCCGGCTTCAGCCGCCGCCTCGATGGTCTCCCCGTCGCCCAGCCAGTTGGTCTCGTCCAGCGTCAGGGACGCGGTCAGCAGGGCTTCGCGCGGGCCGACGATGACGTGGCGCTTCGCCGGATCCAGCTTCGTCACGAACAGGGGCTCGCCCACGGCCACGTTCAGGCCGCGGCGCTGGCCGATGGTGTAGTCGGTGATGCCCGAGTGAGCGCCCAGCACCCGGCCGTCCATGTGGACGATGTCGCCGGCCTCGCGGCCTTGCGGACGCAGCTTGTCGATCAGGGTGCGATAGTCGCCGTTGGGGACGAAACAGATGTCCTGGCTGTCCGGCTTGGCGGCGATGCGCAGGCCCAGTTCCAGGGCGACGCCCCGAACCTGGGGCTTCTCCAGATCGGCCAGGGGGAAGCGCAGATAGTCCAGCTGCTGCGCCGTGGTGGCGAACAGGAAATAGGACTGGTCCCGCGAATGATCGATGGCCTTGCGCATCTGGGCCCGGCCGTCGACGACCGCACGCTTGACGTAGTGTCCCGTGGCCATCGCTTCGGCGCCCAGGTCGCGGGCCACGTCCAGCAGATCGCGGAATTTGACCGTCTGGTTGCAGCGGATGCAGGGCACCGGCGTCTGGCCGGCCAGATAGCTGTCGGCGAACTGGTCGATGACCGCGTCCCGGAACCGGCTTTCGTAGTCGAGGACGTAGTGGGGGATGCCCAGCGTCTCGGCGGCGAGGCGGGCGTCATGGATGTCCTGGCCCGCGCAGCAGGCGCCCTTCTTCTTCAGGGCCGCGCCGTGATCGTAAAGCTGCAGGGTCACGCCGACGACGTCATAGCCCGCCTTGTGCAGCAGGCCGGCGACCACGGTGGAGTCCACCCCGCCCGACATGGCCGCCACCACGCGCGATCCAACCGGCAGGCCGACGGCCGCGCGCGCGGACTCGATCGCCGCATCCATGTCGGCCTGGCCGGTCATGGGGGCGATGTTCGGAACCGGGCAGATGTCCTCGGCGAGCGTCATGGCGCGCTATCTAGTGCGAAACCCGTTCGATTTCGAGGCCGCGGCCAAAAGGAAGCCGGAAACGACAACGGCCGCCTCCGTTTCCGGAAGCGGCCGCTGGACTCGGGGAGAAGATTTACGGGCGGCCGTAGTGCTGGATCCGCGTCGTGCGCAGGCCCTGCATGCCCCATTTGTCGATGGCCTTCTGCCACGCCAGGAATTCCTCGGCCGTCAGACGATAACGCGCCAGGGCGTCGTCCAGGCTGATCAGACCACCACGCACGGCGGCCACGACCTCGGCCTTGCGACGGATCACCCAGCGGTCGGTATTGGCCGGGGGAAGATCGTGCAGCGTCAGCGGCGTGCCGGTAGGCCCGACCACATACTGTTCGCCTCGGCTGTTTAGACGTCGCTCTTGCAACATGGGCTTATGCCTCATTGACCACCACCACTAGGAGCGTGACCATAGCGACCGGCGGCTAAGGGCCGTTTAAGCGTCGTGGTGAAGGAAAGGCTAAAATGCCTTCCGCCCACCCTCTCAACATTCAACAATTGATTCATTGAGGTTTACGGCCCGTTACTGAGAGATCAGCGTTTGATGCTGATCAGCTCGGCCAGCATCTCGTCGGCCGTGGTGATGATCTTCGAGGATGCCGAGTAGGCGCGCTGCGTGGTGATCAGGCCCGTGAACTCTGCGGAGAGATCGACGGTCGAGGCTTCCAGTTGGGAGGCCCCGATCAACCCGGCGCCGCCGGTGCCGGCCGCCTTCAGGTTGTAGGTGCCCGATCCCTGGCTGACGCGGTAGGCGTTGCCCGTGGTCTGGGACAGGCTGTCCGGGCTGGGGAAGGTGGCCAGGGCGATCTGGGCGATCCGGCGCGTGACCCCGTTGTCGAAGATGGCGGTCACGAAGCCGGTGTCGTCGATCTTGACCTCCGACAGGTTGCCGAAGGCCGTGCCGTTGGTCAGCACGGCCTGAACAACGGAAGCGCTGTCGTACTGCGTCAGGCCGCCTGCGGAGGCCGACAGGTCGAAGACCAGGGATTGGTCGTCAATGCCCAGCCCCGGAGCCCATTTGAAGGCCCCCGCCGCCGGAGCCGCGCTGTCCGACGCTGCGAACGAAAGGGTGGCCGCGGCGGGATCGGAGAACAGGGCTGCGGCGCCCATGGCGGCCATGGCGTCCGTATCCAGACGACCGTCCTGGGTGAAGGCGACCAGACCGGTCTTCAGCTGGCCGCTGGTCAGGCCCGCGCCGGTGATGACGTCGGAAGCCGGGATTGCGCGGATCTCGGAGTACCACTGGTTCGGCACGGTGCTCTTCAGGAAGGCGATGGCGACCGTGCGCTGGCCGCCCTTGGAGTCCGAAACCGGAATGGTCAGCTCGAAGTCGGGCTTCACGCCGACGCCGGTCTCAGGATCCCACATGGACATCGAGTTGGTCGCGGGATTGTAGGCGTTGGCGCCGACGGGGACGAGCGAGGCGTCGGCCGCTTCGGCCGAGACCAGCTGGCTGGACTTGATGTTGGCGTTCAGCTGGATGCGGGTCGTCGCTTCCGCGGTGCCGCCGACCGAGCCGACGTTGACCGTGCGCAGACGGTTCAGGTCCGAAGGATCGGTGGCGATGTTGCCCTCGGAGTCGACCGGCCAGCCCTGCAGATACAGGCCGGCGGTGTTCTTCAGGTAGCCCAGGTTGTCGACCGTGAAGGCTCCGGCCCGGGTGAACAGGCGGCTGTCGGTGACCTGCAGGTTCTCGGGCTTCTCGGTGACGACGAAGAAGCCCTGACCGGCGATGCCGAGGTCAGTCGCCGAGGTGGTTCTCTGCAGCTGTCCGGCCTGGCTGGTGTAATGGCGGGCCGTGGCCAGAACGCCGCCTGCGGCATAGCCGGCCCCCTGCGACTGGCTGTTGATGACGGTCTGGAACTCGCCGGCGGTGCGTTTGTAGCCGATCGTGTTGACGTTCGCGATGTTCTGCGAAATCGCCGCGAGGGCGGCGGAGTTTGCGGTCAGGCCGGACACGCCGGCCAGAAGGGCGCTGTTGATACTCATGGCGTGGGCTCCTTACGAAAAACGGTTTGAAAGGGTCATGGGCGAGGCGACTCAGGCCGCGAGGGCCGGGTCCTGGGCTTCTTCAAGGGCGATGACGGTGGCGAGCGGCACGATGGAGTTCCCGATCGTCAGGTAGGCCTCGCCGTCGTACATCTCGACGCCGCTGATGCGGCCGCGGGTCAGGACCTGGGCGTCCAGCGCGCCGCCGGCGGCGTCCTTGGCGATGATCTTCAGCGAATAGACCTGGCCGTCCTGGCCGTCGTTGCCGCTGGTGGCTTTGCCGTCCCAGGTGAATTCATGCATGCCGGTCGTCTTCGCCGGGGCGTCGCCCGACCACACGACCTTGCCGGAGCCGTCCACCACCTGCAGCGTGGCCGAAGCGGCGTTCGCGGCCAGTTCATAGCTCCAGCTCGCCTCGCCGTCGGCCATCTTGGTCGCCGACCAGGCCGCCGTGGCCTCCTTGCCGATATAGGTCGCCGCCTGCCCGAGACCGCCGCCGCTCTGGGCCGAAACCAGGCTCTTGAGCAGGTCGTTGGTCAGCAGCTGCTGCTCCACGCCCGCCATCTGGGTCAGCTGCGCGGTGAACTGGTTGGAATCGACCGGCGACAGCGGGTCCTGGTTCTTCAGCTGCGAGGTCAGCAGGGCCAGGAAGGTCTCGAAATTCGAGGCCAGCATGCCAGTGCCTGCGCCGATACGGGCTGCGGCGTTATTGGTGGTTGAGACGGCGTCGACCATCGATCAGACCTTCAGATCCACGCCCGAAGGCGAGAGGGAGAGCGCCATCCAGCGGGGAGGCTGGGCGACATCGATTTCGTCATTCAGGCGGGCGGCGGCGGCGAAGGCGCGGTTCTGGCCGTGGCGGGCGTCCTGGCCCCGGTCGAAGCTGCTGGATCCGCTGTCGCGCTCGGCGAATTCGAAGGCGTCTTCGGCCAGATGGAAACCTGCATCCTCGAGCTCCCGCCGCAGCTCGTCCACCCGACCGCGCATATCTGTCGCCGCCAAGGGGTTGTCGAACGCCAGCCGGGCGGCCAGACGGCCTTCGGAGTCGATGTCCAGCTTGACGTCCACCCGGCCGAGATCGTCGGGCGTGAGCGCCATTTCGAACCGTGTCGAACGGCCCTCAAGCTTGCGCAGAATCTGGGCTGCGATCTGGGCCGTGGCGTCGATGGTGGCGCGCGACAGGCCCGACAGGCTGGTCTCCCGCGCGGGCACCGTGGTCGAGGCGGAACCCGACGTGGTCTCGCTCGCCGGGGCCGCGTCGATGGACGGCGCCTCGGCGCCGGGGCCTTCCCCGGCCGCCTTCGTCGCAGCTTCGGTCGGGCCGCCGATCCGGTCAGGAGCCGTCTGGGAGGCCGGCGACGCCGATGGAGCCGCGACGGAGAGGCCGGCGTAGGTCGGGCCTGACGCGGAGGCGGTATCCTCCGAGATCTTGCCGGATGGCGGGTCAAGCGGTCGGGAGGTCCGCTCCGCGAGCGCGCGCAGCGGCGGCGGCGCGGGCTGGGAGGAGGGCGGCGCGACCACGTTCGGGGCGTCGGCCGCAGCCTTCTTGCCGGTCGTCGCGGCGGCGGGCGAAGCCGGAAGTTCGGGTGCGGGGGCGTCAGCCGCGACGGGACCGGGTTCCGGGGCCGCTCGGGTCCCCGCTGCAGCGCCGGGCTCGGCGCCCGAAGCGGCGGCCTCCGGCTTGGTGCTGCCCGTCTGGCGCAAGATGCGCGGTTCGATCACCGGAGGGGACTGGATGGGCGCAGCAACGACAGACGGCTGATCGGTGCGGATTTGCTGCGGGACGGAGGGATCGACGTCTTTCGGCGTCTCGACGGCCTGGGTCGACGCGGGAGCAGGGACGGGATCGCCTTTGGCCTTATGCGGCATGGGCGGATCGATCGCAGGCGTCGCCGCGGCGCGGGGAGCGTCGGATGGTCGATCATCGCCGGCCTGTTGCAGGATCGAGGGATCGAGGCCGGGCGTGGCCTCGGCGGCCGGGGCGACAGGCGGTTGGGTGACGCTGGGCTGTCGCAGGTCGGTCGGATCGATCTCGGGTGCAGTTTCCGCGGCGGGAACGGCAGTCGGCGCAGGCGCTTCTGCCCCGGCGACGACGGGCTCCATGGCGGGTGCGGCGACGGGCGGCGCGATCGGGACCGGCGCGACCAGGATGATCGCGGGAGCCGCAGCGTCCGAAGCGTCTTTCGCGGCGGCGGGCGCGGCCTCTTCCGCTTCTACAGCCGCCGTCTCCTTGTCGATGCAGGTCGCCAGCAGGCTCTCGAAGCCGGTCGCGTCGGCGGCGCCGCTCGACCCTTGCGGGGCGCTGGCTTGGACAGGCGCGATGACGGACGGCAGGGCGAGGGCGGACATTGTCCCGATGGGATGGTCGCAATGGCGATGGTGACTTGGGCGCGTGCTGCGCCGGACATTCGGAACCCGTGGCGCAAGTCGCGGGCCACCCGGATTGGCGAGCCAAAGTCACTGAAACTACGCAATAAAATCCCGCGCCGCAGAGTCCCCGCGTCCGACTTGCCCGGTCGAAACTTGCCGCGTGCCGACGTTTCTTGCCCGGCGCCAGCGGCGCTGGAATGGCGAGGTGCGGATGGCCCGCGCCTTGCGCCCCTCATGGGTCATGACCCAGGCGCGAAACGCGATAGCGCGTAAAATCAAGGACTTGCTCCCGGCGCCCTCGCAGGCTGCCGGGCAAAAAACGCTCTTCGGCTGGCAGGGCTTGCCGGGCGCCGTGCGGATGGAGGCTGCCGGATGTCGCTGAACGCCATCATGAACACGGCGACGTCGGGGCTGGCCACGGCGCAGACCCAGTTGCGCGTCGTCTCGGACAACGTCTCGAACGTCAACACGCCCGGCTATGTCCGCAAGATCGCGGATCAGCGCACCCTGACGGGTCAGGGCATGGGCTCGGGCGTCGAGGTCTCGCGCATTCGCCTGGCGACCGACCGCTTCCTTCAGGCCGCGAGCCTGAACGCGGGCGCCAACGCGGCCCGTGAAGGCGTGCGCTATGAACTGTACGACCGCATCCAGTCGTTGTTCGGGGATCCCGGAAGCGACACCGGCTTCTTCTCCCAGGTCGACGGCGTCTTTTCAGCCTTCTCCGCCAGCGCCGAGGATCCGACCTCCTCGCCGCGCCGCCAGGATGCGCTTTTCAAGACGCAGGCCCTGTTCGACGAGGCGACCCGTATCGGCAAACAGATCCAGGCCGTTCGCGAGGACGCAGACGGTCGCATCCAGAGCGCGGTGGAAAAGACCAACGCCCTGCTCAAGCAGATCGAAAGCCTGAACCTGGAAATCGCCCGCGCGACCGCGGTGAACGGCGACGCTTCGGGCGCGGAAACGGCGCAGGCGGCCCTGATCGGGCAGTTGGCCGAACTGGTGGACATCCGGGTTTCGGTCCGGTCGGTCGGTGGCGTGTCGATCCGCACGGGGTCGGGCACCCTGCTGGCCGGCGAAGGCGCGGCGACTCTCGAATACAACAGGGCCGGCACCGTCACGGGCGAGACGGCCTTCAACGAGATATGGATCACCGAGCCAGGCGGCCAGAAGCGCTCGCTGCTGGACAGCGTCGTCTCGGGCGAGATCAAGGGTCTGGTCGAGCTGCGCGACCTTGAGGCCCCGGCCGCCGCCGAACGGCTGGCGGAGCTCGTGTCCCATGTGGCCGACGAACTGAACCGGGCCCACAACGCCAACTCCTCGGTGCCTGCCCCGGTAAGTCTTTCCGGTCGCAACGTGGGCCAGTCGTTCGAGACCGCGATCGCCGGGTTCACCGGCCGGACAACGGTTGCGGTGACCAATCCCGCGGGCGTCATCCAGACGAGGGCGGATATCGTCTTCTCGGGTGCGACCATGACGGTGAACGGTGCGCCCACCACGCCCGCCAACTTCCTTGCCGAGCTGAACCTCCAGCTGGGCGGTGCGGCCACGGCCAGCTTCACCAATGGTCGTCTCAGCATCGCCACCACCGCTCCGAACGGCGTCGCCGTCGCTGACGATCCGGCCGCCCCCTCCAGCAAGGTAGACCGGGGCTTCTCGCACTATTTCGGCCTGAACGACCTCATCTCCACCGACCGGCCGGCCTTCTATGACAATGGACTGACGGTAGGATCCGCCCACGGCTTCACCCCCGGCGAGAAGCTCACCTTCCGGTTTACGAGCGAGAGCGGGGCGCGGTTGCGCGACCTTGAGGTCTCCATCCCTCCCGGCGGGACGGTGGGCGACCTGATCACCCAATTGAACGATCCGGCCCTTGGGGTCGGCCGGTTCGGCAGCTTCGCGCTGGCGGCCGACGGAACGCTCGCCTTCACCGGCTTTGGCAACCCCGCCCCGACTCTCAGCGTCCTTGCGGACACCACGACACAGATTCCGTCGGGCGTATCGGTGACAGAGCTGTTCGGCATCGCCGGAGGCGGCCGGTCGTCCCGCGCCGACGGCTTCTCCCTTCGCTCGGACATCCGGCAGACGCCTTCCAGGCTGGGGCTGGCGCAACTCAATCTGTCGGCCGCGCCGGGCACGCTGGCCTTGAGCATCGGCGACGGTCGCGGGGCGCTGCTCCTCGCCGACGCCGGGGAGAGATCGTCCAACTTCCAGCCCGCGGGCGGCTCCACGGGCGGTCCGATCTCGGTATCGCGTTACGCATCGGAGCTTTCGGGCGAGATCGGCGGACGGGCCGCCGCGTCCAGGAACCGTCAGGAGACGTCCGCCGCCCTGTATACCGAGGCGTCCGCGCGCCAGACGGCGCACGAGGGGGTCAACCTGGACGAGGAACTGGTGCTGATGACGACCTATCAGCAGGCCTTCAACGCTTCCGCCCGCCTGATCCAGGCGTGCAAGGACATGTACGACACGCTGATTGGAATGATCTGATGACCCGCGTCGCCACCTACGGAAACTATCAGTCAGCCCTGCTGAACCTGATGAACACCCAGACCCGTTCAGCCGACGCCCAGGAGCGGGTGTCGACCCAGAGGAACGCCACCGACCTGACCGGCTTCGGACGACAGTCCGAAACGCTGACGGCGCTGATGGGCGCGCAGAGTCGAATCCAGGGCTTTATCGACACGGCGGAGGCGGTGACCTCGCGCCTCACCACCCAGGATCTGGCCATGGGCCAGGTCAACGACGGTATCAACAACATGCGCGAAGCCATCGGCAACGCGCTCTCCATGGATTCCGCCGTCTCGCTGATGCTGGAGATGGAGGGCCAGTTCCAGTCCGTTCGGGTGGGTCTGAACACGCGGCACCAGGGCGGCTATCTGTTCGCCGGCGCCTCGACCACGACCGCGCCGCTCTCGCCGGCCAATCTGGCGGAACTGGCCGCCGCGCCCACCCTCGCCTCGGTCTTCAACAACGACACGCTCAAAACCGCCAGCCGCGTCGCGGATGGAACCACCCTGGAAACCGGCTTCCTCGCCGACGAACTGGGTACGGATGTGCTGAGCATCCTGCGGGACATGCAGAATTTCCACGTCACCGCGGGGCAGGGGCCTCTGAACGACAAGCTCACCGAGGCGCAGAAGACCTTCCTCATCACCCAGCTCGGCCGTCTGGAACAGGCAGGCGCAGGGGTCGTCGCCAAGATGGCCAGGACCGGTTCGATGGCGAAACAGGTCGAGAGCATCTCTACCGGCCACACAGCCCAGAAGAATGCGCTGGACGAACTCGTGTCGGACCGCACCGACGCGGACATGGCGAAGGCTGTGACCGATCTCCAGCTTTCGCAGATCGCCATCCAGGCCTCGGCCCAGGTGCTGGGTCAACTCCGCCAGGTCTCGCTGCTCAACTATCTGAGCTGACGCGGCAATTCGTTCCTATGGCTACGCTGGACCCGGCCTGCGTTATGGAACATACCATGAACAATGGCCCAGATCGACCTCCGCCGAAAGCTGTCCATCCTTGCGGATGCGGCCAAATATGACGCCAGCTGTGCGTCGTCGGGCACGTCGAAGCGCGACTCGGTGGGCGGCAAGGGCGTCGGTTCGACCGAAGGCATGGGCATCTGCCACGCCTACACCCCGGACGGCCGATGCGTTTCGCTGCTCAAGATCCTGCTGACGAATTTCTGCATCTATGACTGCGCCTACTGCATCAACCGCGCATCCTCGAACGTGCAGCGGGCGCGGTTCAGCGTGGACGAGGTCGTCGAGCTGACGCTGAATTTCTACAAACGAAATTATAT
Source organism: Brevundimonas sp. (assembly GCF_036677305.1). GTDB lineage: Bacteria > Pseudomonadota > Alphaproteobacteria > Caulobacterales > Caulobacteraceae > Brevundimonas. The sequence goes on along the minus strand of NZ_JAKFEB010000095.1, from coordinate 2,831 downwards.
CGAGGGCCTGTTCCTGTCGTCGGGCATCATCCGCTCGGGCGACTACACGATGGAACAGCTGGTGCTGGTGGCCAAGACGCTGCGCGAGCAGCACGACTTCCGCGGCTACATCCATCTGAAACTGATCCCCGAGGCCGATCCGAAGCTGATCGAGGAGGCCGGCCTCTACGCCGATCGGCTGTCGGCCAACATCGAACTGCCGCGCGACGAGGCGTTGCAGCGACTGGCTCCGCAGAAGGACGTCGGGGTCATCAAGAAGGCGATGGGCCAGGTGCGGCTGAACGTGGAGGCCGCGCGTCCGCAACCGAAGGACCGGGCGAAACCGCCAAAATTCGCGCCGGCGGGGCAGTCGACCCAGCTGATCGTCGGTGCGGACGGCGCGCCCGACACGGAGATCATCGACCGGTCGGCGTCCCTGTACGGCGGCTACGGCCTGCGACGGGTCTACTACTCGGCCTTCAGCCCGATTCCTGATTCCTCCAGCGCGTTGCCGCTGTCGAAACCGCCGCTGATGCGCGAGCACCGGTTGTACCAGGCCGACTGGCTGATGCGGTTCTACGGCTTTTCAGCCCCCGAGATCGGCACGGCGACGGTGGATGGCATGCTGGATCTCGCCATCGACCCCAAGCTCGCCTGGGCGCTGAACAGCCGGGCGTCGTTTCCGGTGGATGTGAACACCGGACCGCGCGAGATGCTGCTGCGGGTGCCGGGTCTGGGCGTGAAGTCGGTCGACCGGATCCTTCAGGTTCGCCGATGGCGGACGCTGCGGCTCGAGGACATCGGGCGGCTTTGCCGGGGCGTCGACAAGGTGCGGCCCTTTATTGTCGCCCTGGACTGGACCCCGGGCGGCTTGACGGACGCGGCGGATCTGCGCGCCCGGGTCGCGCCCGCACCCGGGCCGGTCCAGTTGAGCCTGTTCTGATGCAGGCGGCGGTTCTTGAGGGCGAGGCGGACTTCGACGGCTGGCGCCGGGCGGCGCGGGGTTTCCGCCAGGCCGGCGTGGTCCCGGGCGAGGCCGTCTTCCGGATCGGTGATGCGGGGGGCGGACTGTTCGACCACGCCCCGCCGCTGGCCGCGATGGAACCCGTGTTCGGCGTGCCCCAGGCCTTCGTCGACCTGGCGCGGGAGGTGATCCTGCACCGCTCGGCGGACCGGTTCGATCTGATGTACCGGCTGCTGTGGCGGCTCCGTGACGAGCCCGACCTGATGAAGGTCGTCACTGACATCGATGTGGCCGACGCTCTGGAGCGGGCCAGGAACGTCAGCCGGGCCAGCCACAAGATGAAGGCCTTCGTCCGGTTCCGGCAGGTCGAGGATAGGGAGGGCGAGCGGTGGGTCGCCTGGTTCGAACCGGCCCACAGGGTGGTGGAAAAGACGGCTCCGTTCTTCGTAAGACGTTTCACCACCATGCGGTGGTCGATCCTGACGCCGGACGGCAGCGCGGTCTGGGATGGAGCGGCGCTGACCCTCGGCCCCCCGGCGACACGCGACATGGCGCCCGCAGAGGACGAGATCGAGGAGTTCTGGAAGACCTACTACGCCTCGACCTTCAACCCGGCGCGGCTGAAGACCAAGGCCATGCAGGGCGAAATGCCCAAACGATACTGGAAGAACCTGCCCGAGGCGGCGCTGATCCCGGAACTGGTGGCGCAGTCGGCGGTTCGAACCGACGCCATGGTCGCCACCCCCGCAGCCCCGCCGAACCAGCGTCTGGCGAGGACGCTGTCGCGGATGAACCGCGATCATTCGTTCGACGAAGGTTTCGTTCCGTCGACCCTGGAAGAGCTGGGGCAGGCGGTCCAGGCCTGCCGCCGCTGCCCGTTGTGGCGCGACGCCACCCAGGGTGTCTGCGGCGAGGGGCCCAAGCGGGCGCGGCTGATGATCGTGGGGGAACAGCCAGGCGATCAGGAGGACCTGGCGGGCCGTCCGTTCGTCGGTCCCGCCGGCGGCGTACTGGACGCCGCGCTGGCTGAAGCGGGGATCGACCGCGACGATGTCTTCGTCACCAACGCCGTCAAACACTTCAAACACGAGCCGCGCGGGAAGCGGCGCATTCACAAGACGCCCCTGACCAGCGAAGTCAGCGCCTGCCGCTGGTGGCTGGACGCCGAGCGGCGACTGGTGAAGCCGAAGGTGATCCTGACCCTCGGGGCGACGGCGGCGCTGGGCGTGCTGAACCGCAAGGTCGCGGTCACGAAGGAGCGCGGGGAGGCGCTCGCGCAGCCGGACGGGTCGCGGGTGCTGCTGACTGCGCACCCTTCATATCTGCTGCGGTTGCCGGACGAAGAGAGCCGGAAGGCGGAACGCGGTCGTTTCGTCGATGATCTGAAACGCGTCCGCAGGTTGCTTTGACGCCAAACGCCTGAAACCGTGGCTGAACGAATACGGCCGGGTGGCGTTGTAAGGTCTGCCCCAGCTTTGCCGTTTGGGCGGCGTAGGCAAAACGACCGGCGCAATCTAGGTAGGGGCATGGCCGCAGCGGATTTCCAGATCGACGACGGCAAACCCGGTCTGACCCTGCGTCTGACCGGCGACTGGACGGCGACCGAACTGGGCCGGATCTCGCGCCGGCTCGACGATGAGTTGCACGACCGCAAGGTCGTGGCCGTGGACCTGTCGGAGATGGGCCGTTTCGACACGGCCGGGGCCCTGGCCATCGTTCAGGCCGCCAACTGCGTCCTGCCGCAATCCGCCTGGGAGCAACGCCCCGAGGCCGGCCGCACCTACGCCATGGTCGAGAAGCTCGAGCGCGAAAGCGCCGGGCCGCCGCCGCAGTCTCCGGGCTGGGTGCGCGGCTTCGCCAAGGTCGGACGCGGGGTCGGCGACATCGT
>NZ_JAKFEB010000094.1:0-7296 GCF_036677305.1 Brevundimonas sp. | reverse complement strand
CGCGATCCGGCGTTCTGGACCATCGGCACGAAGCGGCTGGAAGGGCTGATCGACCGGTTCGAGGCGCTGGTCTGACGTTACCCTGATCCGTCATTCCGGGGCCGCGAAGCGGAACCCGGAACCCAGGAGGCTGGCCACAGACGTGGAGGCTCGGCGGACTTCGGCGCCCAGACCCCTGGGTTCCGGGTTCTGTTCCCGGCTGCGCCGGTCCCAGCCCCGGAATGACGGCGGGAGAGAACAGACGTTGACGCGGCGCCGACTGCGGGCGAGCGTCCCGCCATGCGCACCCTGATCCTCGCCACGGCCATTCTGACCGCCTCCCCGTTCGCCGCCTTCGCCCAGACCCCCGCGGCGCCGTCCGCCAGCGTTCGCGCCATGGCGGCGGGGTACAAGGCCCTGACGGTCTGCAGCGCGCTGAAGACCGCCGAGGCGGCGGGCGGGACGCGGACGCTGGAGAGCATCGAGGCCAATGAGCTGACGGGGATCTATCCCGAACTGGATCCGCTGGTGCGCGAGATGCCGGTCGAGGTGTTTCCGGCGCGGGTGGCGGTCGCGTGGGACGACGCCATGCCGCCGCGCTCGGCCGTGTGGCGGGACGGGCATGGCTGTTCGATCATGCCGGTGGGCTGGCGCGGCGAGCAGATCGCCATCCTGCCGCCGAGGCGTCCTTCAGATCAGGCCTTCGCCGGGGGAGAGCCGGTCGGCAACGCCGCCCTGCTGAACGAGGCGGTCGAACAGGCTTTCGAAGGGGGCTACGGCGCGGGCTCGAACACCACCGCCGTGCTGGTCCTGCAGAACGACCGGGTCGTGGCCGAGGAATATGCGCTGGGCTTCGGCCCGGACACGCCGCAGCGGACATGGTCGGTGGCCAAGTCGCTGGCCGGCACGGTGATCGGGGCGGCGGTGCAGCGGGGACAGGCCGATGTGAATGCGCCGGCCGCGATCGGCGACTGGAGTCGCGAAGGCGATCCGCGCGCGGCCATCACCCTGGACCAGCTGATGCGGATGGCGTCGGGCCTGACCAGCGATACGGCGGGCAATCGCACCGACGCCCTGTATTTCGGCGGCGTGGGCGTGGACGAGCAGGTCACGACCTGGCCGCTGATCACGACGCCGGGGACGCGGTTCCGGTACGCCAACAACGACATACTGCTGGGCATTCTGGCCATAGCCCCGACGTTCGAGGCGCATCCGCCGGCCGAACTGTTCCGGCGGCTGGGCATGAACGACACCTGGGCCGAGACGGACTGGCGCGGCAACTACATGCTGTCGAGCCAGGTCTGGTCGACGGCGCGCGATCTGGCGCGGTTCGGACGGCTGTATCTGAACGACGGCATGCTGGACGGACAGCGCATCCTGCCCGAGGGCTGGCGCGACTACGTCTCGCGCCCGTCGGGGCCGCAGCCGCCGAGCGGCGAGCAGGGCTACGGTGCGACCTTCTGGCTGTTCAACAGGTCGGAGGGAATCCCCGCCGACGCCATCTCGGCCAACGGCAACCGCGGCCAGTACGTCATCATCGTGCCGAGCCGGAACATCGTCATCGTGCGGCGCGGCGAGGACCCGGCCGGAAAGCCGTTCAACTTCATCCCCTTCACCCGCGACGTTCTGGCCGCGCTCGACTGAGGGGAATTGTCAGCCGCCGCTTGAGCGGACGGCAGGCCCCGCTATAAGAGCGCCAACCGACGTTCCAGATTCCCGGACACCGACATGGCCGACCCGCACCACGCCGACTCCCACGACGCCTACGTTCGCGGCTCCCAGGAGATCAGCGAGCAGACCTCGACCTTCCATGCCTTCATCAGCATGGCCAAATGGGGTTCGCTGTGGATGGCCGCCCTGCTGATGTTCCTGGTGCTGTGGTTCCAGCCGGGCGGAAGCTTCATCGCCGGCGCGATCGCAGCCGTGGCGATGCTGGTGCTGGGCTATTTCGGCCTGAAATCGCCGAAGGCGAAGCACTGAAACACCGCGCATCCCCGCGAAGGCGGGGACCCGGGCTTTAGCCTGACCGCCGGTGTCGAATGCACCTTGGTTCGTTCAACCCTCTGCCCGCCGCTCAAACCTGGGTCCCCGCCTTCGCGGGGATGCACGGGCGAGGAATGCGCTTCCGCCCCGGGGTCTGTCGTCTTTTGACGCAGCCTGTTCGATCAGCCTAACGTCGTCCTCCGAGAGATGACGGAGGGATTCGCTTGGCTGTCGCCATCGCCGTGACCCGCGAACGCCGAGACGGCGAGACGCGCTGCGCCGTGACTCCGGAAACGGTGAAGAAGCTGATCGCCATGGGCGCGACCGTGACGGTCGAGGCCGGGACCGGCGCCGGCTCGTCCATCCCCGACGACGAATACGCCGACGCCGGCGCGACCGTGGCCAAGGACACCAAGGCGGTGCTGTCGGGCGCTGACGTCTTGCTGAAGGTGCGCGGGCCGACGGCGCAGGAGACCAGCGCCCTGAAGCCCGGCGCGATCGTCGTGGCCCTGCTGGACGCGTATCGCGACAGGGAGACGGTGACGGCCCTGGCCCAGGCCAATGCGACGGCCTTCGCCATGGAGTTCGTGCCGCGCATCAGCCGCGCGCAGGTGATGGACGCCCTGTCGTCACAGGCCAATCTGGCCGGCTATCGCGCCGTGATCGAGGCGGCGTACGCCTATGGCAAGGGCTTCCCGATGATGATGACGGCGGCGGGGACGGTGGCTCCGGCCAAGGTCTTCGTCATGGGCGTGGGCGTGGCGGGCCTGCAGGCCATCGCCACGGCGCGGCGGCTGGGGGCGGTGGTCACGGCCACCGACGTGCGGCCCGCGACCAAGGAGCAGGTGGAATCGCTGGGCGCCAAATTCCTCGCGGTCGAGGACGAGGAGTTCAAAAACGCCCAGACGGCCGGCGGCTACGCCAAGCCGATGAGCCCCGAGTATCAGGCCAAACAGGCCGTGCTGACGGGCGAGCACATCCGGAAACAGGACATCGTCATCACCACGGCCCTGATCCCGGGCCGGGCCGCGCCGGTGCTGGTCACGGCGGCCCAGGTGGCGACGATGAAGCCGGGCTCGGTGCTGATCGACCTCGCGGTGGAAGCCGGGGGCAATGTGGAGGGCGCCAGGGCCGGCGAGGTGGTGACCACGGCGAACGGGGTGCAGATCGTCGGCCATACGAACCTGCCGGGCCGGATCGCGGCGGACGCCTCGGCCCTCTACGCCAAGAACCTGGTCGCCTTCGTCGGGCTGATGATTGTGGACGGGGCGCTGGCGCCGGACCTTGAGGACGAGATCCTGAAGGCGGCGGCGGTGACGCACGGCGGGGCCGTGGTGCACGAGGGGGTGAAGGGATGACGAGGGTGCTGGCCATCCTCGCTTTCGCCGGAAGCGTGTTGGCCGTGTCCGGGCCAGCGCTGTCGCAGGATCGGGTGAACAACCCGTTCGTTGCCGTCTACGGCGCGGATCTGGATGTCGAGGAGATCGATCTTCGGGTCGGCGACGGCCTGCTGCCGGAACACCAGGATCGCGCGGCGCGGGCCTATATCGAGCGGGCCATGCCTGCGGAGCAACGGGAGCTGTTCCGGGCCCGCCATCCCGATCTGCCCGAGGCGCAGGCCGCGGAACGGATGGCCGAGTTTCTCGCCGTCGCCAATCTGGAGGATCGGTTCCGGGACGATGAGGCGACGGGACGCAAGGTCCGGCTGGTGGCGCGGGTCGATGAGGCGCGGGCTGACGGCATGCTGCGAATGGCCATGGCTCCGCGGTTTCCGCGCACGGCCATGACCGTGGCCGTGCAGGACCTGGCGACGGGCCGCACGCTCGTCACCGGCCGGATAGAGGACGTGGCGAGCTATGCGGCGGATAACGACGAGGCGCGGGAGCGACTGGGACTGGTCTATAACTGGCTGGGCACGGACACGGACTTCCGGATTCTGGCGGGGATGACGAATGCGATGGCCGCCAGCCTCGAGACCCTGCTGCGCGCGGAGTCGACGCCTGTCGGCCCCAGAACCATCGGCCGGGCCCCCATCTCGCCCACTGTAAGCGTGCCCATACGCATCGACAGGGCCATGTACGAACTCAATGTCGCCCCGCCCGACACCACCCGAGGAGAGGACTGATGGAACACGTCGATCCCACCGTCTTCCGCCTTGCCATCTTCGTGCTGGCGATCTTCGTCGGCTACTATGTGGTCTGGAGCGTCACGCCGGCCCTGCACACGCCGCTGATGGCCGTGACCAACGCCATTTCCTCGGTGATCGTCGTCGGCGGCCTGATCGCCGCGGCGGCGGCCAGCGCCGACGGCGGCTGGATCGCCAAGGGGGCGGGCGTCGCGGCCGTGACCCTGGCCAGCGTCAACATCTTCGGCGGCTTCATGGTCACCCGAAGGATGCTGGCCATGTACAAGAAGAAGGAACGGCCCGCGAAGCCGGCGGAGGCGGCCGGGTCGTGACGCAGGCCATTCTCTTCACAGCGCTTGTGCCGCTGGCGCTTCTGCTGGTGCTGGGCTTCGTTTTGCTAAGCGGTCGGATGAGCGAAACGGTGCGCAGACGTGTCGAACTCGGCCTGATCCTGATCGCCTACCCCGCTTTTATCCTGACCTGGGCATGGCAGGCCTGGGAGTATCAGCAAGAAGGTGACTGGTTCATGGTCAGCATAATGCTGGTCTTGATCGGCTCCTTCGCGGTCCAGTTCGTTCTGGCGCTGCGAACACGCACGCTGTTCCCGAGGTTCCGGAAGGCATGACGCTGGACGTCCATCAGTTCGCGGTCGGCGCGTCCTGGGTCGCCACGGCGATCGGGGCCGGCCTGTGGCTGTGGAGCTGGTTCGGCGAGCAGGACGCGATCCGCAAGCTGCGCTTCCTGGACTGCGGCGTGGTGCTGCTGTTTGCCTCGGTGCTGTTGCGCATCGTGGCCCAGGACAAGCCCATGACCGTCTGGGACTGGGCCATGGTCTTCGTGGCCCCGCTGTTCATCGTCGCCGCCCTGTGGCGGCTGGCGCGGACGGCCTGCCCGCCGGGAGGACGCTGAGATGCGCGCGGGGCGGATCGGCCTGATGGTGCTGCTGGTCGCGTGCGCCTCGGCGGCGGATGCGCAGACCCGTCTCGGCGCTGACATCGAGAGCGGCCTGCCCTGGCACGTCGCGGCGCTGCAGGGCGCCCGCTGGTCGCTGGTGTGCCGGTTCAAGCCGGTGACCTACGAGGCCTCGACCTACAACCGGGAAGCCTGGGCCAACCGGATCGCGCAGACGGGCCGCGGCTCCGTGGGCGGCCGGCTGCCGGGGGACGACGGCAGCTGCACGGTGACCAAGACCGGCGGACGCGGCGCCGTGGCCATCGCCATGATCAAGAACGGCGAGTCGCAGGTGGCGGTCACGACCGACCCGGCCCGGCCCGCCGCCGTGGGATTTTTCTGATGCTGAAACTCGGGGACACGGCATGAACGCATCCTTCGCGGCCCTGGCCTATCTGGTCTCCGGCGTGCTGTTCATCCTCAGCCTGCGCGGCCTGTCGAGCCCGGAGACGAGCCGGCAGGGCAACACCTTCGGCATGGTCGGCATGGCGCTGGCGGTCGGGGTGACCCTGTTGACCCTGTGGAGCACCGGGACGCTGGATCCGCTGACCCTGGGCCTGATCGCGGGCGGGGTCATCGTCGGCGGCGGGGCGGGAGCCCTGATCGCGGCCCGGGTGCAGATGACCCAGATGCCCCAGCTGGTGGCGGCCTTCCACAGTCTGGTGGGGATGGCGGCCTGTCTGGTCGCCGTGGGCGCGGTCTATGCGCCCGAGAGCTTCGGCATCGCCGACGGCGCGGGCGGGATCAAGATCCAGTCGATCATCGAACTGGCGCTGGGCGTGGCCATCGGGGCCGTCACCTTCACCGGCTCGGTCATCGCCTTCGCCAAGCTGGACGGGCGGATGTCGGGCGCGCCGATCCTGCTGCCGGCGCGGCACCTGATCAACATCGGCCTGGCCCTGGGGCTGGTCGTGCTGATCGGGGTGATGATCGCCACGGACGGCACGGCGACCTGGGCCTTCTGGGGCGTCTTCCTGCTGGCCCTGATCCTCGGCGCGACGCTGATCATCCCGATCGGCGGGGCGGACATGCCGGTGGTGGTGTCGATGCTCAACTCCTACTCCGGCTGGGCCGCGGCGGCGCTGGGCTTCACCCTGGAGAACATCGCCCTGATCATCACCGGGGCGCTGGTCGGCAGCTCGGGCGCGATCCTGAGCTACATCATGTGCAAGGCGATGAACCGCAGCTTCATCTCCGTCATCCTCGGCGGTTTCGGCGGCGATACGGCGGCCGCGGGAGCGGGCGCGGTCGAGAGCCGGCCGGTCAAACAGGGCAGCGCCGACGACGCCGCCTTCATCATGAAGAACGCCTCGAAGGTCATTATCGTGCCCGGCTACGGCATGGCCGTGGCCCAGGCCCAGCATGCGCTGCGCGAGATGGCCGACAAGCTGAAGGAGGAGGGGGTCGAGGTGAAATACGCCATCCACCCCGTCGCCGGCCGCATGCCCGGCCACATGAACGTGCTGCTGGCCGAGGCCAATGTTCCCTATGACGAGGTGTTCGAGCTGGAGGACATCAACTCGGAGTTCTCGAGCTGCGACGTGGCCTTCGTCATCGGCGCCAACGACGTCACCAACCCGGCCGCCAAGACCGATCCGCAGAGCCCGATCTACGGCATGCCGGTGCTGGACGTGGAGAAGGCGGGGACCGTGCTGTTCATCAAGCGCGGCATGGCGGCGGGCTATGCGGGCGTCGAGAACGAGCTGTTCTTCCGCGACAACACCATGATGCTGTTCGCCGACGCCAAGAAGATGGTCGAGGGGATCGTGAAGGCGCTCTGACTATCGATCCGTCAAGTCGATCCGCCGCGCCCGATCGATGGCTAGGCCGCCGCGCTCTCGACCTTCAGCACGCCCGCAGCCTTCATGTCGGCATGCAACGCATCCGGCGCCCAGTCGTAGCCGTTGGGCCAGGCGAGCCCACCGAACTCGAGAAACACCCGATCGAAATAAGCGGGATCCTCAAAAGGTCGGGTCACCGGCGTGCCGCGCTTCGCCAGAACCGAGAAATCCCATTCGCCGGCGCGACCGTCCGAGAACCACAGCTTCAGACGATAGTCGCCGAGCCGTTGCAGCTTTCGGATGCGAACCACCTCAGTTGTCATTATCGGCGTCGGGTCCCGGAATCCGTTCAGGCGTTGTGTCGTCGCGCACGGCGCACCATGCCGCCCGCAGTTCGGTCTTATACATCTCAATCCACTTCTGGACGAGTTTGCGCTGAGCGGTTGGAAATCTGCCGCCGATCACAGCGCCGGTTTC
>NZ_JAKFEB010000093.1:0-30188 GCF_036677305.1 Brevundimonas sp. | reverse complement strand
CCGGTGGACTGGGCCAAATGGATCGCGGTGCAGCTGGCGCGCGGCGCCCTGCCGGACGGGTCGCGGCTGTATTCGGAAGCCCGCGCGAACGAGATGTGGCGGCCCAACATCCTGATCTCCAACTCGGCCGGGCCGACGGCGCAGCTGCCGAACCGGGCCGTGGCCTCGACCTATGCGACGGGCTGGCAGGTGCAGGACTATCGCGGCGAGCGGATGATCACCCACGGCGGCGGGGCGCCGGGCTTCGTCTCCGGGACGGTGCTGATCCCCGGGCGCGACGCCGGCTTCTCGTATTTCACCAACGCCGAGGAGGGCTTCCTGACGCGGGCGCTGCGCAGCGGCATCACCGACATCGTCATGGGCAAGGCCGATTTCGACTGGGTCGCCGACGGCGTGCGGCTGAAGGCCGAGGGCGATGCGAAATCGATCGCGGCGGCGGCGGAAATCGACGCGAAACAGGCGGCGGGCGCGCCGCCGTCCCTGCCGCTTTCCGCCTTTGCCGGAACCTGGCGGGATCCCTGGTACGGCGACATCGTCATCGAGGCGCGGGACGTGGTCCTGTGGCTGAAATTCAGCCGCACGCCATCGCTGCAGGGGCCGCTGGAGCCGTATGACGGCGACACCCTGAGGACGCGGTTCACGGACCGGCGCGAGGAGGACCTGTTCATCACCTTCAAGGTCGAGAACGGCGTCCCCGTTGCGGCGACGATGAAGGCCGTCAGTCCGGATGCGGACTTCTCGTACGACTATCACGACCTGCGACTGACCAGGGTCTGAGCCGCGGCGCGGGAACCATACGGCAGCGTACGTCGTTCTGCCCCCGCATGCCCGGGGCGGGGGCGCGGGACGGGGGCGTGAATGGCCAGGACAACCGGAGGCGACACGGTTCACGACGAGGGTCGCTACCGGCTGCTGGTCAACGCCATCACCGACTACGCCATCTATATGCTGGACCCCGACGGGCGGGTGGTCAGCTGGAACGCGGGGGCCGAACGGTTCAAGGGCTATACGCCGGCCGAGATCGTCGGCGAACATTTCTCGCGCTTCTATTCGGCCGAGGACCGGGCCGCCGACGTGCCCGGAAACGCGCTGAGGCAGGCGGCGGCCGAGGGCCGTTTCGAACAGGAAGGCTGGCGGTACCGCAAGGACGGCGGCCGGTTCTGGGCCCATGTCGTCATTGACCCGATCTGGTCGCCCGAGGACGGCGCGCTGCTGGGCTACGCCAAGATCACGCGCGACCTGACGGAACGAAAGCTGGCGGCCGAGGCCCTGCGCAAGAGCGAGGAGGAGTTCCGGCTGCTGGTGCAGGGCGTGGTCGACTACGCCATCTACATGCTGGACCCCGAAGGGCGGGTCACGACCTGGAACATGGGCGCCCAGCGCATCAAGGGCTATCGGCCCGAGGAGATCATCGGCAGCCACTTCTCGCGCTTCTATACCGAGGACGAGCGGGCCGCGGGCGCTCCGGCCCACGCCCTGGCCCAGGCCGCCAGCGAGGGGCGGTTCGAGACCGAGGCCCTTCGCCTGCGCAAGGACGGCTCGCATTTCCGGGCGCATGTCGTGATCGATGCGATCCGGAACGAGGAGGGCGTGCTTCTGGGCTTCGCCAAGGTGACGCGCGACGTGACCGAGCGGGTCGAGGCCCAGCAGGCGCTGGAACGGACCCGTGAGGCGCTGTTCCAGTCGCAGAAGATCGAGGCCATCGGCCAGCTGACCGGCGGCATCGCCCATGATTTCAACAATCTGCTGATGGCGGTGCTGGGCAGTCTGGAGCTGGTGCGCAAGCGGCTGGACTATGACCCGCGGATCACGCCGCTGATCGACAATGCGATCCAGGGCGCCGAACGGGGCGCTGTCCTGACGCAGCGGATGCTGTCCTTCGCCCGCAAGCAGGAACTGACCTTCGTGGCCGTGGACGTCCCGGTGCTGGTCCGGGGGATGTCGGAATTCATCGAGCGGACCATCGGCCCGAGCGTCGAGGTGTCGATGCGTTTTCCAGCCGACCTGCCCCGGGTCCACACCGATCCCTACCAGCTTGAGGCCGCGCTTCTGAACCTGGTGGTCAATGCGCGGGACGCCATGCCGCGGGGCGGGACGATCCGCATCACCGCCGAAACCGGGGAGGAGCCCGGCCTTGTGCGGATCAGCGTCCAGGATACCGGCGAGGGGATGGACGCGGCGACGCTGCAGCGCGCGACGGAGCCCTTCTTCACCACCAAGGGGGCGGGCAAGGGAACGGGACTGGGCCTCTCGATGGTGCATGGACTCGCCGAGCAGTCGGGCGGCCGCTTCGGCCTGTCCAGCCGGGAGGGGGAGGGCGTCACGGCCGATATCTGGCTGCCCGTAGCGGGAGCTGACGAGGCCGCGGGGGCGGCGACGGGCAAGACGCCGGAGGCCTCCGGACGCCAGGGCCTTCGGATTCTGGTCGTGGACGACGACCGGCTGGTGCTGACCAATACGGTCGCCCTGCTCGAGGACCTGGGTCACTCGGTGATCGGGGCGGAATCGGCGAAGGAGGGGCTGAAGGCCCTGCAGCAGGATTCCCGCATCGACCTGGTCATCACCGATGAGGTCATGCCCAGGATGAGCGGCTCGCAGATGGCCGGCCGGATGCTGGAGTCGCGGCCCGGCCTGCCCATAGGCGTGGTCACCGGCTATGCCGATGTGGCGGATCAGGGCCGCCGTCTGAGTCTGGGATTGCCGCGCCTGGCCAAGCCCTTCACCCAGGACGCCCTGGCCGCCTTCGTCGATCAATTGATGCTGGCCGAGGCCGCGCCCGCCTGACGCGGCCCCGTTCGGCTACTCGGCGGTCTGGCGCCGGGAGACGCGGCCCGCCTCGAGCACGGGCATGCCGGCTTCGGTAGGGATGTAGATGGTCTCGCGGCCCGACTTGCCCGCGGTTTCCTTGAGCATGTCGATATAGGCCCAGCGCAGATAGTTGTCCGGGCCGCCGAGGCTCTCGGCCATGATGCGGTTGGCCTCGTTGGTGCCGCGGGCGCGGGCGACCTCGGCCTGGGCGGTCAGCTGGGCGGAATCGAGCGCGGCCTGGGCTTCCAGCACGCGGATGCGGCGGTCCTGGACGGCCTGCTCATAGGCCGCCTTGCCCTGCATCTGCTTCGAATAGACGTTGTAGGTCGGCAGGCCGATCAGGGCGATCGCCGCGAGGATGACGACGGCGATGACCGAGCCGATGGTGATGCTGAACCCGCGCATGGGGACCCCCTGAGGTTGGCGGAAACGCCCGCGCGACCAGAGTCGTCGCGGGCGGGCCGGGGGTCAAGGCGTCAGCGCGTCAGTTCCAGAATCTCGAGTTTGGAATCGACCTTCGGCCAGGGAATGACGAGCCGCCAGCGGTTGGAGCCGATCCGTTCGAAGACGCCGACCTGGTCGCGGACGGGCTGCTGGCCGTAGCGGGGGAAGCCGGTTTCATCCATGCCCCAGGCCTGGGCGCCGACGAAGACAAGACGATTGTCCGTATCCGGATAAAGGAGGCCGCGGGTGCGCTGCGAACCGGTGGTCTTGGTCAGGACCAGGTCGCCGCCGGGGGTCAGTTCGACGGTGCAGCGGAACCAGGGGTATTCGAGATAGCCGAGGCCGCCGGGCGAATTGCTGCCCAGTTTGACCGTGCGGCAGCGATAGGCGCCGGGCGGGGGCTGGAGCCGGCCCGCCTGACCGGCGTTGGGGTCGACGAGCGGTCCCAGCGCCTCGACCTTGTCAGCGAAGCCGTTGTCCTCGGCCTCGGCCCGGCCGAGACGCCAGGCCTGGTCCAGGCGGCCGAGACTGGCGGCGTCCGCGGCCGAAACGACCTTGCGCCAGTCGGCGGTTCCGCCCTGTTCGCCTTCGGCCGGAGGCGCGGGGGTCTGGCCGGGAGCGGCGGGTGGCGGCGTGGCGGCGTCGGCGGGCGGGACGGACGCGTCCGTCGGAGGGGCTGCAGGATCGGCGGCGGGCGGGGCGCTCTCTCCACAGGCGGCGAGCAGGGCGGCGAGCGAGGCGACGGCGATGAGGGTGCGCATACGGAGTCCTTGGGGCTGAACCGTGCAAACGGCTGGGCCGCGAAGGGGTTCAGCCGCCCTCTGACGATCGCGGGTCCAGCAGGACGCCGGCGACGGTGGCCGCCAGCAGGCGCGGGGCGAAGGGCAGGCGGGCGACCTTGCCCAGCACATGGTCGCGGACCCAGGGCAGCAGGCGGCCGTCGGCCTGGTAGAAGGGGGTGAAGCCGAGGCTGAGCGCCTGATACAGGCGCACATGCCAGCGGCGCGCGCGGGCGTAGGCGTTGAGGGCCGCGGGCAGGTCGCGGTGCTGTTTCAGGGCCTCGGCGAGGGCGAGGGCGTCCAGCAGGCCCATGTTCACGCCCTGGCCCAGCTGGGGACTGGTCGAATGGGCGGCGTCGCCCACGACGGCCAGCCGGTCGCCGACGGGCCGGGCGAGGGTGTGGTGGCCATAGGAGGCCAGGGTCATCTGTTCGCGGTCGGTGATGGCGTCCATGACCGGCGACAGCTCGGGCCAGAGGCGCAGGCAGTGTTCCTTCCAGGCCTCCAGTCCCAGCGCGTGCCAGTCGGCCCAGATCTCGGTCTTCAGGCTCCAGAAGAAGGTGGCCAGCGGAGCCGGATCGCCGGGAAGGGAGCCGCAGGGCAGGACGCCCAGCATGCGGCTGGCGCCCAGATAGACCTGCTCCAGCGCCGTCGGGTCGAAGGGCGCGCCGGGCCAGGGGACGGTGGTCCACAGGGCGCCCCAGGCGAGGTCGCGCCGCTCCGCGCCCATGCCTGCGGCGATGGCGGAACGCGCGCCCGAGGCGTCGATCACGAGGTTGAACGGCGTGGCGCTGCGGCGGCCGCCGCTGTCGATCAGCCGGCCCGCGTCGGCGGCGACGATCTCGCGGTCGGTCTCGAAGTCGACTCCGGCCTCGATGCAGGCGCGGTGCAGGATGTCGAACATGGCGGCGCGGTGGATGCCGACGGCCTGACGGGGCTGTTTCAGATCGCTGTAGCGGACGTCGAGGACGACGCGGCCGCGGCGGGCCTCGCGGCCGAAGATGTGATCGATGCGCTGGCCGACGGCCTCGACCTGCGGCGTCAGGCCGAGGCCGTCGAGGACGTGCAGGCCGGTCGGCTGGAGCATGAAGCCGGCGCCGACCGGGCGGGGCGTGGCGAACCGCTCGTGGACCATGACGCGGCGGCCCTGTCGGACCAGCATCAGGGCGACGGCCAGGCCGGCGGGGCCGGCGCCGATCACGGCGATGTCGGCCGGGCGCGGCCTGCGCGGCGGCGGCGGGATGTCGAGCGTGTCCCTGGCGGGCCGCGGTCTCCGGACCTTCGGGGCCTCGCGACCCGAGGCGGCCGGGGCCGCCGCCGGTTTCGCGCGCGACTTGCGCGGTTTCGGGGCCGGCGCCTTCGTCACGCGGGGACGAGTTCGATCACGTCGAGATTGGACTCGGCCTGCGGCCAGGGCAGGACCAGACGCCAGCGGCGGTCGCCGATCCGCTCCAGCACGGCGATCAGGTCGCGGTCCGGCCGCTGGCCGTAGGAGTTGGCGGCCGGCTCATCGGCGAGGGCGAGGGAGCCGAGCAGGACCATCTGGCGGTCGTTCTCGGGGAACAGCAGGCCCGAAGGACGCTGGCTGCCGGTCAGTTTGGAGAATTTCAGACCGCGCGGGGTCTGTTCGATGCGGCAGGCGAACCAGCCGTAGACGACATAGCCGAGGCCCTGCTCGCCGCCCTGGGAGCCCAGTTTGACGGTGCGGCAGCGGTAGGCGCCGGGCGGCGGGGCCACGGGCGCGCGGCGGAGGTCGGGGTCGATCAGGTCGCCGACCGAGCGCAGGTCGCCCGAGCCGGTCTGGCGGCGGGCCTGCTGCAGGGCCAGGGACCAGGCGGCGTCGCGGCGGGCGTAGCGGTCGCGGTCGGCCGCGGTGACGATGCCGCGCCAGTCGCGCAAGGCGGCGCCGCTTCCGGACGGCGGCGGGGGGGGCGGCGGGGCGCTGGCGCAGGCGGTCAGGGTCAGGGCCGCAAGGGCGATCAGGGCCGGGGATCGCGACAGTCGGGACATGGGCGCTCCGCTTGGGGTCGGGCGATCCTTGGGCCAGTCCGCGGCGCCGGCGTCAAGCGCGCCGGCGTCGCGATCGGGCGATCAATCCTCGGCGGGAGCCTCGACCTTGCGGCGCGGGGCGCGGCGCTTGGGCGCGGGAGCCTCTTCGGAGGCTTCGGCGACTTCCACGGCGGCCGGGGCCGGAGCGGACGAGCGGGTCAGGAAGCCCGGCAGGGCCGAGGGACCGTCGTCGGCGGCCACGCCGGCGTCGCGGCGCGGACGGCGCTCGGCCCGCGCGGGGCGTTCCGCGCGCTCGGGACGGTCCGCCGGTTCGGCGGATTCGGCGCGGGCTTCGGGCGCTTCGTCCGGGGACGGAGCGTCGCCCTCGGGGCGTTCGCCGCCTTCGCGGTCGAAGCGGGCGCTGCGTTCCAGCTGGCGGCGCTCCCAGCGCTCGCGGCGGGTTTCGCGGCGGCTGCCGTCGGGGTTGGTTCCGCCCTCGCCCTCGACGCGGGGCTCGCGGGGTTCGCGGTCGGCGCGCGGCTGGTCGTCGCGGTCGCGCCATTCGCGGCGCGGCTGTTCGCCCTGGCGGTCGTTCTGGCGGTCCTCGTTCTCGCGCTGACGGGCCTCGATCTGGGCGAGGCGGTCGGCCTCGACCTTTTCAGCGGCCATGATGGCGGCCGCCTGGGCGCCGGTCTCATCCTCGAAATCGATGTCGAAGCCCTGGCCGGCCAGTTCGCGCTGGGCGATCTCGGAGACGGGGCGCGAGGGCTGCAGGGCGCGCAGGACGCGGAAATAGTGTTCGGCGTGCTGGGTGTAGTTCTCGGCCAGGACGCGGTCGCCGGCGGCCGAGGCGTCGCGCGCCAGCTGCATGTAGCGTTCGTAGACGGTCTGGGCGTTGCCGCGGACCTTGATGTTCTCGGGACCCTGCGAGTCCCACGAACGGTTCGGGTTGGTGGCGTTGGCGTTGTTGTTTCCGCCGCCGCTGCCGGGCTTCCTGTTGCGTCCGCGCTGACGCTTCATGCCCTTGAAATCTCTCATCGGAGGCTACCGTGCTTTGTATGATGGACAGTCCGGGGCGATGGCCGCGGGCGCTGTCCGTGTGGTCGTTCCGCTTCGTTCCGGGGCCAATCCCCGCTGACGATGTGATCGGAAATCCGTATCTCCCTGTGGTCCGCCGGGCGACCGGCCCGACCGTCACTGCCCTGAGCGCGCGTGGATGGGCCGGAACCGGACCAAGGCGTGCGTTTTGGGTGGGAGACAGACGAAGACTTAGCGCGGGCGGAGCCGGTTTCCAAGGGGAAGTTTTCGGCCGCCTACATCCTGGGGATGGGATTGGTGCGCGGGTCGGGTCCGTTGGTGATCACGCGGTCGCGGTCGGACAGGTCCTTGACCACGATGACGTTCTCGAAACCGGCTTCCTCGAACAGGGTCCTGACCTGCGGGCCCTGGTCCCAGCCGATCTCGACGGCGAAGACACCGTCGGGCCTCAGGATGCGGCGGATCTCGGGGGCCAGTTCGCGATAGGCGACCAGGCCGTCGGGGCCGCCGTCCAGCGCCAGCAGGGGGTCGTGGTCGCGGACCTCGGGGTCGAGGCCGGGGATGTCGTCCGAGGGGATGTAGGGCGGGTTGGAGACGACCAGATCGAAACTGTCGTCGCCGAAACCGGCGGCCCATTCGGTGCGCAGGAAGGTGGCGCGGTTGTCGAGTTCGAGATTGGCGGCGTTCTCTTTCGCCACGGCCAGGGCCTCGGACGAGATGTCGGTGCCGACGCCGCGCGCCCCGGCCCGTTCGGCCAGGGTGGCCAGGAGGATGGCGCCCGAGCCGGTGCCCAGGTCGATCATCTCGAAGGCGCGGTTGGGCGGGAAGGCCAGCATGACGACGTCGAGGATGGCCTCGGTGTCCGGGCGGGGGCTGAGGACGTCGGGGGTGACGTTCAGCATGATCTTCCAGAAGCCCTTCTTGCCGAGGATGCGCGAGACCGGCTCGCGGCGCAGGCGGCGTTCGACATAGGCGTCCAGGGCGGCCTGCTGGTCGGCGGTGACCTCGCGATAGGGGTCGGCGAGGATGTCGGTTCGGGTGGCGCCGGTGGCGACCTCGAGCAGGAGGCGGGCGTCGATCGAGGGGCTGTCGATGCGGCCGGCCTTGAGGGTCGCGGTGGCGGCCTTCCAGGCGGTGACGAGGGTCGGGGCGGTCATGGCCGGATCTCCAGAGGGTCGCCGACGGCGATGCGGCCGCCCGTCTCGATCGAGACGTACAGGCCGCACAGCACATGGCCGTAGTGTTCGAACAGTGAAGCGCAGACGTCGATGTCGCGTTCACCGGTTTCGGGATTTGCGTGGGTCGCGGCGCAGCGGGTGATCGGTTTGACGCCCTTCAGGGCGACCTCGCCGACGACGATGTCGCGCCCGCTCCAGCCGTTCTCGACCCAGGGCTCCAGCCCCTCCACCCAGATGTTGGCGCGGAAGCGGCGGGGATCGAGCGGGCGGCCGATGCGGGCTTCGAGATCGCGCACGCTGGCGAGGTTGAGGATCGAGGCGAAGCCGTTGCGGCTGTCCATGAAGCGATGGCGGTCGCCGGCCGGAATGGTGCGCAGGGGGCCGTCGACGGCGTCGCCGAGGAAGTCGGTCAGCCAGGCGTCGAACCGGATACGTTCGTCGGGGTCGGACAGGCGGACGGCGAGGTCCGGATGGCCGTCGGCTTCAACCGTCATCACGTCGCTGGCTTCGTCCCAGCGGGTGCGGACCCGCGCGAGAGACGGATCGCGCATCAGGACGGTGAAGCGCGTCTTGGGCAGTTGCGTCGGCGCGGCGGGATCGAAGCCGGTGGGGCCGTCCTCGACGGCGTACATCCGGTCGCCGGGGAACCAGCCGCCGGCCCGCAGCCCGGCCTCGGCGAGAGGTTCGGGCGTGAAGCCTTTCACGGGGTGGCGCCAGAGGGCGGCGACGACGGCGTCGGTCATTCTGTTCGCTTGACGCGGACGCCCGCAGATTTCAAGTCGAAGCGGGGCGGAACGCGGTCCCGGCCGGAGCCGTTGTCGCGCGATGCGAAGTCAGTCGGGACACAAGAGCGGTCTGGGGCCGTGGGGGATCGCCGGCGCCATCGCGGGCGGTCTGGCCGCCGGAGCGGGCGCGGCGCATCTGCTGTATACGCGCGGCCACAAATACGGGATCGAGCTGCGGGCGAAACGGCCTGAACCGCTGCCCCCGCGCGCGCCCACCCCCGAGGATTTCGAGGCGAAGGAACCCGGCCGCGGCCGACTGGCGCAGCGACCCGAACATATCCCGCACAAGGGCTGGGTCGATATCTTCTGGCGGCTGGGGATGTCCTATTTCGGCGACCGGATCGGCTTCCTGGCGGGGGGCGTGACCTTCTTCGTCATGCTGTCGCTGTTCCCGACGCTGGCGGCCTTCGTGACGGTCTACGGCCTGTTCGCCGATCCGACGGACGCGGCGGCGCGGGTGTCGTTCCTCTATTCCGTGATGCCGTCGGGCGTGGCGCAGTTCCTGTCGGGCGAGATGCAGCGGCTGGCCGAGAATTCGAACACCCAGCTGACCTTCACCCTCGTCTGGACCCTGGCCCTGTCGCTGTGGACCGCCAACGGGGCGATCAAGGTGCTCTTCTACGGGCTGAACGTCGCCTATCACGAGGTCGAGAAGCGGCACATCGTCAAATACAACCTGATGTGCATGGCCTTCACGGTCGGCGGCCTGGCCTCGATCCTGATCACGGCGGCCATCATCGTGGGCGTGCCGCTGGTGCTGGGCGTGTTCGGCTGGGCGGCCGAGTGGAGCTATCTGGCGCCGTTCCGGTGGCCGGTGCTGCTGCTCGTCTATATCGCGGCCCTGACGCTGATCTACCGGATGGGGCCGTGCCGTCAGAAGGCGCGGTGGCGCTGGCTGACGCCGGGGGCGATCTTCGCGGCCTTCCTGAGCCTGACCCTGTCGCTGATCTTCAGCTGGTATCTGCAGACCTTCGTGCGCACGGCGTCCTACGGACCGCTGGCGGCGATGATGGGTTTCCTGCTGTGGACCTGGCTGAGCGTGCAGATCATCCTGATGGGCGCCGAGCTGAACGCCGAGATCGAACACCAGACGGCGATCGACACGACGACCGGCGATCCGCTGGCGATCGGCGAGCGCGGGGCGGTGGTGGCGGACACGGTCGGACCCAAGCGCGGCAATCCGGCGGCGCTGGCCTTCACGATGCGGCACGCCGAGGCGCTGTCGGACCGCTTGCTGAAACGGAAGATCCGAAGCCAGTGAGGCGGACTTCTCCCTCCCCTTCATGGGGAGGGTGGTCGCGAAGCGACCGGGTGGGGAATTTCAGGCTTACCCCACCCTGTCGTCGCTTCGCGCCGACATCCCTCCCCATAAAGGGGAGGGAGAGCCTATGCGTCCTTTACCCGAACTCGGCTTCCAGATCGGCCAGACGGGCGGCCTGATCCTCGGCGATGAGGGCGTTCAGCAGGGGATCGATGTCGCCCTCGAGAATCTGCGGCAGGCTGTGCAGGGTCAGGCCGATGCGGTGGTCGGTCACCCGGCCCTGCGGGAAGTTGTAGGTGCGGATGCGCTCGGACCGGTCGCCCGAGCCGACCTGCGACTTGCGGGCGTCGGAACGGGCGTTGTCCTTGGCCTGACGCTGCATGTCGTAGAGGCGGACGCGCAGGTTCTTCATCGCCTTGTCGCGGTTCACGTGCTGCGACTTCTCGGACGAGGTGACCACGATCCCCGAGGGGAAGTGGGTGATGCGCACGGCGGAGTCGGTCTTGTTGACGTGCTGGCCGCCCGAGCCGGAGGCGCGGAAGGTGTCGATGCGGATGTCCTTGTCCTGGATGTCGATCTCGACGTCCTCGACCTCGGGCAGGACGGCGACCGTGGCGGCCGAGGTGTGGATGCGCCCCTGCGCCTCGGTCGAGGGCACGCGCTGGACGCGGTGGACGCCGCTTTCGAACTTCAGCCGGCCGAAGACGCCGTCGCCGGTGACGGTGGCGATGATCTCCTTGTAGCCGCCGGCGTCGCCCTCGGTGGCCGAGTCGAGCTCGACCTTCCAGCCGCGGGTCGAGGCGTAGCGCGAATACATCCGGAACAGGTCGCCGGCGAACAGGGCGGCCTCGTCGCCGCCGGTGCCGGCGCGCACTTCCAGCACGGCCGAGGCGTTCTCGTCGGCGTCGCGCGGGGCCAGCAGCAGGGCCACGTCCCGCTCCATGTCGGGCAGGGTTTCCTTGAGGGTCTGCAACTCCTCGGCGGCCATTTCGGCCATCTCGGGATCGGCGGCCATGGCCTCGAGGTCGGCCATTTCGGCGCGGGTCTTCGCCAGCGCCATGACGGCGTCGGCGACGGGCTTCATCTCCGCGTGCTCTTTCGACAGGCGGACGATCTCGGCCCCGTCGGACGCAGCGCCCATCCGCGCCTCCACCTGGTGGAAGCGGTCGAGGACCTGATCGAGACGGGCCTGGGGCAGTCGCAAGGGGCGGATTTCCTGTGGGGATGAACGGGCCGGAGGCATAGCCCAGCGGGTCCCCGGCTGTCGAGGAAGGCTGTCGCGGCGGGATGGCGTGATCGTGACCCGGCCTCACAAGCCCGTCAGAGCCGGTTCCGCCCGGCCGGGGCGGCCCCCAGCTATGCCTTTGTCGAGACTGGAGGGCGCATGTTTGATGGAACGCTGAACGCGACGGGCCGTGACCGGGGCGAGCTTGAACGGTTGCGCGCGAAGTATGACGGCCTGCTGGCGGATCCGCCCGCCCCGCCGGGAGACGAGGCGCTGACGGAACTGGTGGGCATGGCCGGGATCTTCGATCTCGACGTCTCGCGGCCCGCCGCGGAGCTGTGGCGCGATCTGCGCGCCGTACTGGCGCGGCAGGGCGGTCCGACGACAGGAGCGCTGAACGCTGTCCCCGCACACGGCCCCCTGACCCTGATGGTGGTCGAGGACGACCCCGACATGGCCTCGGATCTGACCGAGATGCTGGCGGGCGCCGGGCATGGCGTGGTCGGACCCTTTTCCGACGCGGCGGCGGCCCGGACCGCAGCGGGGCTGCATGCCGTCGATCTGGCCCTGCTGGACATCAATCTGGCGGGGGATGACGACGGCGTCGATCTGGCCCGGACGCTGACGCAAACCTGGGGCGTCCCGGTCATCTTCCTGACCGGCAATGTCGAGGCGGCGGCCCGGCATGTCCGGCTGGCGACCGCCCTTGTGCTGAAACCCTACGGCGCCCGCGACGTGCTGGACGCCATCGCCCGGACGGTCGCCAGCGGGGCCGTGGCGTCCTGACGCAACCAAAGCCGCGGCGAAGCTTTGCGGAGAGAACCGCGACCGTGCGATTGGACTGAATGGAAACCTTCCTGCTGTTCTTCGTGGTCGGCGTGCTGGCGCAATCGGTCGATGGCGCCCTGGGCATGGCCTATGGGGTGATCTCGTCCTCGGTGCTGCTCGCGTTCGGGGTGCCGCCGGCCATGGCCTCGGCCAGCGTGCACGGCGCGGAGGTCTTCACCACCGCGGCCTCGGCCGGCAGCCATGTGGCGCACAGGAACGTGGACTGGCGGCTGCTGGTCCCGCTGGCGGCGGCGGGGATCATCGGCGGTTGCCTCGGGGCCTATGTGCTGGCCGGGATCGAGGGCGAGGTGATCAAGCCCTTCGTGGTCGCCTATCTGGGGCTGATGGGTCTCTACATCCTGTGGCGGGCCGGCCATGACATCCTGATCCGCCATATTCCCTCATGGGTGACCTGGCCGCTGGGCATGGTCGGGGGCTTTCTCGACGCCGTCGGCGGCGGCGGCTGGGGACCGACGGTGTCCTCGACCCTGGTCGGGGCCGGGCAGGAGCCGCGGCGCGCCATCGGCACGGCCAATACGGCCGAATTCTTTCTGACCGTGGCGATCAGCGCCACCTTCGTCTGGGCCCTGATGACGGGCCACTGGGCCGAGGCCGGCGCGCTGGAACACCATGCGTCGGCGATCGGCGGGCTGGTGGTCGGGGGACTGGTCGCGGCGCCCTTCGCGGGCCTGATCACCAAACGCGTGCCGCGCAAGGCGATGACCTATGCGGTCGGCGCGGTGCTGCTGGTGCTGGCGGGGTTCCAGGGGCTGCAGCTGGCGGGGGTCGTGGCCTAAGCCATTGGCCGCGCTACCTGAATGGGTCTTTGGCGGGCTGGACACGCGTCAAGCGGGTGGAGTACTTACGGCCAAGCTCGCGTGTTGTGAGCCATTCCTTTGGGGGGAACCATGAAAAAGACCTTGGCGGTCGCGCTCAGCGCGGCTGTAGCTCTGTCCGCCTGCGCGACGGCGCCCAATGACATCCAGGCGACCTACGTCTCGCCGCTCCAGTACCAGAGCTACAACTGCAGCCAGGTGCGCACCGAACTGGTGCGTATTTCGTCGCGGGTCAGCGAAGTCACGGGCCAGCAGCAGCGCCAGGCCAATAACGACGCCATCGCCATGGGCGTCGGTCTCGTCATCTTCTGGCCCGCCCTGTTCTTCCTCGCCGGCGGCAACGACAAGAAGGAAGAGCTCGGTCGTCTGAAGGGCGAGTACGAAGCCCTCCAGGTCGCCGGGACCGAGAAGCAGTGCGGCTTTGATCAGGCCCAGCCGGCAGCCGCCGCGCAATAGATCGCGTCAGACCGGCCGGGTTTCCACGAAGCTCGGCCGGTCTTCCAGCGCCTCGTGAAGCTTCACGAGAGACGGCCGGCCGCCGCGCCAGTCGAATTCGGGATGGCGGAAGCCGATCCAGGCCACGGCGCAGCCGGCGGTGATGACGCCCATGTCCAGCCGCGCCGCCCCGGGCCGGGCGGCCTCGAGCGCGTCGAGGGCGCGGGCCATGTTGGCGGTCCAGCGCGCCATCCATGACGGCGAGCGCTCGTCTTCGGGACGGCGGATCTCCAGCAACAGTTTGACGCCCATTTCCAGCGCGCCGTTGGCGAGCGTCTCCATGCGCCGCACCCGCAGGCGGTCGGCTCCCTCGGCGGGCAGCAGGCGCGGCCCCGAGCCGATGGCGTCCAGATATTCGCAGATGACCGGGCTGTCGCTGACCGGCAGGCCGTCTTCGGCGATCAGGGTCGGGGCCTGGACGATGGGGTTGGCGGCGAGCAGTTCGGGCGTGTTGGCGTAGGGATCGACCATGATCTCCTCGATCCGGTCCATCAGGCCCTTCTCGCGCGCGACGATGCGGCATTTGCGGGCGAAGGGAGAGGGGGCGGTGACGTAGAGTTTCATGGTCGCCTTTGCAGCGGGCGCCGGACTATTCGGCGGGTTCGAGGACCGGGGCCGGGGCCTGGGCCGCGCGGGCGGCGTCCAGTTCGGCGGCCTTCTGTTCGACCAGGTGGACGATCTCGTCGATCATGCCCTCATTGGCCTGTTTGTGGGCCATCTTGCCGTTCAGATAGACCATGCCGGCGCCCTTGCCGCCGCCGGTGAAGCCGACGTCCGTATACAGGGCCTCGCCCGGTCCGTTGACGACGCAGCCGATGATCGACAGCGACATGGGCGTGGTCACATGGGCCAGCTTCTCTTCCAGGATGCCGACGGTCTCGATGACGTTGAACCCCTGACGCGCGCAGGACGGGCAGGCGATGATGTTGACGCCCCGGTGGCGCAGACCCAGCGACTTGAGGATGTCGAAGCCGACCTTGATCTCTTCCACGGGGTCGGCGGCGAGAGAGACGCGGATGGTGTCGCCGATCCCGGCCCACAGCATGTTCCCCATGCCGATGGCGGACTTGATGGTGCCCGAGCGCAGCGGGCCCGCCTCGGTGACGCCGAGGTGCAGGGGGCAGTCGATGGCCTCGGCCAGCTGCTGGTAGGCGGCGACGGTCAGGAAGGGGTCGGACGCCTTCACCGAGATCTTGAACTCGTGGAAGTCGTGGTCCTGCAGGATGCGGGCGTGGTTGAGGGCGCTCTCGACCATGGCCTCGGGGCAGGGCTCGCCGTATTTCTCGAGCAGTTCGCGCTCCAGCGAGCCGGCGTTGACGCCGATGCGCATCGAGCAGCCGTGGTCCTTGGCGGCCTGGATGACCTCGCGCACGCGGTCGGGCGAGCCGATGTTGCCCGGATTGATGCGCAGGCAGGCGGCGCCCGCCTGGGCGGCCTCGATGCCGCGCTTGTAGTGGAAGTGGATGTCGGCGACGAGCGGGACCTTCGCCTCGCGCACGATCTGGCGGAAGGCGGCGGTGGACTCCTCGTCCGGGCAGGAGACGCGGACGATGTCGGCCCCGGCCTCTTCCAGCTGGCGGATCTGGTCGATGGTCGCGGCCGCATCCGAGGTCGGCGTATTGGTCATCGACTGGACGCTGATCGGCGCATCGCCGCCCACGGGCACGGAGCCGACCATGATCTGGCGGCTCTTGCGGCGTTCGATGTGACGCCAGGGACGGATATGCGAATGGTCAGCGCTCATGACGGGCGCAACATAGGCCTTCGAATGCGGCAAGGCCACGACGCGTGCTGTCGCAATCAGCCGGCGGGGGTGACGACCATGGCCGACTGGACGGTGGCGGCGCGGGCCTGGGCCTCGGCCTGCGCGGCCTGGGCCCGGGCGGCGGCCTCGGCGGCGGTCTGGCGGGCCAGGGTCTGGGCGCGGGCGCTCAGCTGGCTGAGCGGCGTCTGTTCGGCGGTCAGCGTGCCGCCGTGCTCGCCGTTCAGATAGACGTCGAAATCGGCGAAGTCGGACGAGGCGTCGACCACGGCGGACAGGCCGACCGGCGCGCGCCAGGCGTCGCCGGGGGCCAGCTGGCGGGCGAACAGGACCCGGCCGTCGGCCATGCGGACCACGAGGCTGGCGGCCTTGCGGGCCTGGATGACGACCTGGGAGGCGCTGGCCGAGGCGCCGTAGATGGCGCCGCGCGGGTTGAAGGCGCGCTGGACCGGCGAGGCGGAGGAGGCGGCGGCGGCCAGGCCCTCGGGCGAGGTCGGATCGACGCCCGTCAGCTCGGCCTCGAGGCCGGGGGTGACGTAGAGGGCCGGAATGGTCTGGTCGGGCGGGGCCGGCTGCGGCGCCGAGAGGCGCAGGGACTGGCCGGGGACGGCGCCCAGGGTCCAGCTTTCGGGCACGGCGGCGATGTCCGAGGGCTGGGGCGCGCGCATCAGGCTGACGCGCTGGAAGACGTTCCAGCCGACCACGGCGACGATCAGGGCCAGGCCGGCGGCGATCAGGCGCGGCGAGTAGCGGCGGACGTCCTCGAAGGCGACGCCGACGGGGGCCTGGAGCGGCACCGAGGGGTCGGGAGTCTCGCGCTTGAACCGTTCGACCGCCAGCTGTTCGTCCAGCCCCAGGGCGTCGGCGTAGGCGCGGACGTAGCCGATGGAGAAGACGCGGTTGGGCAGGGTCGAGAAGTCGTTCTGTTCCAGCGCGGTCAGATAGCGGGCGGGCACGCGGGTGACGGCGGACAGCTCGGCCAGGGACCGGCCGGACTGCTCGCGGGCTGCGCGGAGGCCGTCGCCGAGGGTCGCCGCGTCCGTGATCGACGGAACGACGTCCTTCCATTCAGGATGAGCCCGGAACTCTTCGGACCCGCTGCCTGTATCCAACGCCATGGCGCCTGACCCCACACTCGGCGCGCAAGGGGTGTCCCCATGCGGCGCCGTACTCGAACTCGGGGCCTGTACCATATCGGGATGACAGTTCGGGCCTGCCCCCGCAGACCACCCGGTTCCGGCTTGTGGATAACTCATTAGAGCTGACCGATCAACGATTTGTTAGGCATCCCGGCCGGTTTCGGCGCGGGACGATCAGATCGTGACGTTCAACTTCCGGGCCAGGGATTCCAGTTCGCCGCGGATCGATCCGGCGGACGAGCCGAGCAGGTTGGCCATGCCCCGGCGCGCCGCGCCCAGGTCGGCGGACAGGATCATCCGCTTGACCGGCCCGACGCCTCCGGCCGGGGCCGACAGCCGGGTGTAGCCGAGGGTCAACAGGGCGAAGGCCTCGAGGGGCTTGCCGGCCAGTTCGCCGCAGACGGAGACGGGCGTGCCGGTGTCGGCGCATTTCTTCTGGATCTCGGCCAGGGCGCGCAGGGCCGGGGGCGACAGGGGATCGTAGCGCTCGGCCACCAGCGGGTTCGTGCGGTCGGCGGCGAACATGTACTGGAACAGGTCGTTGGTGCCGATCGAGACGAAATCCGTCAGCGGCAGCAGGGCGTCCAGGTGCCACAGCAGGCTGGGGCATTCGATCATGGCGCCGACGCGCAGCAGGGCCGGCAGGGACCGGCCGCGGCGGCGGGCCCATTCGCACTCGACGTCGACGAGTTCGCGGGCGGCCCGGAACTCGTCCACCGTGGCGATCATGGGGAACATGACGCGCAGCTCGCGCCCGGCGGCGGCGGCCAGCAGGGCGCGGAGCTGGAGGCGCAGCAGGCCGGGCCGGTCGAGGCCGAGGCGGATGGCGCGGCGGCCCAGCGCCGGGTTCTCTTCCCGCTCGGTCTCCAGATAGGGCAGGACCTTGTCGCCGCCGATGTCGAGGGTGCGGAAGGTGACGGGCCGGTCGCCGGCGGTGTCGAGGACGAGCTTGTACAGGGCCGTCTGGCTGTTCAGCCGGGGCAGTTCCTCGGACACCATGAACTGGAATTCGGTGCGGAACAGGCCGATGCCCTCGGCCCCGGTGGCGTCCAGGTTCTCGAGATCGACGGCGAGGCCGGCGTTGGTCAGGACGGTGATCCGGGTCCCGTCGAGGGTGACGGCGGCGACGTCGCGCAGCTTGGCGAACTCGGCCTGACGCTCGCTGCGGACCAGCATGCGCGACTGGATCGCGGCCAGCATGTCCGGACGGGGGCGCAGATAGGTCTCGCCGGTCTCGCCGTCGACGATGACCAGATCGCCTTCGGACAGGCGGTCGCGCAGGCCCATGACGCGGCCGACGCAGGGGATCTGCAGCGCGCGGGCGACGATGGCGGCGTGGCTGGCGGCGGAGCCCTCTTCCAGCAGCAGGCCGCGCAGCTTGTGGCGCGGATACTCCAGCAGGTCGGCGGGCCCGAGGTTGCGCGCCACCAGAATGGCGTCGTCGGGCAGTTCGCGCTCGCCCGGCCGGTCGCCTGCGAGAACCCTGAGGAGTCTGTTCGCCAGGTCCTCGAAGTCGTGCAGCCGTTCCTTGATGTAGGGGTCGCGGGCCTGGGCGAAGCGGGCGCGGTGCTCGTTGCGGACGCGGTCGACGGCGGCCTCGGCCGTCAGGCCGGTGCGCACGGCCTCCTCCAGCGACCGGTTCCAGCCGCGGTCGTCCGCGAACATGCGGTAGGTTTCCAGGACCTCGAACGACTGGCCGGCCAGCTTGCCCTGACCGCCGTCGAGGATGGAATCGATATTGGCCTTGAGCGCGACCAGACCCTCGCGCAGGCGTATTTCCTCGACCTGCTGGTTCTCGGCCAGAAGGTTCTCGGGCGGCACGGGGGCCTCGTGCAGGACGACGTGGCCGTAGGCGAGGCCTTCGGCGAAACGCTGGCCCTTGAGCCGTTCGGGACGGTGCGGCGCGACCTCGATGTCGCGCAGTTCGTCCTGGGCCAGCAGTTCGCCAGAGGCCACGGTCTCGGCAAGGACCATGGCGATGGTCTGGATGTCCTCGACCTCTTCGTCGTCATAGCGCCGCTCGGAGCGGTTCTGGACGACGAGGACGCCGATGGCGCGGCCGCCACGCAGCAGGGGGGCGCCGAGGAAGGCGTGATAGGGGTCCTCGCCGGTTTCCGGGCGGTAGGCGAAGCTGGGGTGGGACGGGGCGTCCGACAGGCTGATGGGGGCGGCGCTGCGCGCGACCTCGCCGACCAGACCCTCGCCGGGACGCAGCCGGGTCTTGTGCACGGCCTCGGGGTTCAGGCCCTGGGTGGCGAACAGTTCAAGCTCGCCCGAGGCGCGGCGCAGATAGATCGAACAGACTTCGGCGACCATCGACTGGGCGATGGTGCGCACGACCATGTCGAGACGCTCCTGCGCCGGAGCCGCTCCGGCCATGGCCTCGCGGATCTGGCGAAGGAGGTTGCGCGGCCCCCTCGTCGTCAATCCGCCAACCGGCATGGCCCCTCCGAACTTCAGCGCCGCAGATGGGCGCCCTCAACCCTGTTTTCTAGACCGCTTCCAGTCCGTAAGCCGAATGAAGCGCACGAACGGCCAGCTCCGCATAGGCCGCATCGATCAGCACGCTGATCTTGATCTCGGACGTCGAGATGGCCTGGAACTTCACGCCCTTGTCGGCGAGGGCCCGGAACATGGTCTGGGCGACGCCCGCATGGCTGCGCATGCCGACGCCGACGACCGAGACCTTGGCCACGTCCTCGTCGACGCGCAGCTCCTCGAAGCCGATCTCGTGCTGGGCCGCGCGCATCAGTTCGGCGGCGCGGGCGGCGTCCCGGCGGCCCGTGGTGAAGGTCAGGTTGACCGCCCCCTCGCTGCGCGCCTGCGACTGGACGATCATGTCGACGTTGACGTTGGCGTCGGCCAGGCGGGTGAAGACGTCGGCGGGCGCCTCGACCCGGTCGGACAGGCCCAGCAGGGTGATGCGGGCCTCGTCGCGGCTCATGGTGACGCCGGACACGATGCGTTTTTCCACGATTTCCTCCTCGTCGCAGATCAGGGTGCCGGCGTTGGCGGGCAGGGCCCCGTTCTCGTCGGGTTCGATGAAGCTTGATAGCACGCGCAGCGGCACCTGTTTGGCCATGGCCAGTTCGACCGAGCGGGTCTGAAGGACCTTGGCCCCGAGGGACGCCATTTCCAGCATCTCCTCATAGGAGATCTTCGCCAGGCGGCGGGCGCGGCTCTCGATGCGGGGGTCGGTGGTGTAGACGCCGTCGACGTCGGTGTAGATGTCGCACGGGCAGTTCAGCGCCGCGGCCACGGCTACGGCCGAGGTGTCGGAGCCGCCGCGTCCGAGCGTGGTGATCCGGCCCGAGCGGCTGACGCCCTGGAAGCCGGGAACCACGGCGATCTCGCCCCCGTCCATGGCGGCGCCGAGGACCTCGCCGGGCACGTCGTCGATGCGGGCGCGGCCGTGGGAATCGTCGGTCAGGATCGGGATCTGCCAGCCCATCCAGGTGCGGGCGTTCAGCCCCATGTTGCGCAGGGTCAGGGCCAGCAGACCCGCGGTGACCTGTTCGCCCGAGGCGACGACGACGTCGTATTCGTCGTCGGACAGTTCGATGCCTTGCGCCGGACGGCCCGCGCCATCGGTCCAGGCGACCAGCTCATTCGTCTTGCCGGCCATGGCGGACACGACGACGGCGACCTGTTTGCCGGCGGCGGCCTCGGCGGCGACGATGCGGGCGGCGCGGCGGATGCGTTCGAGGTCGCCCATGGACGTGCCGCCGAACTTCATCACCAGTCGTGCTGTAGCTGGCCGCGTCATCGTGGCGGTTCGTCCCGTCTTGCGTGGAAGGCCGCGCGGGTTCATCCCTCGGCCCATGGTCGCTTCTAACGACACGGTATCGGCGCGCAAACCCCAAAGCCGCCCGCAATTCAACGATCAGGCCGAGGGGCCGTCGATCGATCCCGCCGACGTGGCGCGCTTTTCGGCCCAGGCGGCGGAGTGGTGGGACGCGCGCGGGCCGTTCGCGCCGCTGCACAAATTCAATCCGGCGCGGCTGGCCTTCGTCCGCGACAGGGCGGCGGAACGGTTCGGACGCGATCCGAAGACGCGCGCGCCGTTCGCCGGCCTGACCCTGCTGGACGTCGGCTGCGGCGGCGGGCTGATCGCCGAGCCGATGCGGCGGATGGGGTTTGACGTCACCGCCGTCGACGCCTCGGCCGAGAACATCGGCACGGCGCGCGCCCATGCGGAACAGCAGGGGCTGGACATCGCCTATCGCGCCGCGACCGTCGAACAGCTGGAGGCGGAAGGGGCGGGGCCGTTCGACGTGGTCCTGACCATGGAGGTGATCGAGCATGTGGCCGATCCCGAGGCCTTCGTCCGCGCCTGTTCGCGGCTGGTGAAGCCGGGCGGGATGATGGTCGTGGCCACCCTGAACCGGACGCTGAAGTCGCTGGCGCTCGGCAAGATCGCGGCGGAATACATCCTGCGCTGGGTGCCCGAGGGCACGCACGACTGGAGCCAGTTCCTCAAGCCCGACGAAATCCGGCTGATGCTGTCGGCCGAGCCGGTGGCGGTCGCCGGGCCCTATGGTCTGGCCTATGATCCGTTCACGGATCGCTGGAGCGAAACGACGGACGCCGGGATCAACTATATGATGGTCGCGACGCGGGACTGACGCGGGAGACTTCGCCTGACGGTCAGTTCCCGATCGTGTCGAGGTCCCGGCCCCGGGTCTCGGGCAGCCAGAGCAGGCTGACGATCACCGCCACGACCGTGAAGGCCACCGAATACCAGAGGCCGAAATAGATGTTCCCCGAGGCCGCCACCAGGGCGAAGCTGGCGGCGGGCAGCAGCCCGCCGACCCAGCCCGTGCCGATGTTGTAGGGTAGGCTCATCGCCGTATAGCGCACCCGCGTCGGGAACAGCTCGACCAGGGCGGCCGCCTGCGGGCCGTACAGGGCCGTGGCCGCGATCATGAAGATCATCAGGATGGCGAAGACCAGGGGCATGTTGATCCGCGCCGGATCGGCCTTCGCCGGATAGCCTGCCTCGACCAGCGCCGCCTTGATGCGGGTTTCGACGTCGGTTCGGGCCGCCTTCAGCTCGGCCGGCGCCAGGCCGGCGCCCTCGATCGAGGCCACCTCGGTCGCGCCGATGCGGACCGTGGCCGCCGATCCCGCGATCGCCTCGGTGTTGCCGTATGAAACGCCGGCGTTCGACAGCACGCTCTTGGCGATGTCGCAGGAGCTGGCGAAGGCGGCCTTGCCGATCGGATCGAACTGAAGGGCGCAGGTCGCGGGGTCGGCGATCACCGTCACGGGCGAGGCCGCCTGGGCTTCGGCCAGCGCCGGATTGGCCGCTTTCGTCAGGGCGTGGAAGCCGGGGAAGAAGGCGACCAGCGCCAGGATCATGCCGAACAGCATCACCGGCTTGCGGCCCAGCCGGTCGGACAGCCAGCCGAAGAAGACGTACAACCCGGCCGAGGCCACGGTCACCGCCAGCACCAGCTGGTCGACGGTGTTGGTGTCGACCTTCAACACCCGTTCCATGAAGAAGCGGGTGTAGAAATAGCCGCAATACCAGACGGCCCCCTGGGCGATCATGACGCCGAACAGGGCGATCAGCACGAACCGGCCGTTGTTCCACTGGAAGAAGGCCTCCTTGTAGGGGGCGCGGTGGTCGCTGTCGGACGCCTCGGCCTCCATGCGCTGATAGGCCGGGCTCTCGTTGAGCTTCAGCCGGATCCACAGCGAGACCGCCAGCAGCAGGGCGGACAGCAGGAAGGGGATGCGCCAGCCCCAAGCGTCGAAGGCCTCGACGCCGACGATCTGGCGGGTGATCAGGATGACCGACAGGGCTCCGATCAGGCCGAAGGCGGCCGTGGTCTGGATCCAGCCGGTCAGCAGGCCGCGCTTCCTCGGCGGCGCGTGCTCGGCGACATAGATGGCCGCCCCGCCGTACTCGCCGCCCAGGGCGAAGCCCTGCAGCATCCGCATGATCAGGAGAAGGATGGGCGCGGCCAGGCCGATCTGGCTGTAGTCGGGCAGCAGGCCGATCGCCACCGTCGCCACACCCATCAGGGTGATGGTGACGAGGAAGGTGGTCTTGCGTCCGGTGCGGTCGCCGAACCAGCCGAAAACCAGCGCGCCCAGCGGCCGGACCACGAAGCCCAGGCCGAAGGTCAGCAGGGCCATGATGTAGGCGACGGTCTCTCCGGCGTCGGCGAAGAAATGCCGCGCGATGATGGTGGTCAGCGAGCCGAAGACGAAGAAATCATACCATTCGAACGCGGTGCCCGCCGCCGAGGCGGTGACCACAGTCTTCAGGCCGGGTCCTGCCCGGGTCTCCGCCGCTTCCGTCATCGATCGCTCCCCCGCGTGTCGGTCCGGCGTCTCTGCGGACGCCTGTGCGGGGATGCTAGCGGCCCGGGGAGGGCGCACACAAGCGAAAGCCCGTCAGCGGGGGGATGCTGACGGGCTCTCTTCAACCGATCCGCGTGTCGGGGGAAACGCGGTCGGGATTCCTTACGTCGGCGATCGGCCGACGATCAGATCAGCAGGTCTTGCCGTCCGCGCAGTTGGCGACGGCGGTTCCGGCGGCCGAGACGTCCTCGCCGGCGCCGGCGACGGTGTTGCAGGCGGCGGTGGTCAGGGCGGCGGCGGCGGCGAACAGGACAAACAGTTTGCGCATGGGGTGAACTCCTTCGGGCCGGGGAGGCGGCGTCTGGAGTATCAACGTTGCGGGCCGGACGAGGTTCCCAGGTCCGCCGGGTCCGTCGGCGCGACGGCCTCGGGCGTGGCGAAGGTCAGGCGCGCGATGGTGCCGCCCTCCGGCGCCGCGATCATCTCGACCTCGCCCCTCAGCTGTTTGGCGAAGGCGCCCATCAGGGTGCGCCCGACGCCGGCGCGGAAGGTCTCGCTGACGCCCGGCCCGTTGTCCTGGACCTCCAGCACGCTCCTGTCGCCGCGGACATTGAAACGGACCTTCAGGTCGCCGCCCCGGCCCGCGAAGGCGTGCTTCTGGGCGTTGGTCACGGCCTCGACCAGCCACAGCGCCAGCGGGGCCAGCTTGTCGGGGTCGACGACCAGCGAGTCCGCCTCGACCGAGGAGGTCACCACGATGCCCCGCCCCGCCTCGCTGGCCACCAGCTGGCCGACCAGTTCGGTCAGGAAGATGCGCGCGTCGGCGTAGCGCAGGTCGTCGCTCTGGTAGAGGGTGCGATAGATCAGGGCCAGGGCCGAGATGCGCTGACGCGTGTCGCCGACCGCCGCCTTGGAGGCCGGGTCGGTCAGGGCCCGCTGCTGCATCGACAGCAGCGACGAGATGATCTGCAGGTTGTTCTTCACCCGGTGGTGGATCTCGCGCATCAGCGCGTCCTTTTCCGCCAGCGAGGCGGTCAGGGCGGCGTCGCGGGTGACGATGGACTCGGCCAGTTCGTCCAGGGTGCGGGCCAGGACGCGGATTTCGGCGGGCGCGTTCATGGCCTGAAGCGGGCGCACGTTGAACCGGCCCCGGGCGTAGATGGCGGCGATCCGTTCCAGATAGTTCAGCCAGCGAATGACGATCCGTTCGCTGACCAGCATCACCGCCCCGAAGGCGATCAGCCAGGCCAGAAGGGGCATGAGCAGGGCGCCGACCGGATTCAGCCGGGCCCAGGACAGCAGACCGGGCGCGGGCGCCGACAGCAGGGCGTAGACGTCGCGTCCCGCCAGGGCGGCGCCGGCGTAGACGCGGTGGCGGCCCTGGATGTCGTCCGCTTCGAAGATCGCCGAGGCGCCGGATCGCGCGCGGCCGACCCAGCCGGTCAGGCTGTCGCCGCCGGACAGGACGAAGGCGTCGGCCTCGGTCGCGGTGAGCAGACGCCCGTCGCCATCGGTCAGGGCCGCCTGCGACCCCTCCGGCAAGGCGGGATCGTCGACATCGGGCTGCAGACTGGCGAGAGGCAACAGCGCCACCATGGCGCCGTCGAAGGCGCCCAGCGGCCGCTCCAGCCGGATGGCCACGATCATGCCGGGCGAGCGGCCCGCGACGGTGGGCGCGCGGGCCAGGACCATGCTCTCGCCGGCCTTCAGCCGCAGGAACCAGGGACTGACGGGCGCCTGTTCCAACCAGGCGGGCGAGGCCTGGCTGAGAGCCCGCGAGGCGCACAGGGACGCCCCGGTCGGGGTCAGCCGCGCCAGGCCGTCCAGATCCTCGAGTCGCTCGACCAGATCGGTCAGGCGCGGCTCGCAGAAGATCTCCAGAGCCTCAGGACGCAGCGCCTGGAGCAGCACGCCGGTGCTGTCGAGATGGGATTTGGCGTTGGCCGCGGTTCGTTCGGCGGCCAGCTGCAGGTCGGATCGCCGCTCGATATCCTGCGCCCGGAAGGCGGACTGGGTCTGGAAGGCGCCCAGGACCAGAATCGGCAGCAGGGCGATGGCCATGGCCCAGCCCAGGCGGAAACGGATGCCGTGGAAATGCGGCGGGCCCAGAGTGCGGCCCATTCCCTTGGCCAAGGCTCGTCCCAACCGGACCACCCGGTCAGTCCTGCCGGACGCTGCTCAGGCGATCAGCGGCGGCGAGGATGGAACGCATGGCGTCGCCGGCGGCGCGGCCGTCCCGGGCGTAGCCGCCTTTTTCGAGCGTGGCCTGCAGGGCCTTGCGGGCGCGGGACACGCGGCTTTTCACCGTGCCCACGGCGCATTGGCAGATCTCGGCGGCCTCTTCATAGGCGAAGCCGCCGGCGCCGACGAGGATCAGGGCCTCGCGCTGCTCTTCCGGCAGGGTGGCCAGGGCCAGTCGCAGCTCGTCCAGAGCGACGGGCGATTCCGGGTCGTCGACCGCCACCAGGGTGCGTTCGGCCGCTTCCTGGTCCAGTTGCGACTGGCGCCACGAGCGGCGCTTTTCGGAATAGAACTGGTTGCGCAGGATCATGAAGGTCCAGGCCTTCATGTTGGTGCCCATCTGATAGCTGGCGCGGGCGTCCCACGCCTTCATCATGGCGTCCTGCGCCAGGTCGTCGGCGGCCGTCGGATCGCCCGTCAGCGTGCGGGCGAAGGCGCGCAGATGCGGAATCAGCGCGACCAGCTCCCTCTTGAAGGCGTCGTCGTCAGCTGAGGGAGGCTTGGGCGGCGGGTTGGTCGCACCGCTCATGAGCCGCTCCCGCCGGACGAACGCTCGTCGGCGCGCCGCAGGATGTCCAGGAACTCGTCCGGAACCTGCTCGTTCACGATCTCATCGAACATATGGCGCAGCTTCACGCCGATCGCCTGCTGGCGAAGTCGAGCTTCCTCCAGGCTTGCGCCGCCCTTGGGCGGGCCCTTGCCCGGAGGGTTGGAATTATCTGTCATTGAAAAAACGGCCGCCACCCTGACGAAAGACTTATTGCGAAGGGCCAAACGCCACTCAGGCTAGCGGGTTCCTGGGTCTCTGACGAATAATGCTCAAGCTTGTCGTCCGGACGGGAACCGTGGCGTATTTGATACGTTGACCGGGCTGCTCAGGTTCCAGTCGGGAACCGCCTTATGTCGGGGATTTTGTTTTATGAGCCTGCTGGCCCGCCTTGCGCCGCATCTGCCTTATGTCCGTCGCTACGCGCGGGCGTTGACCGGTGATCAGACCACCGGGGACAACTACGTCCGCGTCGCCCTCGAGGCGCTCGCCGCCGGTGAGCGGCAACTGCCCGCCGACATGACTCCGCGGGTCGCCCTGTATCACGTGTTCCACGCCATCTGGACCACCACGGGCGCCCAGCTGGAAGACAAGAGCGGGCTGGAAAACCGCAACGACGACGCCTCGCGCCGTCTGATGCGGATCGCCCCGCGTTCGCGCCAGGCCTTCCTGTTGACCGCCCTGGAAGGGTTCACCCCGTCCGAAGCCGCCCAGATCCTGGACGCCGACGCCTTCGACGTCGAACGCCTGATCTCGGAAGCTCAGTCGGACATCGACGCCGAACTGGCCACCGACGTCCTGATCATCGAGGACGAGGCCATCATCTCGGCCGACATCGAAAGCCTGGTGAAGGAACTGGGCCACCGCGTCACCGGCACCGCCACCACCCATGACGAGGCCGTCGACGCCGTCGCCCGCCACCGTCCGGGCCTGGTCCTGGCCGATATCCAGCTGGCCGACGGATCGTCGGGCATCGACGCGGTCAAGGACATCCTCAAGCGGATCGACGTGCCGGTGATCTTCATCACCGCCTTCCCCGAGCGTCTGCTGACCGGCGAACGGCCGGAGCCGACCTTCCTGATCACCAAGCCCTTCCAGCCGGAAACGGTGAAGGCGGCGATCAGCCAGGCGCTGTTCTTCCATCCGTCGCGCCAGAAGGCGGCGGCGTAAGCCTTCTCTCCGGACAAAGGAAAAGCCCCGGTCGCAGGACCGGGGCTTTTTTTGTCGGCCGGCGCCGCCTCAGTGAGGCTGGGCTTCAGCCTCTGCGGGCGGGGCGACAGCGGGCGCATTGACGTTCGGGGCTTCGCCGGCGGGCGGACTTGTCGGCTCGCCGGCCGCAGTCGTCGGCGCGTCGGCCGTCGGCGGCGTGGCTGCGTCGCCCTTGAAGGCCTGGGCGTCGACCGCCTGATCCCCGTCGTTGGCGTTGGTGGCGGCGAAACCGCCCTGGCTGACGAACCACATGCCCAGCAGCAGGATGGCGACAGCCGCCAGAGAGACGACCAGAAGGGTCAGAATCCGCACGCCGCCTCGACCGCCGCGAACGTACTGGGCCTCGACGGGGCGGCCTTCATGGACGGCGTCGGCCGCCTTGTCGTGGGGAGATTCATGGGTCATGGCTCGGCTCCGTCAGGGCTGGGATAGGCCTGATGAACGCACCGTCCAGCGTAGCCGTTCCGGGCCCCGTCCTCCGGGCGAAAAAATCCTTCCAGGACCCGGAACCGAAGCCCCGGGCCTCCGTTATCGAAATGCGGAGGCGGCGACGCCCCCCCGACTTGAGACTGGAGAAATCCAGTCTGTCGCCTCCGCGCCTCATTCTCGATGATGCGACTCAAGGCGGACCCGAAACGGTCCGCCTTTTTCTTTGCTCCGGCTGGACAGGCGACCCGGCTTGCTGACTATGGCGCGTCCACAAAGAAAACCCGGAGATCGTCATGGCTCGCGTCAATCGTCAGTGGGTGCTGCGCCAGCGCCCCAAGGGCCTCATCAAGGCCGGCGATCTGGAACTGGTGGAAGCGCCCGTTCCCGCCCTGAAGGAATCCCAGGTCCTCGTCCGCACCGTCTATCTGTCGCTGGACCCCACCAACCGCACCTGGATGAATGACGCGGAAGGCTATCTGCCGCCGGTGCCGATCGGCGGGGTGATGCGCGGCCTGACCCTCGGCGTGGTCGAGGAAAGCCGGTCCAGCCGGTTCCGGGCCGGCGACGTGGTCACGCCCCTGTCGGGCGGCTGGTCCGACTATGCGGTGGTCAACGAGATGGAGCTGCGCCCGGTGCATCGCGCGCCCGGCATGCCGTTGACCGCCAATCTCAGCGTCCTGGGCATGACCGGCATGACCGCCTATTTCGGCGTCACCGACGTGCTGAAGGCCAAGGCCGGCGAGACCATGGTCATCTCCGCCGCCGCGGGCGCCGTGGGATCGATCGCCGGCCAGGTGGCCAAGGCGCGCGGCTGCCGCGTCATCGGCATAGCGGGCGGTCCCGAAAAATGCCGCTGGCTGACAGAGGAGCTCGGGTTCGACGCCGCGATCGACTACAAGAACGAGGATGTCGGCGAGGCCCTGGACCGCCTGGCCCCGGACGGCGTCGACCTGAATTTCGAGAACGTCGGCGGCGACATCATGATCGCCGTCTTCAACCGGCTGAAGACCCACGGCCGGATGGCCGTCTGCGGCCTGATCTCGGCCTATAACGCGACGAAGATGCCGCCCTCGCCCAATTTCTCGCGCATCATCACCCACCGGCTGAACGTCCAGGGCTTCCTCGTCCTCGATTACGTCCACAGGGGTCGCGAGATGGTGGCCGAGATGGGCCCCTGGCTGGCTGACGGCACGGTGAAGTGGAAGGTCCACGTCGACGACGGCCTCGAGGGCGCGCTGGGTTCGCTGAACCGCTTGTTCACGGGCGACCATGACGGCAAGCTGCTGGTTCGCGTATCCGAAGAACCGACCGCCTGACGGGACTGGACATGACCGAGCCGCTGCACGTCCATTTCGAAGACCTGGGCGTCGGCGAGGTGATCTCCCTGGGCGCCTGCATGGTCGATGCGGCGGCCCTGGACGTCTTCGTCGAACGGTTCTCGCCGGGCTGGGACATCTCGTATGGCGCGCCCGACGCCATGGTCTATGCGCTGTGGAGCCGGATCTTCGCCGACAAGGCCTCGGGCTGGGCCCAGTCCAAGGTTCTGGCCGTCGACGGCCTGCGCTTCATGCGTAATCCGCCCCCGGGCGAACTGATGCGCGGCCGCATGACGGTGATGGGCAAGGATCCGGTCGGGGACGAAAAGGGCATCGTCATCGCCCAGCACGACCTGCTCGACGAGGCGGGTCGGCTGGTGTTCTCGTGCCTGACCCGGGCGCTGCTGGCCCGGCGCTGACGCGCCGAGTGGCTAGTGGAGCTCGGCCGTTTTTGGATCGCCAAGGAAAAGCCCCGCCCGGGCGAACCGGACGGGGCTTCTTTTTGTTCTTCTGGAAGCGAGTGGCGCGGGCTTCACTAGCCACTAGCCACTAGCCACTAGCCACTAGCCACTAGCCACTAGCCACTAGCCACTAGCCACTCTTACGCGTTGCCGGCGGCCGGCTGCGAAGCGGCGGCCTTCTGGAAGGCCATGGCGATCAGGCGATCCCAGCCCAGCAGCGAGACCAGGTGGGCGTAGATCTGGCCCAGGGCGCCGTTGTCGCGCAGTTCGGCCAGCTTCTTGGCCGACAGGGCCTTCAGCTTCTCTTCCGAGACGGCGTAGTACTCCGCGATCTTCTGGGCCGGGGCGACGCTGCCGTCCGGGTTGCGCGGCGTGAAGATGGCCTCGCGCGTGTCCAGAAGGTCCATGTCGGTCAGCAGCTTGAGGAAGGCCTCGGTGCGCAGGCGCTCCTGCTCGAAATTATTGCAGAACTCCATCGCCTGCTGGGTGTAGGGCGACGGCTGGCCGTCGACGAACAGCGGCGTCGAGCCGCCTTCCTTGATGAAAGGCGCGGCGCGGTCGACGCACAGGATCATGCGGTTCTGCGCATCGTCGTTGGCGAAGACGAACGGATAGCGGCGGACGTAGGCCGGGATGTAGGCCTCGGCGCGGAACTCGCCGTCATCGCTGACGAACAGGTTCTCGCCGCCGCGCAGGGCCATCACGGCGACCGGCTGCTTGTTCTCGCCGACGAAGATCACCGGATAGGTCAGGGCCGCGGGTGCGAACTCCGTCACCATCAGCGGCACCAGATTGGTCTGGGCGACGAAGGCGTAGGGCTTGTCGACGGCGTCGACCCCGAGGGCGCCATGGACTTCGAGCGACAGCGGCTCGGGCTGTGCGTAGAACAGAACATTGCCCTGCAGGGGCGAGGCGGCGGTTGTATCGGTCATGAACGCGATCAGGCTCTGGAAGTAAGGGAAGCGCGCTTCTAGCGCAGTCCCAACAGCGCCGCAAACCGGCTCGCCCGGCCGGCGTCGGACGCGGTTAACAGGCGCTCGTCAGAAGCGGTAGCTGACGCCCACCCTCAGGTTCCGGCCCGGCAGGGGCGCGACGTCCTTGAGGAA
>NZ_JAKFEB010000092.1:0-4148 GCF_036677305.1 Brevundimonas sp. | reverse complement strand
AGACGCGCGGCCGCCTCGGCCTGATCCGGATCGGCGCCGACCAGCGGGGCGATCTCGCGGGCCAAGGCGGCGATGCGGTCGACGCGTTCGGCCAGCGTCCCCAGCTTCGCGTGGAAGGTGACGCCTTCCAGCTTCCTCGACCAGGCCTCGAAGCCGGTCTTCAGGTCCTCGTCCCAGAAGAAGCGGGCGTCATCCAGACGGGCCGACAGGACGCGGCTGTTGCCGGCGGACAGGGCCTTGCCGCCGTCGGTGGCCTCGACATTGGCCACCACGACGAAATGCGGGGCCAGGCCGTGGGTCGCGGGATCGCGGACGGCGAAATATTTCTGGTGCACCTTCATCGACAGCCGGATCACCTCCGGCGGCAGGGTCAGGAACTGCGGGTCCATGTCGCCCAGGATCGGCGTCGGCCATTCGGCCAGCCCCGCCACCTCGTCCAGCAGGCCGTCGTCGTCGACCAGCGCCACCCCCCTGGCCGAACAGGCCTTCTGCGCGCCCTCGAGGATGCGCAGCTTGCGGTCGACGACGTCCAGCAGGACGAAATGCTTCTCCAGCTTCGCGCGGTAGTCGGCGAAATCCTTCACCGCGAACGGCTGGGCCGGGCCCATGAAGCGGTGGCCCTCGGTGGCAGCGCCCGAGGCGATCCCGTCGATCTCGAACGGAACCACATGGCCGTCGAACAGCGCGACGATCCGCTTCAGCGGCCGGATCCAGCGCAGCGCGCCCGAGCCCCAGCGCATGGACTTGGGCCAGGGGAAGCCGCGCACGATTCCGTCGACCATCTCCGGGATCAGGGCGGTGGTGGGCCGGCCCTTCTCGCTGACGACCGCGAACCAGACGCCGTCGCGTTCGCTCAGTTGATCCTTCGTCAGGCCGGTCTTGCGCAGGAAGCCTTCCAGCGCCTGTTCGGGCGCCGAGGTGCGGGGGCCTTTCAGCTCCTCTTCGCGGTCCGGCGTCGCGGCCGGCAGGCCCTCGACCACCAGCGTCAGCCGGCGCGGTCCGGCGAAGGTCGTCAGCGCCTCATACGTCAGCCCAGCCGCCTTCAGCCGTTCCGAGGCCATCCGTTCGAGGTCGCGCGCGGCGCCCTGCTGCATGCGGGCGGGGATCTCTTCCGAGAACAGTTCGATCAGCAGCTGGGCCATTACGCGCGCCCCCTTTCCTGCTCGACCCATTCGGTCGCGCAGGCCTTACAGAGATCGCGGATGCGGCCGATGTAGCTCTGGCGTTCGGCGACGGCGATGGCGCCGCGGGCGTCCATCAGGTTGAACAGGTGGCTGGCCTTCAGCACCTGGTCATAGGCCGGCAGGACCAGCGCCTGATCCTGCGGACCCTTCATGGCCAGCAGGTTCGAGACCTCGGCCACCATGTCCTCGAACCGCCGCTTCAGCCCGTCGACGTCATAGCCGTGGAAATTCGCTTCCGACTGCTGACGCTCGTTCTCGAGGAAGACCTCGCCATAGGTCAGGCCTTCCTTGGTGAACTTCAGATCGTAGACGTTGTCGACGCCCTGGACGTACATGGCCAGACGCTCCAGCCCGTAGGTCAGTTCGCCCGAGACCATGTCGACCTCGATGCCGCCGACGCCCTGGAAATAGGTGAACTGCGTCACCTCCATGCCGTCGCACCAGACCTCCCAGCCCAGACCCCAGGCGCCCACGGTGGGGTTCTCCCAGTCATCCTCGACAAAGCGGATGTCGTGCAGTTTCGGATCGATGCCGATGGCCGCCAGCGAGCCGAGATAGAGCTGCTGCAGGTTTTCGGGGTTCGGTTTCAGGATCACCTGATACTGGTAATAGTGCTGTAATCTATTGGGATTTTCGCCGTATCGGCCGTCTCCGGGGCGGCGGCTGGGCTGGACGTAGGCGGCCTTCCACGGGCGGGGGCCCAACGCGCGCAGCACCGTCGCGGGGTGCAGGGTTCCGGCCCCGACCTCGATGTCATAGGGCTGGAGGATCGCGCAGCCCTGATCGCCCCAGTATTTGTGGAGGGTGAGGATCAGGTCCTGGAAGGCGAGCGGTTCGGTGGTCACGGGCAGGCTTTTTCGTCCGGGGAAGAAGGCCGCGGACCCTAGACGGGCGGCCTTTGCCGGGCAAGGCGAAGGCCCGCCTACGCTTCCTTAA
Source organism: Brevundimonas sp. (assembly GCF_036677305.1). Lineage (GTDB taxonomy): Bacteria > Pseudomonadota > Alphaproteobacteria > Caulobacterales > Caulobacteraceae > Brevundimonas. The sequence continues at coordinate 2,028 of NZ_JAKFEB010000092.1, read as the reverse complement.
GCGGCATTGGCTACAGATCGTAGCCATGAAGCCAATCGACCAGATGCGCCGGCGGGCCGCGCGCTATCTCGACATCGACCCGGTGACGATCGCGTCGCCGCGGGGCGTGTTCTCGCTGAGCTTCGACGACATTCCCGCCAGCGCCTGGACCGAGGCCGGGCCGGTGCTGGCGCAGCACGGGGTGAAGGCGACCTACTATGTGTGCGGCGGGCTGGCCGGCGGGCGGAACATGGACCGCGACCAGTTCCAGGTGGCGCATCTGCAGGCGCTGGATGAGGCGGGACACGAGGTCGGCTGCCACACCTTCGGCCACACCAGCGTGCTGCGGATGGATGCGGAGGCCCTCAGTCTGAGCCTGGACGCCAACGCCGCCTGGGTGGCCGAGCGGCTGGACGGGCGCCGGATGACGACCTTCGCCTGGCCGTTCGGGGATGCGACGATCGGAGCCAAGCGGGTCGTGCGCGAACGGTTCGCCATGGCGCGCGGGGTGCGCGACGGGGTCAACGCCGGGCGCGAGGACCGGGCCCTGATCAAGAGCATCGGCCTGGAGAGCCGTCGGCTGCCCGGATACCACCTCGAGGCGCTGATGGCGCAGACGGCGGCGTCGAAGGGCTGGCTCAACGCCTATGGCCACGACGTATCGGACCGGCCGACGGACTATGGCTGCACGCCCGACGATCTGGACCGGGTGCTGCGGGCGGCGAAGGCCGCCGGGCTGGAAGTGTTGCCGGTCGGGGCGGCCTGGGGCGTGGTGACGGCCTAGGCGGCTTCCGCCATCGCCTGCTGCATCTTGCGCGCATCGGCCCATTTGATCAGCGCGGCCCTCGGCCAGGCGACGATCCACGAGCGGGCGGTGTATTCGCCCTTTTCGATCATGGCGGCACGGGTCGGTGAGGAGGTCGCGGCGCGCCGGGTGTGGATCTCGCCTGGACCCTGATGCAGCAGGAAGGCGCCGTTTTTCAGCGGATTGACCCGCAGATAGGCCAGGCGCGGGCTGATCTGCTCCAGCGGCGGGTCGTAGAACCAGCTGGAGCCCAGCATGCCGGCCATCGCGGGGCGGCGCTTGCAGATCTCGGCCGCCGTGGCCCAGGCGCGGTCCCAGCCGGCCTCGTTGAAATCGGACAGTTCGCGGCTTTCGGTGTGAACCTCCAGCCAGGGCTTCCAGGCCTGGGCGGAGGCGTAGGCCGGGATCACCGACCAGCCCCAGCCCTCGCGGGCGTGGCGCAGGACCTGCCCGGGGCCCATGGGCGAGCTGAGGTCGATCATCTGGGTGCGGGCGCCGGGCACGCTGAGGACCAGCGAGATGCGCACGTCCTTGGCCCAGAAGTCGCGGTCGTAGGGATCGGCCGCTGCAGTCAGGAAGTCGGCGAGGCGCTGGATCCATTCGGGATAGAGTTCGTGCACCGCGGACGGCAGGTCCGCGGCGGGCACGCGGGCCGGCATCTCCAGCGCCCAGACGGCGATCAGGGCGCGGCGGTGAGCGTCGGTCAGCGCTGACCCGAAGGCCTCGGCCAGGGCCTCCTCGGCGCGATGGCCGGGCTGGTCGAAGTCCCAGTGCGGGGCAGACGCCCCGGCGGCGGCGGCGGCGGCGGCCTTGAGGGCGTGGAGGCGGGCGCGGTCCTCGGCCGGGATCCGGTTCAACACGGCCTCGAAGGCGGCGATCTGGGATCGGGAGAGCGTTTCCATGCCGGCAGCCTAGCAAACACCGGTTGTCCGGCGGTTAAGGCGGAAACGGCGGCGGACGCGGGTCCGCCGCCGCTGTCTCAGGCTGCCGGAGCTCAGCCGCCGGGCGTCGGGGCGGGCGCGGGGGCGTCTTCGTCATCGTCGGCCGGGTCGGGCGTATCGACCGGCGGCGTGACGCGCGAAGGATCCGCCTGCCGGTCGACCTGTCCGTCCGTCGGATTGGGCACCGGCGGTGAGGCGATCGTGGTCGTCGTGGCGGCGGGCTGGCCGTTGGGCGCGGTCGTGCCCGGCGCGGCCGGGCGGGTGGTCGCGGTGGGCGCTGCGGGCGCGGGCGCGGCCGAAGGC
>NZ_JAKFEB010000091.1:0-19832 GCF_036677305.1 Brevundimonas sp. | reverse complement strand
TGGCAAGACCGCTGGCTTCGCAGGGCGCCACCACGCGGGGGCCGGCTGCGAACGCCAATGGTCTGTCCGCCGAACCCCCGCGCATGAAGCTGAGTTGGAAGCCTTCCTGATTTCGACCGGCCTCGTCTCCATCGCGGAGATCGGGGACAAGACCATGCTGCTGGCCATCATGCTGGCGGCGACATGGCGGCGTCCGCTGCCCATCATCCTCGGCATCCTGGCGGCCACGGTGGCCAATCACGCCTTCGCGGCCCTCGCCGGGTCCGTGCTGGCGCGGTTCATGGACGCCGAATGGCTGCGCTGGGGCGTTGGCCTGGCCTTCATCGGCTTCGCCGCCTGGGCTCTCATCCCCGACCGGTTCGACGAGGAGCCGGACATGACCGAAAAGACCTTCGCCGGCGTTTTCTGGACCACCACCGCCGCCTTCTTCCTGATCGAGATGGGCGACAAGACCCAGGTCGCCACCGCCATGCTGGCGGCGCAGTTCCAGAGCCTGCCGCTGGTGGTCGCCGGTTCGACGCTGGGCATGATGCTGGTCAACGGCCCGGCGGTGCTGCTGGGCGAGGCCGCGGCCCGCAAGCTGCCTCTGACATGGATTCGCCTCGCCGCGGCTCTAGGGTTCGCCGCAACCGGGGTGTGGGTTCTGCTCGCGCACTGATAGAAGCCCGTTCCTCCCGCCGCCGAGTGTTCCCGACGATGAAGTTCATGATCCGCCTGACGGCGGTTGTCCTGCTGGTTGTCGTCGTCGGCTCGATGATTGGTCCGTTCCAGAACATCGAGGCCGCAAGTAACATCTGGGACAAGGCCGCGCACTTCGTCTCGTTCGGCCTCATCCTCTGGAGCATTGGCGTTCTGTGGCGCCGCCTTCCCCGCACCCTGGCCGCGCTGTCGGCGCTGGCGCTGGGCGGGGCGGTCGAGATCGTTCAGGGCATGGTCGGCCGCGACGCGAGCTGGGGCGACCTGCTGGCCGACGCCCTCGGCATCCTGGCGGCCCTGCTGCTCTGGGCGATCTGGCGGCGTTTCCAGCCGCGCACGGCGTTTCAGACCTCGAACACCCTGTAGGGCGTGTCGCCCAGGGTCCGCAGCACGGGCAGGGCGACGTTGTAGACCGGCACCCCCTTGTTGGTGCGGCCCTCCGGCGCGCCGCGGTGGGCGTGGCCGTGCACCACCAGGCTGATGTTGTCATAGCGGTCGATGGTCTCGCCCAGCCGCGACGAGCCGAGGAAGGCGTGGATCTCGGGCGGCTCGCCCATCACCGTGTCGACCACGGGCGAATAGTGCAGCAGCACCACCGACCGTTCGGTGCGCAGCATGCGGATCGAATTCTCGATGCCATTGGCGTCCTCGACCGCCTCCTGCACGAAGGCCTTGATGGAGGCCTCGCCGAACGGGCTCAGCATGTAGCGGCCGAAGCCGCCGATGAACCCCTTGCCGCCCGCGAAACCGACGCCCTCGATCTCATAGGCCTGGCCGGTCAGCATCTTGACCCCGGCGTCGCACAGCAGCTTCGTCACATGGTCGGGCTGTCCGCACTCGTGCTCGTGGTTTCCCAGCACGCCGACCATGGGGATCTTGCAGGCCCTGAGATCCTCCAGAAGGATCTCCACCTCGCGCGTCTTGCCGAAATTGGTCAGGTCGCCGCACAGGCACAGGACGTCGGCGTCCTCATGCACCCGGTCGAACAGTTCCCGGTGAGGGCGGTCGTGGGTTTCGCCGACGTGCAGGTCGCCGACGGCCGCGACGCGCAGCTTCTTCTTCGGCCCCGCCTCCATGCCCGGCTGCGGTGTTTGCGGGTCCCCGCCCGTGCTGGCGCTCTCCGCCGTGGAAGGATCAGTGGATGGGGTCATGGCGTTCCTCCAGCCCCTTGCCGACGATGTCGCCGAAGCCCCACTCCGAGATGTCCGAGATATAGTCGCGGGCGCTGAACAGCCGGCCGCGGCACACCTTCACGCGCGGCGCCGGCAGATCGACCTGGGCGCGCAGCCGCTCGGTCAGCTCATGCATCAGCCAGGCCGGGATGTTGTCCCGCTCGGTCGGATAGGCGAACCGGAAATTCAGCAGATGCGCCATCAGCACCTCCCAGTAGAGGTCCATCTGGTCCAGCAGGCTCTTCCAGTCGATGGCGGCCGACTGTTTGAGGATGATGTGGTTCACGTCCGCCCCGTCGTAGCGATAGCGGTCCTGGATGAAGACCTTGGACAGGATCAGGGCGGTGGGCGAGGTGATGGTGACCTTGTGGCCGTAGACCTCGATGGTGTCGGGCCCGAACCAGGCGTCGTTGACCGCGATCGTGCCGTTCGACATGGCGAAGATCACGTCGAAGAAATGCTTCTCGTCCTTCCAGACCTTGGCGATCCAGCGCTCGTCCTCGACGTCGGTGCGGTAGCCGCGGGCCTGGAAGAAGGCGAGGATGCGGGGGTAGTCGCCGGGCTTGCAGAAGACGTCCAGATCCTTGGTGGGCCGCTGGATGCCGGTATAGGCCGTCACCGCATAGGTGCCCGACAGCAGGAAGGGGATGCCGCTCTCCTTCAGCAGCCGCAGCGATTCCTCATAGAAGGCCACCGCCTCTTGCGGCGGATGGAAACTGGGGTCGGCGACGGTGTCTGACATGATCCGGCTCTCCATTCCCGGCCGGTGACGGCGCGGGTCTGGAAACGGCTCCGGTCGCCCCCCGGTTCCTGCGGCGGCCCCGCGTCGCGGATGAGACGGATTTGTTTACGCATTCACCCTAACGCTCCGGCTGTTCCAGTAAGGGGCCGGGGAGGCTCGGGTTGAAGGGTCGTTGGCGTTTATTCAGGCATGAAGCGGGCCGCGTCGCCGGTCCGCCCGCCTGGGCCTATGTGCTGCTGTTCGCCGGCTCGCAGCTGATCGGCCACTGGAGCGTGGCCACCTATGGCGCGGTCCTGATCTGGCTTTCCAACGGAATCATGGCGGCGGCCCTGCTGCAGCTGCACCGGCGGCCGGCGATCACGGTCGTGCTGGCCTGCTTCCTGATCAACCTGTTCAGCAACGCCATTCGCGGCGACGCCGGCATGCTGATGTGGCTCAACGCCGTGATGAACCTGGGCGAGGCGACCCTCGCCGCCCTGCTGGCGCGGCGCGTCTGCGGCGCCGCCCTGGACATGCGCCGCCCGCGGCGGCTGTTCGCCTTCGGTCTGTTCGCCGCCCTGCCCGCGGTCGCCGCGACGGCGGCCCTCGGCTACGGCGTCACCATGCTGATCCGCCAGACGCCGCTCACCGCCGCCGGCGCCTTCAACATCTATTCCTTCGTCATCGTCGAGCTGCTGGGCCTGTTGCTGGTGACCCCGGTGCTGCTGCTGATGGCCCGCGCCCACCGGTTCCATGGAACCACCCGCGCCCGCTGGCCCGAGGCGACCGCCCTGATCGCCGTCATGCTGGCCGTGACCGCCCTGACGTTCTGGCAGAACGATGCGCCCCTCGGCTTCCTGTGTTTCCTGCCGATGCTGCTGATCGCCCTGCGGCTGTCGCCGACCACGACGGCGATCGCCCTGATCGGCCTGACCGCCGTCAGCGGCGTCGCGACCATGACCGGACACGGTCCGGTCCATCTGACCCGCCTCATGGACCTGCCCGGCCTCGAAACAGTATCGCCGATGCTGCGCAGGCTGGGCGTCTACAATCTCTTCCTGCTGGCCATGGTGGTGACCGTGCTGCCGGTCTCGACGGTCATGACCGAGCGCCGCCGGCTCGAGGCGCGTCTGCGGGCCCGGACGGTCGCGGCCCAGGACGCCCGTCGCAAGGCCGAGGACGCCTCCGCCGCCCGCTCGCGCTTCCTGGCGATGATGAGTCACGAGATGCGCACGCCCCTGAACGGCGTCGCGGGCTTTGCCGACGTCCTGGCCAGCCGGCCGGGACTGGACGCCACCGCCTTGCGCCAGGCGCGCCAGATACGGGAGTCCAGCGACGGCCTGCTGATGCTGGTCGAGGACATTCTGGACTTCGCCCGCGGCGACGACGCCGTCTCGCCCGAGGCGCTGGATCTCGCCGCGGTGGCGCGCGAGGCGACCGCGCCCAGCCGGGCCGCGGTCGACGCCAAGGGGTTGAGCCTGACGATCGACGACCGTCTGCCGGCGAACGCGCGCTTCATGTGCGACCGCCGGGCGCTGCGCCAGACGCTTCATCCCATGATCGCCAATGCGGTCAAATTCACCGAACAGGGTGAGATAACCGTCCGTCTGGACCGGTCCCCCGACGGTGTCTGCATTCGCGTTTCGGACACCGGATCGGGCATCGAGCCGGCGCTGCTGCCCAGCCTGTTCGAGGCCTTCGCCCAGGGCGACGCCTCGATCCGCCGCAGCCACTGCGGCGCCGGCCTGGGTCTGGCCCTGGTGGCGCGCCACGTTCGCCGTCTGAACGGCGGCATCGACGTCGACAGCCGGCCGGGCGAGGGATCGACCTTCATCATCAACCTGCCGCTGCCGCGCGCCGCCGACGCGACGGCCGAAACGGAACGTCCCGCACCCGGGATCCGCGACGACGGAGCCGGCGAAACCGCCGCGGCGACGCCCCGCGTGCTGGTCGTCGACGACCATCCGGTCAACCGCGAAGTCGCCCGCATCATGCTCGAGGCCTTCGGCTGCGACGTGGTCGAGGTCTGCGACGGCCAGGACGCGATCGACGCCGTCGCCGCCCAGCCGTTCGATCTGGTCCTGATGGACGTGCGCATGCCGCTGATGGACGGTCTGGAGGCCACGCGCCGCATCCGGGCCCTGCCGGGACCCGAGCACGACATCGCCGTCGTGGCCATGACCGCCGACGCCATGCCCGAGGACGTGGCCCGCTGCCTCGCGTCCGGCATGAACGCCCACATGGCCAAGCCGATCAACCAGGCCGGCCTGCTGGCCGTCGTGAACCGCGCCCTGTCCGGCGACCTGCCGGACGCGCATGTCTCGGTCGACGCCGAGGCGGCCTAGCTCCCGTATTTTCCCGTCAGCGGGAAGCGCTCGGCCCAGAAGGCTTCAAGCTCCGGCAGGGCGTCGACGCGTCGCATGACGGCGCCCATGCGCGGCGCGACCTCGTGGAACCGCTTCCGGTGCGGGGTCCAGCGGCTGGCCACGGCGACATACAGATCAAGCACAGTCGGCTCGGGGCCCAGAAGGAAACGGTCGGGGACGATCTGGCTTTCCATCCTGCCCCAGCATTCCGCGATCCGTTCCGCCGTGCGCCCGAGGATGGTCTGCTGCGCCGCGGGGTCGTCGCCGCCCAGCCGGGACGGCTCGTCGCGGACCCAGTACATCGAATAGACCGACGCCGGGATGAAGGTCATCCAGCGCAGGAACTGGGCCCTCCGCGGGTCGCACGGCTCGGGCCCCAGCGCCGCCTCGGGATGCTGTTCCGCAAGCCAGATCAGGATGGCCGCGCTCTCGGTGACGGTCTCGCCTTCGGGCGTGATCAGGGCCGGGATCTGCCGCATCGGATTGACCGGGGCCACCTTGTCGCGCTCGGCCTCCCCCTCCCAGGTCACGGCCTCGATCACGCGATAGGGCGCGCCGATCAGGGTCAGGGCGGCCTCGACGGGGACCGAGCCGGAACCCGCGGCGCCGTAAACAGTGTAGGTCATGACGGCTCTCCTTCGACGGACCAGCCTACGCCGCGGCGACGCTTTCCGCGCCCGAGAGTTCCCGCAGCAGCCATAGACCGGCCTTGGGCTTGTCCCCAGCCGCATCCCCAACTGCCTGTCCCGGGAACACCACATCTAGCGGTCGCGGAAAAAGTGATCGCAATATAGCCGCAATTCGGCTTGGCGCCGGCCCCGTCCGACCGCATGGTGATCCCACCCTCGGATTCGCCGACCAGAGCCCAGTACCCATGAACGCGCACGTCTCGATCAAAACGCCCAAGGGGGGCGCGACCCCCGGCCTGCTCACGCCGTCGGCGGCCTACAAGCCGTTCCGCTACCCGTGGGCCTTCGACATGTGGAAGAAGCAGCAGCAGGTCCACTGGATGCCCGAAGAGGTGCCGCTGGGCGAGGACATGAAGGACTGGGCGGTCAATCTGACGCCGTCCGAGCGCAACCTGCTGACCCAGATCTTCCGCTTCTTCACCCAGGCCGACATCGAGGTGCAGGACAACTACATGGAAAAATACGGTCGGGTGTTCAAACCGACCGAGGTCAAGATGATGCTGGCGTCCTTCGCCAACATGGAGACCATCCACATCGCGGCCTACGCCCTTCTGCTCGAGACCATCGGCATGCCCGAGAGCGAGTTCGGCGCCTTCATGGAATACGAGGCCATGCGCGACAAGCATGACTTCATGGGCCGGTTCGGGGTCGAGACCAACGCCGACATCGCCCGGACGCTGGCCATGTTCGGCGGCTTCTCGGAGGGGCTGCAGCTGTTCGCCTCGTTCGCGATGCTGATGAATTTCCCGCGCCAGAACAAGATGAAGGGCATGGGCCAGATCGTCAGCTGGTCGGTCCGCGACGAGAGCCTGCACTGCGAAGGCATCATCAAGCTGTACCACGCCTTCAACAAGGAGACGGGCGCCGTCACGCCCGAGGTCGCCGCCGACATCGTCGACTGCTGCAAGACGGTGGTCGAGATGGAGGACCGCTTCATCGACCTGGCCTTCGAGATGGGCCCCGTGAACGGCATGACGCCGGACGACATCAAACAGTACATCCGCTTCATCGCCGACTGGCGCCTGCGCCAGCTGCACCTGCCGGAAGTCTACGGCGTCAAGGAAAACCCGCTGCCCTGGCTGCAGTCGCTGCTGTCGGGCGTCGAACACGCCAACTTCTTCGAGGCCCGCGCCACCGAATACTCCAAGGCCGCCACCACCGGCGCCTGGCACGGGGCCGAAGGGGTCTGGGGCAGCTTCGACGCCATGATGAAGAAGCGGGCCGAGGGCGCGGAGGCCTGAGCCCCTGGGCCGGCCGCTGAACGTCGCCGTCGTCGGCTTCGGCAACGCCGGCCGGACCTTCCATGCGCCGCTGGTCGCGGCCGAGCCCGGCCTGACGCTGCATACGATCGTCAGCAGCCGGCCGGCCGACGTCGCCGCCGTCTGGCCCGGAGTCCGGGTCGCGCCGTCGCTCGAAGCCGTGCTGGCCGATCCCGCGATCGACCTTGTTGTGCTCGCCACGCCCGACGCCCTGCATGCGGCCCAGGCCGAGGCGGCGCTGAACGCGGGCAAGGCGGTGGTGGTCGACAAGCCCTTCGCCCTGACCCACGCCGACGCGGCCCGGGCCGTGAGCCTGGCGCGGTCAAAGGGCCTGCTGCTGTCGGTCTTTCACAACCGCCGCTGGGACGCCGACTTCCTGGCCCTGAAGGCCGCGATCGCGAGCGGTCGGCTGGGTCGGATCGTCACCGTCGAGACCCGCTTCGACCGCCACCGTCCCGTCGTCCGCGACCGGTGGCGCGAGGGGCCGGGGGGCGGCGTCTGGCTGGATCTGGGTCCGCACCTGATCGACCAGATGCTGGTCCTGTTCGGCCGCCCGTCGGGCGTGACCTGCGATCTGTCGATCCAGCGCGAAGGCGGCCTGAGTCCCGACCGGGCGCGGGCGACCCTGCGATACGCCGAGGGCCTGCGGGTCGAACTGAACGCCGCCATGGTCATCGCCGCGCCCGACGTCCGTTTCGCCGTCCATGGGACGGGGGGCAGCTGGCTCAAGTCGGGCCTCGACGTGCAGGAAGACCAGCTCAAGGCGGGGCAGCCGGTCGGCGCGCCCGGCTGGGGCGTCGATGCGGCCCCGGCGATCTTCGTCGACGGCGAGACCGGCGCCCGCGCCTCCGCGCCGGGCCCGGCGGGCGACTATCCCGCCTTCTATGCGGGGATCGCCGCCGCCCTGCGCGGCGAGGGCCCCAACCCCGTCCCGCCGGAGCAGGCGCTCGAGGTCATGGAGGTCATCGACGCGGGGCTGGAAAGCGACCGCCGGCGGGCAGAGGTTCTGCTGTAAAAGTCAGGGCGCCGCCGCTGGCGCGGGTTCCGGCGCCGTCTGGGAGCAGTCGAACTCGGCGCAATAGAGCTGTTTCAACCGCTTGGCGGAATCGATGTTCATCTGGAACCAGGCGTCACTGGCCCGGATCTCCCGGTCGTCCGGCACGTCGGGCGGCTCTGCCCCCGCCATGGCGTCGGCCAGCTGTTCGGCCGTGAGCAGGCGAGCAAGCATGATCGCCCCGCCCTGCTTCTCCTGCTCCAGCAGGTCGGCCTTGACCGCGAGTACGATCGTCCGAACGCGCGGTTCCTGGGCCGGATCAACATCCAGGTTCATGGTCTCGAATGATTGGCCGTCGTCCCGGACCTTCCAGGATTCCAGCTGTTCCACGAAGAGGCGGGCGTTGGCCAGGTGTTCGGGCGTCGGTTCCGGATCGGTCCACGGCAGCGGCGCTTCGTCCTCCCCCATGCGGAAGCGGATGGTGAATTGAACCGTGCCCGGGACCGTCGTGTTGTCCAGAGGAGCTTGGCTCACCCGGAACAGCGAAGCCAGCGAAAGGCCCGCCCGATCAAAGCCCAGACCCGCCGGGCGGGCTGCCACGACCCGGCAAAGCGACGGGACGCCGTCAGGCGACACCCCGCACCTCAGGGTCACATGGCCGTCCAGCCCGGCCATGGCAGCGAATGTCGGATAGGCTTCGCTCATGGCCGCTGCGTCGGGCTTGGCGGTCCACTCGGGATCGACCCGTTCCTGCGCGCCGGCGGTCGCCGCGATCAGCATCGTGGAAAGGGCCAGAACGCCCGCAAATCGGATCAACAGAATTCCCCCTCACGTTCGTCAACGGTCGTGTCCCGGCCGTGATCGCGGATCGAGGATCCATCGTCGTCGGGGCCACGGTCGTTGTCGATCAGATTCCCGCGAACCACTCATAGCCGCGGTCTTCCCAGTATCCGCCCTTGCCCCCGCCGATGTGACCGAAGCTTTCCACCGCCTCGATCCGACGGATGTATTTGGCGTGTTTGTAGCCGATCTGCCGCTCGACCCTGAGCCTCAGGGGCGCGCCGTGCGGGACGGGCAGGGCCTCGCCGTTCATGCCGTACGCCAGGATCGTCTGGGGGTGGCGGGCGTCGACCAGGTCGATGCTCTCATAATAGCGCGCCCCGTCCTCGCGCTGATCCAGGGCGTCGAAACAGTGGAAGACGATGTATTTCGCCCCGGGCTTCAGGCCCGCCTCGTCGAGCAGGGTTTCCAGCCGCACCCCCGTCCATTCGGCGATCGAGGTCCAGCCCTCGACGCAATCATGCTTGGTGATCTGGGACTGCGCCGGGCGCGCGCGCAGTTCGGCCAGGCTCAGCGACAACGGCCGCTCCACCAGCCCGTCGATGACCAGCCGGTAGTCGGCGAAGCCGCCGGCCTTCAGCGCCACATAGTCGGCCGCCGCCGGGTCGATCGAGCCATTGGCCCGGAAGTCCGGCGAAATCTCCGCCCGGCTGTAGGTCGGGGCCAAGGCGTCGCGCGGGATCAGCAGCCGCTGGGCCCGCCGGGTCAGGCCCTCGCCCATTCGCCGCGCCTGTTCGGCCAGGCTGAGCCCGGCCCGGTCACAGGCGGACAGAAAGGCCGTCGCGGCGGCGGCCACGGCGCCGGTCAGCCAGCGGCGGCGGTTCATGAGGCGTCTCCCGCATCCGTCCGGCGGCGGAGCTTCGGCCCGGCCGTGGAGCCGGGCGGCTGGATCACGAACCAGCCGGTGATCATCGACCGCATGTTGTTGACCGGCCCCGTCCAGATCACCAGTCCGACGTGGACGACGATGAAGCCGACGATGAGCGCCGCCGCGATGAAATGCAGCGTCCTCGCCGACTGCCGCCCGCCCATGATCTCCAGCAGGATTCCGCCCACCGCATTGAAGCCCGGCGACATCGACAGACCGGTGACCAGCATCATCGGCAGGACCAGAAGGATCATCGCCGCATAGGCCAGTTTCTGGATCACATTGTAGGCGCGGGCGTGATCGTCAGCGGGGAAGCGGAACCGGGCGTGCTCGGCCACGGAGGCGCCGAACCCCTTCAGCTCCCTCCCTGTCGGCCAGATGCGCCGGGCGAACCGGCCGCCCAGCAGGCTCCAGACCAGATAGACGAGGCCGTTGGCGACGAAGATCCAGGCGAACAGGAAGTGATAGTTGCGCGCCTCCGCCAGGTTGCGCCCCTGCGGGATCAGCAGCTGGTCCGGCAGCGGCGGGATGCTGACCCACGGATCGGCGAAGGTCGACCGCACGCCCCAGTACAGGTGCGGATGGGCCAGCAGGATGTTCAGCCCGCTCATGATCAGAACCACCACCGCCGCCACGTTCAGCCAGTGGCTGATCCGCACCAGCGGCGGGTGGCGGTAGGTGTCGGTCCGCCCGCCCGGCAGAGGACGGTCGGCGCGCCGGTCAGGGGCGCGTCCGGCGTCATCCAGGGGCGGATCCGCGGCGGTGTCGGTCATGGTCCCTCCGGCGCGAGGCGAGCGCCCGGAGGGAAACTACGACGAAGCGGGCCGAAAGGTTACAGCCGGGCCTCAGTATTTTGCCGGCGGAGTGGTGACGCAGACGCGTCGGGCCCGCTCGCACGCCGCGACCTCGGCCTCCCAGGCCGCATGGGCCCGTTCATAGGCCGCGCGGGCGGCGTTGGAGGCGGCCAGGTCCGCTTCATACTGGGCGCGCTGGGTTTCGAGGCGGGCGGTTTCCGCGCGCCATTGGGCGCTCTCCCGCTCATAGGTCGCGGCGCCCTCGGCTTCCGCGCGTTCGGCGGCGGCGTTGCGGGCGGCGATCCCGGCGTTCAGCCGGATCGTCTCGGCGACCTCTGCCGGGTCCTGTTCCGCGTCCGGGGCGGCGCTGTAGCTTTCGCCGCGCTGGCGCAGCCATTCCTCCGATCCGGCGGGAGCGGTCGAAGTCCGGACCTTGCCGGAGACGGCGGCCTGGGGCGCGGTGGTCTGGGCCAGCACCGGGGCGGCGGCGAGCAGAAGGGCGCCGACGGCGGCGAGGGTGAAGCGGGTCATGGAAGGCTCCTTGGGAGAGTCAAAGCGTTGCCGTGAAGCTGGGCGGTTTCGCGGCGGTCCGCCACACATAACGCCGGTCGCGCGATTTGGCGCCGCACGGTTAATGCGGCAGGCGCAGTTCGAACGTGGTGCCGGTCGGCCCGGTCTCCACCAGCGTCAGCTCGCCGCCATGGCTGGCCGCCAGTTCGCGGGAAATCGCCAGACCCAGGCCGGCTCCGTCCGAGGCGCGGCCGCTGACGAAGGGCTCGAACAGGCTTTCGGAGAGGCGGGGCGGAATGCCCGGCCCGTCGTCGGCGATCCGGATCACGCAATCGCCGCCGTCGCCCGAGGCGCTCACCCGCACCACGCCCTTTCGGCCGGTCCGCCGCGTGGCGTCGCCTTCGATGGCCTGACGGGCGTTGCGCATCAGATTGACGAGGATGCGGTGCAGCTGGTCGGGATCGGCGTGGACGGCGAAGCGGGCGGGCAGGGTCCGGGTCAGGCGCACGCCCTCGGCGGTCAGGCCCGCGTCCTCGGCCGCCGCCGCGATGGCGGGGGACAGGGCGATGCGGACCCGCTGCGGCGGCGGCTCCTCGCTCTTGCCGTACTCCAGCACGTTGCGCGACAGGGCGGCGGCGCGGCCCAGCGCCCGCTCCAGCCGCGGCAGGACCCTGGCCACCTCGGGATCGGGGGAGTCGGCCAGGCGCTCGGATGCAAGCTGGGCCGAGGTCAGCATGTTGCGCAGGTCGTGGTTGATCTTGGCGACCGCCTCGCCCAGCGCCACCAGCCGGGCGCGGGAGCGCAGCGAAACCCGCACCTCCTCCTGCATCCGCGCCAGCTCCCGCTCGACCCGGCCGATCTCGTCATGCCGGTCGCTGGGCGGATCGCCGGCGGCTTCCGGGTCGAGGGCGAAATGCTCGATGGAGCGGGTCACCCGCCGCAGGGGCTGCAGCACCAGGAAGGCCAGGCCGCCGTACAGCAGTCCCCCCGCCACCAGCGAGATCAGCAGGGACATCAGCAGGCTGTTGAGCAGGAAGGCGCGCAATTCCTGCTTCAGCGGCTGGGCCGGAGCGAGAATCTCGATGAAGTCGCCCGAGCGGTAGCGCGGCCGCGCCTGCACCCGGATCGAGCGGTCGGGGTGGCCGAACAGGGTGCGCCAGGGGTCCATGGTCCGGGCGACGGGCCGGCGTTGGCGAAGGTCGATCAGGTCGGGCGTGCGCGGCAGGTTGGGGGCCTGCAGCAGCAGCCGCCGCACGCCCTGGTCGCCGACGACCACGGCCTGCACCCCGCCGATGGCCAGAAGCTGTTCGGCCGTGTCGTCCTCGACGGCGGAATAGGGCAGGGCCTCGACCCCGACCGAGGCCAGTTCCGCCGACTGCAGCCGGTCCAGCAGCCAGCGCTCGTGGAAGCTGGCCGCGCTGGGGGCGATGATCAGGATCTCGACCACGACGGTGAAGACGAAGGTCAGCAGCAGCAGCCGCCAGGCCAGGGCGTCCGGCGCGTGGAATTTCAGCCGTTCACGCCAGTCGGCGGGCATGCGCAGGGCCTGCCGGGCGTCGCTGAGCAGGGGCCGGAAACGGTTCATGCGCCGCTTAACGCAAAGCTGGGTTCAAAAGCTGCGCCGTTCATGCCGAAACCTTGCGGCCGAGCGCCTTCTGCAGCCCCTTGAGACCGAACGGCAGGATCACCGCCAGAACGAAGACGCCCGCCATCGGGGCCCAGAACTGGCCGAACAGGGCCTGGAAATCCGGATTGGGGTTGGTCATGAGCAGTTCGTTCAACCGCGCGCCGATCCAGCAATAGATGATGTGGGCCGGCAAGAGGCCGATCACCGTCGCGATCGTATAGGGTCCCAGCCGCACCGCCATGATCCCCGCCGCAATATTGATCATGTGGAAGGGCACCACCACCGCCAGGCGCGAGGCCAGCACATACCAGAAGGTGTCCCGGTCGATGGCGTCGCACACCTTCTTCATCAAGCCGAGGTCGCGTGCGGCCTTGCGCCTCAACGCCTCGCCAAGCGCCGACCGGGCGACGGCATAGACGATCAGGGCCCCCGCCGTGGCGGCGATCGAGGTCGAAATCCCGCCGACCCACGGCCCGAACAGATAGCCGGCGGTGATGGTGACGAAGAAGACGCCGGGCACCACGCTGGCCGTCAGGACGGCGAAAACGGCCATCAGGATCAGCAGGCACAGGATGTAGTTGGCGTCCTTGAAGGCGTGGAAATCCGCGCCGTGATCGCGGATGGTGTCCAGGGACAGATAGCGGTTCCAGCCCATGGCGAAGATCAGGGCGATGACGCCGGCCAGTACGATCAGAGGCGCAAAGCGTTTGAACCGGTTCATTCTCTCTCCGCCGAAGGGCCGTTGGCGTTGACAGTTCAGGCCCTGCCGCTTATACGCCCGCCCTTCCCGCGACGGACGTCTTTCCGTCGCCCCTCTGTATTCAGTCCCAGGAGCCGAACGTGAAGCGGACCTATCAGCCGTCGCGACTCGTGCGCAAGCGCCGTCACGGCTTCCGTTCGCGGATGGCCACCAAGAACGGACAGAAGATTGTTGCGCGTCGTCGCGCCAAGGGCCGCAAGCGCCTGACGGCCTAAGTCGTCCGGCGCCTGTGCTCGGGCGCATGGCCGAACTCTTCAAAATCGAACGCATGACTTCGCGGCCCCAGTTTCTGGCGGCCGCGAAGGGCGTTTCAGAGGCCCGCGGCGCCGTGGTCGTGCAGCGGCTGGACCGCGGCGACGACAGGCCGGTGGTGAGGCTGGGCTTCACCGCCACGCGCAAGGTCGGCAACGCCGTCGTCCGCAACCGCGCCAAACGCCGTCTGAAAGAGGCGGCCCGGGCCATGGCCCCCCTGTTGGCGGTCCCCGGCAGCGACTATGTGTTCGTGGCCCGAGCGGGCACGGCCGACCGTCCCTGGGACCGTTTGCTTGACGATGTGAAATCGGCGCTTACAAGGCTCGCGACCCCGCGGCCGGCGCCAAAGACTGCGCCCACGACGCCCGCAAACGCCGGCCAGGATTCCTGATCTCCATGCCTCCTCAAGACAACAGCCGAAACACGATCCTCTTTGTCGTGATCGCCGGCATCATGCTGCTGGCCTACAGCTATTTCGTGATGGAGCCGCAGGCCCAGCGCCGGAAGGCCGCCCAGGAGGCCGCCGTCGCCGAGCAGACGGCCGGCGCGCCGATCACCGCGCCGTCGCCCAGCGCCGCCATCTTCACCACCGACCGCACCATCGCCCTCGCGCGCGGCGGGGCCCGGGTGCCGATCAAGACCGACACGGTCACCGGCTCGCTGTCGCTGCGCGGCGCGCGGATCGATGATCTGTTCCTGACCCGCTACCAGGAGACGATGGACGCCGGTTCGCCGGCCGTCGAACTGTTCCGCCCCGAGGGCATGCGTCACGCCTACCAGGCCCAGTTCGGCTGGAACGGCCCCAACGTCCCCGGCGGCGTGCCCGGTCCGCAGACGCCCTGGCGCCTGACCGAGGGCGCGACCCTGACGCCGACCACCCCCGTCACCCTGACCTGGGACAACGGCGCGGGCCTGCGCTTCACGCGCCGCATCGCCATCGACGCCCAGTATCTGTTCACGGTCACCGACACCGTCGCCAACTTCAGCGCCCAGCCCATCGCCATCGCGCCCTGGGGCCGGATCGAGCGCCAGGGCGTGCCCGGCACCCTCGGCACCAACCAGATCCTGCATGAGGGCGGCATCGGCACCTTCGGCTCGGACGGAAAATACACGACCCAGCAGCTCAAATACAAAGGCTGGGCCAAGAAGCCGGTGCAGGAGCACACGTCCACCGGCGGCTGGATGGGCATCACCGACAAATACTGGCTGGCCGCCCTGATCCCGCAGCAGGACGAGCGCATCCAGGCCGCCTTCCGCGTCACCGACGCCGCCCACGCCGACATCCACTCGGCCACCATGCTGGGCGAGACGCACACCATCGCCCCGGGCCGCCAGATCACCGAGACCCAGCGCCTGTTCGCCGGCGCCAAGCGCAACGAGATCCTCTCGGCCTATGAGAAGGACCTCGGCCTGCCGCGCTTCATCTATGCGATCGACTGGGGCTTCCTGTTCTTCCTGACCCGCCCGATCTTCCTGCTGATCGAATTCTTCTACGGCATCCTCGGCAATTTCGGCCTGGCCATCCTGTGCCTGACCCTGACCGTCCGCCTGATCATGTTCCCGCTGGCCAACAAGAGCTACGAGAGCATGTCCAAGATGCGGACCCTCCAGCCGAAGATGGAGGAGCTGAAGAAGAAGCACCCCGACGATCCGGCCGCCCAGCAGAAGGAGCTGATGGCGCTGTATCAGAAGGAGAAGATCAATCCGCTGGCGGGCTGTCTGCCGCTGCTGCTGCAAATTCCGGTCTTCTACGCCGTCTACAAGATGCTGTTCGTGACCATCGAGATGCGGCACGCGCCCTTCTTCGGCTGGATCCGCGACCTGTCGGCGGCCGACCCCTCGACCATCTGGAACCTGTTCGGCCTGATTCCGTGGGACCCGGCGTCGACTCCGCTGATCGGCGCCTATCTGACCGGCACCTTCGCGCTCAGCATCCTGGCCATCTTCTACGGCCTGACCATGTGGCTGCAGATGGCCATGAGCCCGCCCGCGCCGGATCCGATGCAGCGCAAGATCTTCGCCTTCATGCCGGTGGTCTTCACCTTCATCATGGCCACCTTCCCGGCCGGCCTGCTGATCTACTGGGCCTGGTCCAACATCCTGACCATCATCCAGCAGTATGTGATCATGCACCGGCTGAAGGCCGAGAACCCGATCGACACCTTCATCGAGCGGCTGAAGAAGGCGAAGGCCTGAGTTGGACGAGTTCACCCCCGAGGAACTGGAGCAGGGGCGCATCCTGTTCGCGCGCCCCGCGACCTTCGTCATGGGGTGCGCCAAGATCGAGCAGCTGCCCGATCCCGACCTGCCCGAGGTCGCCTTCGCGGGCCGTTCCAACGTCGGCAAGTCCAGCCTGATCAACGGCCTGGTCGGCATGCACAAGCTGGCCCGGGCCTCGAACGAGCCGGGCCGCACGCGCGAGGTCAATTTCTTCGACCTGGACGGCAAGATGCGTCTGGTCGACCTGCCCGGCTACGGCTGGGCCAAGGCGTCCAAATCGACGGTGAAGAAATTCCAGGATCTGGGCCGCGACTATCTGCGCGGGCGGGTCACGCTGAAGCGGGTCTATCTGCTGATCGATTCCCGCCACGGCCTGAAGAAGGTCGACGACGAGGCGCTGGACGCCCTGGATCTGGCCGCCGTCAGCTACCAGATCGTCCTGACCAAGGCCGACAAGCTGAAGAAGGGCGAGGCCGAAAAGGTCCAGGCCGCAACGCTGAAGGCCATCTCCAAACGCCCCGCGGCCTATCCGGCCGTGATCGTCACCTCCGCGGAGAAGGGCGACGGCATGCCTGAACTTCGCGCCGAGATCATGCGGACGACGGGCGCGGAGCTCTAGCGCACTTGCAGCCCGCGCCCGCGAGTGGTCCGGTGCCCGGATGCAATCGCGCGCCATCCAGACAGACGGCCTGAACCAGCAAATCCTCGAGGCCGGTTCCGGCCCGCTGGTCCTGCTCATCCACGGCTTCCCCGAACTGGGGATCAGCTGGCGCGCGCAGGTCGAGGCCCTGGCCGCGGCGGGCTTCCACGCCGTCGCGCCGGACATGCGCGGCTATGGTTCAACCGGGAAACCGAACGACGTCGCGGACTACTCCATCCTGCATCTCGTCGGCGACATGGTCGATCTGGTCCGAGCGCTGGGCGAAACCTCGTGCGTGGTCGTCGGCCACGACTGGGGCGCGCCGGTGGCCTGGCATTGCGCCCTGACCCGGCCCGACATGTTCCGCGCCGTCTTCGGCCTGTCGGTCCCGTTCCAGCCGCGCCGGCCCAAGGGTCCGCCGACGGCGGCAATGGCCGCGATCTCGAAACGGCTCGGCCTGGGCGACCTATACATCAGCCGCTTCCAGGCCCCCGACGCCCACGCCGTCTTCGACGCCGACCCGGCGGCCGCCCTGCGCAAGATGTTCTTCGCCTATGACGGCGCCACCCCCGACGGCCGGCAGTCCACGGGCTTCATCCCCGAGGGCCAGAGCTTCATCTCCACCGTGCCCGACGACGCGCCCCTGCCGCCGTGGATGAGCCCGGAGCATTTCGCCGAATACGTCGACGCCTTCTCGGCCGGCGGCTTCAAGGGGCCGCTCGACTGGTACCGCAACCTCGACCGCAACTGGTCGCTGACCGCCCATCTGCAGGACGCACGGATCGGCGTGCCCGCCGCCTTCGTCGTGGGGGAGCGCGACCCCGTCCGCCACTATGCGGGCCCGCATGAGGCGGGGCTGAAGGATCTGGCGACCGATCTGCGGATGCAGGTCGTGATCCCGGGCGCGGGCCACTGGATCCAGCAGGAACGGGCCGAGGAGGTGAACCGGCTCCTGCTTGAGTTCCTCCGGATGCCCGGCGTGGCCTAAAGCCCCGCCACCGCTTCGGCCGTGATCTCGAGGCTGCGGATACGGTCTTCAAGATCGAACACCATGCCGGTGACCATCACCTCATCGACGCCCGTCTGCCCGGCGAAGGCTGACAGCTTCGCGCGCACCGTCTCGCGCCCCCCGATGGCGGCGTAGGTCAGCCGGCTCTGCACGGCCGCCATCTGGCGCGCGTCGAGCACGGCGGTGATGTCGTCCACCGGCGGCTTGACCCGCCCCGGCTTGCCCGTGACCACGGCGGCGAAGGCCTGCTGCATCGAGGTCGACAGCCGCTCCGCCGCCGCATCGGATTCGGCGGCGAAGACGTTGATCGCCGCCATCGAATACGGCTCGGCCAGCGCCTTCGACGGCCGGAACCCCGCGCGATAGGTCTCCAGCGCCTGCATCAGCAGCTCGGGCGCGAAATGGCTGGCGAAGGCGAAGGGCAGGCCCAGATGCGCCGCCAGTTCGGCGCTGAACAGGCTGGAGCCCAGCAGCCAGATCGGAACCTTCGATCCCGCGCCGGGCCAGGCGGTGACGCGCTGGCCCTCCACCGGATCGTCGAGGAAGGCCTGCAACTCCATCACGTCGCGCGGGAACTGGTCGGCGGCCTCGAAATAGCGGCGCAGCGCGCGGGCCGTCTCGCCGTCGGTGCCCGGCGCCCGGCCGAGGCCGAGGTCGATCCGGCCCGGATACAGGGCCTCCAGGGTGCCGAACTGTTCGGCGATCACCAGCGGCGCGTGGTTGGGCAGCATGACCCCGCCCGAGCCGACGCGGATCCGTTCGGTCGCGCCGGCGATCTGGCCGATCACCACGGCGGTCGCGGCGCTGGCGATGCCGGGCATGTTGTGGTGTTCGGCCACCCAGAAGCGCTTGAACCCCAGCCGGTCGGCGGCCTGGGCGAAGGCGGTGGTTTCCAGCAGCGCCCGGCGGGCGTCGCCGCCCTCGACGATGGGCGACAGGTCGAGAACGGAGAATGCGGTCATGACCGCCAGATCGGTGTCGGCGGGTTGCGATTCAAGACCCGCATATTGGCCGCGCGTCTCGCCCGGCCTATCCTGACCGCGGAGGGCTGACCCATGATCCTGACATCGATGATCGCCGTGGCGGCGTTGCAGGCGGCCGCTGCGCCGCAGCTGGCGGGACAGTGGGAGGGCGTCCTCTCCGTCGGCGGACAGAGCCTGCGCATCGTGCTGCGGGTCGACCCGACCGGAGCCGCCGTCGTCGACAGTCCCGACCAGGGCGCCAACGGCATCCCGGCGGACGGGCCGACGCTGGAGGGCGGGGTGGTCCGTTTCTCGGTCCCGGCCGTGCGCGCATCGTTCGAAGGCGCCCTGTCCGCCGACGGAGGAACCATCACCGGCGCCCTGACCCAGGGTCCCGCCGCCATGCCTGTGGTTCTGACCCGCACCGCGGACGTCGTCTCGGTCGCCGGCCCTTCGCGGCCCCAGACGCCGGTCGCGCCCTTCCCCTATCGCAGCGAGGACGTGACCTTCCCCAACGCCGTGGCCGGGATCACCCTCGCCGGAACCCTGACCCTGCCGACCGGCGACGGGCCCTTCCCGGCGGCGATCCTGATCACCGGCTCGGGCGCCCAGGACCGCGACGAGACCATCTTCAATCACAAGCCCTTCCTCGTCTGGGCCGACGCCCTGACCCGGCGCGGCGTCGCCGTGCTGCGCTATGACGACCGCGGCGTCGGCGGATCGGGCGGAGGGGCCGCCGCCGACACCACCGCCGACTTCGCCACCGACGCGGCGGCCGCCATGGCCTGGCTGCGGACCCGCCCCGAGATCGACGCCCGCGGCATCGGCCTGATCGGCCACAGCGAGGGCGGGCTCATCGCCCCCATGGTCGCGGAGGGCGGCGGCGAGCCGGCCTGGATCGTCATGCTGGCCGGAACCTCGGTCAACGGCGGCGACATACTGGTCGAACAGCAGCGCCGCCTCGCCACCGCCGCAGGCCTGCCGGCCGCACAGGTGGAGACCGGCAACGCCAGTCAACGCGCCCTCATGGACGCCGTCGCCCGCAACAAGGATGACGCCGCCGCCGCCGAGAGGGAAACCGTGGCCCTGCTGACGGCGGGAGGCATGGCGGAGGCCCAGGCGAAGCAGGTCGTGCGCCCGATCGTTTCGGCCTGGTACCGCTGGTTCGTCGCCCACGATCCGGCGCCGGCGCTTGCCGCCGTTCACGTTCCGCTGCTGGCGCTCTACGGCGGCAAGGATCTTCAGGTCCCGGCCGACCAGAATGCGCCGGTCCTCGCCCGGGTCCAGCCGGCGGCCGAGATCGTCATCCTGCCGGACCTCAACCACCTCATGCAGACCGCCGAAACCGGCGCGCCCTCCGAGTATGGGACGATCGAGGAGACCATAGCCCCGGAGGCGCTGAAGACGGTCGTGGACTGGGTAGCCGCGCGATCGGGCTTGCCGCCGCAATAGG
>NZ_JAKFEB010000090.1:0-1869 GCF_036677305.1 Brevundimonas sp. | reverse complement strand
TCGCCCGGTGTCAGGCCCAGGTCCATCCCCACCTGCGAGATTCGGTCCGCGATATACTGGCCGGCCTCGTTGCGCAGGTTCACGACCCCCACGCAGATGCCGCCTTGCCAACGCGCGAGCCCCCGGCGAGGCGCCGGAGCGGCCACCTCGGTCACGAAATTCCGAACGATCTCTTCAAGGCGGCGCCCCTCCACAACCACGTCCTCAAGGGCCGCCGGAGACTGGGCGGCGGGATCCTGGGCCGGTGGCGGAGAAGCAGGCGCCGCGCTTTGCGGCTGCATTAACGCCAGCGAGATCGCGCCCGCCATCATCCAGTCAAGCATCACGCAGCTCCCGATCAGCCGCCATCCGATGGAGGCGTTTCGACCCTGATGACAAGGTTGGATATCGTCAATCGGGTCAACTCATGGCCTTTCGACGCCGTCTGCCGCGTCGTCGCAGAGACGAAGCGGGTAGCCGCCGTCGGGCTGCGGAAGGAACGGGCCCCGCGGCGTGATTGGAAACGGCGTGTCCGGTGCGCCTTGCGTCAACCCTTCGGCAAGACGATATCCTGTCCAACAGGGTGGCGGCCGGTGAGTCGCGCCAAGAAGCATCCCGAGAAGGCCTGAATGCGCGATCCGATCGAACTGATGAACATGAACCTCGTCCCCATGGTGGTGGAGCAGTCCAGCCGGGGCGAGCGGGCCTTCGACATCTTCTCGCGCCTGCTGCGCGAGCGGATCATCTTCCTGACCGGCCCCTTCGAGGACGGCATGGCTTCGCTGATCTGCGCCCAGCTGCTGTTCCTGGAATCGGAGAACCCGAAGAAGGAAATCAGCATGTACATCAACAGCCCCGGCGGTCAGGTGACCTCGGCGCTCGCGATCTACGACACCATGCAATACATCCGCTCGCCGGTTTCGACGGTGTGCATGGGCATGGCGGCCTCGGCCGGTTCGCTGATCCTCGCCGCCGGCGCCGCCGGCCAGCGCGTGGCCCTGCCGAACGCCCGCATCATGGTGCACCAGCCCTCGGGCGGCTTCCGCGGCCAGGCCTCGGACGTCGAGCGCCACGCCGAGGACATCCGCTACACCAAGCGCCGCCTGAACGAGATCTATGTCCACCACACCGGCCGGACCTACGAGGAAGTCGAAAAGACCCTCGACCGCGACCACTTCATGAGCGCCGAGGAAGCCAAGGCCTGGGGCATCGTCGACCACGTCTACGACCGCCGCGAACAGGCCGAGGGCGACGGCGTCAAGACGGTCTGACCTGACGCTCAATCAAGTCGGAGAGGGGCGCGCCGTGAACGGTGCGCCCCTTTTCTTTTGTGCTATCAGGCCGCCATGGAACAGACGCGCGAAACCAGCGGCACGGTCGAGGTCGACGGCGAAACCTACGAGTGGGAAATCCGCCGCCAGCCGCGGCCCCTTGCGGGCGGTAAGTGGGACGGCATGGGGATTAGCCTGCGCCTGAAGGGGTTCCCGCGGGAAGCGGTCGTGCTCTTCCCCATGCCGATGCGGCCGAACGGCCGGCCGGACATGGAGAAGCAGAGGGTCGATCTGGACCACGTGCGCAACGCCGTGGCGTCCTCGATCGAGGCGGGCTGGAATCCGACGTCGCGCGGCAAGGCCATGGTCTTCGACGTCGACGGCGAGGGCCGCTGATCCTCAGGACCGTTCCTTGAACACGCGGAATCCGGCCTCGTCGGCCATGGCCAGCATTTCCGTGTCGCCGGACGTATCGCCATAGGCCGCGGCCAGTTTGACGTCCGCGCCGAAGGCCGCGCGCAGCCGCCGCACCTTTTCCTCGCCCCGGCAGTTGGGGCTCGCGAAGGCGCCGGTGACGCGGTCATCGCCGTCGAACACCAGCGGCGTGCCCAGCAGGGCG
>NZ_JAKFEB010000089.1:0-17263 GCF_036677305.1 Brevundimonas sp. | reverse complement strand
CGAGGACCAGCTGAAGGCCGAGGGCGTCGCCTACAAGGCCGGGAAATTCCCCTTCACCGCCAACAGCCGGGCCAAGATCAACCACGAGACCGACGGCTTCGTGAAGGTGCTGGCCGACGCCGCGACTGACCGCATTCTGGGCGTCCACATTCTGGGCCCCCAGGCCGGGGAGATGATCGGCGAGGCCTGCGTGGCCATGGCCTTCGGCGGATCGTCGGAAGACATCGCCCGCATCTGCCACCCGCACCCGACCCGTTCGGAAGCCGTCAAACAGGCGGCGATGGGCGTCGAGGGCTGGACGATGCAGGCCTGACCCCGGTCGGGCCGTCTCAGATGCCGGGGATTTCGAGCCGGCGGTTGGTCTGACGGCGCAGGCCGGTGAAGACGACCAGATTGGCCGGGAAATCCAGGGTGACTTCGCGGAACCGGCCCAGCAGGTCCGCGCCGATCAGCAGCGCCGGCCGGCCGGCCAGGCCCAGGGTCTCGAAACAGTGCAGGTCGGCGAACAGCATGGGCGTCGCGCCCAGCCGCTGCGGACCGAAACGCAGGTCGTCGACCATGGCCAGGTCCGCGCTCAGGCTCTGGCCGGTCACGCCGAAGATCGGCACCTCGCGGGCGACCCGGCCGCCGTCAGGGCGCCGGGCGGCGGTGGCGCGACGCAGCGCCATATTGCCGATCGAATACTGGGCCCCGCTGTCGATGAAGGCCGCGGTCTGCTGACCGTCCACACTGACCTGGGTCATGATCATCTGGCCGAAGCGACCGCGCGCCGAACGCATGCCTTCGCGGCGCAGACGCGAGCCGGTGACCATGTCGCCGCCCATGCGCACGGTCACGCCGCGGACATTGAGACTGGCGGTCCGGCGCACGACGTTGAACTTCAGCCGGAAGCGGTCCAGCACGTCCAGGCCGATCAGGCCGTCCGCGCCGAGCTGGTTCCGCGGGAAGACCGGGCAGGACAGGTTGCGGAACCCCAGTCCGCTGAGCTGCAGCCGGTTGATCGCCACGCTGCGCGTCACCCGGGCCTCGGTGATCCCGTGGACGAGGACAGAGGCCAGGGGCGGAAGGTTCAGCCGGTCCGCCAGCGTGTCGGCCACCGAGGTCGTGCCCGCGCCCGTGTCGATCACGAAGGTGAACGGTCCCTGGCCGTCGATAAAGACGGCCGCCCCGACGCGGGTGAACAGGTTGCTCAAAAGCTGGATGGGCCGATCCTCGACCAGCGGATCCACGGGATCCTGTGCGGCGGCGGGCCCGGCGGGCAGGCCCATGGCCGCCAATCCGGCCAACAGGGCGCGTCGGTCCAGGCCTGTCATGCAGTTCACGCTCCGCGCCGCCTCCCCAGCGGATGGACCGTCACTGTATGCTGGCGAAACGGACCCTGACCAGTCCGTCGTTTTCAGCGCCTAGGATGGGCGGCCGAATACGCTTCCAGCAGGTGTTGCGCGTCGACGGCCGTGTATTTCTGGGTCGTCGACAGACTGGCGTGGCCCAGCAATTCCTGGATGGCCCTCAGGTCCGCCCCGGCCCCCAGCAGGTGGGTGGCGAAGCTGTGGCGCAGGGCGTGGGGCGTGGCCGAGGCGGGCAGGCCCAGCCGGCCCCGCAGCTTCTGGACCGTGGCCTGGACGTGGCGGGGCGTCAGGGGGCCGCCGCGCCGCGCCCGGAACAGGGCGTCGCCGGGTTCCAGAGGAAACGGCAGCAGCGCCAGATAGTCGTCAACGGCCGTGCGCACGACCGGCAGGACCGGAGCCAGCCGGGTCTTCCCCCCCTTGCCGGTGATGCGCAGGGTTTCAGGGACCGGCGCATCGGCCCGCGTCAGGGACAGGCCCTCCGAAATCCGCAGGCCGCAGCCGTACAGCAGGGTCAGGACGGCGCGGTCGCGCGCGGCCTCCCAGGGTTCGGCGTCGGGATCGGCGTCGGGCTCCTGCATCAGGCCGCGGGCCTGATCCTCGCTGACGGGGCGGGGCAGGGAGGCCTTGATGCGCGGGCCGCGGACCAGCGCCAGCTGCGGCGCGGGCGTGGCGCAGCGCCGGTCGAGGAAGGCGTGGAAGGCGCGGATGGCCGACAGGGTCTGGCTGATCGACCGCGCCGCCAGCGGATGGTCGCCGCCGCGCCGCTCGGCCAGATGGGCGCGGACCTCGGCGGCGGTGACGGTTCCCAGATCGGACAGGCGTTGGGGCCCGCCGCGATGGTTCTGCAGAAAGGCCAGATAGGTCCGGCCGATGCGGCCATAGGCTTCCAGCGTATTGGCGGCCAGACGGCGCTCGTGGGCCAGATGCTCCAGCCAGGCCGACAGGGCCTGATCCGCAGTCAGAGTGGGGGCGGTCAGCTCAGAATGGGCCATCGTTCGGCGGTCCGTTCCACCACCCGGGCGATGAAGGCCACCAGTTCGCAGCCCATGGTCGGGGCGAAGCCGTCTTCCTCGGGCGAGCCGAAGGCGCAGATGGCGTGGCGCGCCGGAACCTCGGCGCCGGGGAACTGCGGGGCCATGCGGATCAGGGCGACGGACTTCACCTCCGCGTCCGCGCCGCCGAACAGGTTCAGGCCGTCGAAATTGGGTCCCAGCCAGGTCAGGCCGTGGTCGCCCAGCAGGGCGTCGACGCCGCCGGCCTCGAGACCCCGCCAGCCGAAGGGCACGCCGCCCGGCTTTTCGAGCGCGATGGCGGCTCCGGCGAGGCCGAACCGGCCCTGGGCCACGGCGTCGAGGCGGCGGGCGAGGTCGGACGGGTTGCGCGCCTCCATGAGATCGAGCGCCGCGACATGGGTCTGGGTCTGGGCGGCGAAATTGGCCCGGGCGATGTTCTCGATCCGCTTGCGGGCGTCGGCCTCGCGCTCGGCGGCTTCCTCGAGCCGCGTCAGGGCGGCCCGGCCGAACTCAACGACATTGCGGCCGTGGGGCTTGAGCCCGATCTCTTCCAGCAGCGAGCGGTCGTCCAGCAGGATCTGCGCGTTGGCCTGCAGCCAGGCGCGGATTTCCGGCCAGTGCGGCTCTTCCGGCTTGGACGAGAGGTCAGGCGACACGCTCACGAACCTCTCCTCGAGGTCAAACTACAGGATGGCGTCCCTGAGGAGGGATCGATCCTAAAGGATCGATTGGCCGGTCTTGCCCCAGTCCGCCAGGAAAGCATCAAGCCCCTTGTCGGTTAACGGGTGTTTGACCAGGGCCTTGAAAACGTCGGCCGGGATGGTCGCCGCGTCCGCGCCGGCGACGGCGGCGGCGCTGACGTGGCCGGGATTTCGCAGGCTGGCGGCCAGAATTTGGGTGTCGAAGCCGTGCACGTCGTACAGCACCCGGATTTCCTCCAGCAGGCCGATGCCGTCGGCGCCGTGGTCTTCCAGCCGGCCCACGAAGGGCGAGATGAAGGTGGCGCCGGCCTTGGCGGCCAGCATGGCCTGGGCGGCCGAGAAGCACAGGGTGACGTTGGTCTTGACGCCCTTGTCGGCGAAGGCGCGCGCGGCGCGCAGTCCGTCCCAGGTCAGGGGCAGCTTCACCACCACGTTCGGAGCGATGGCGGCCAGCTTGTCGCCCTCCTTCACCATGGTCTCGAAATCGGTCGCCACGGCCTCGGCGGAGATCGGCCCCTCGACGAGGGCGCAAATCTCGGCGATGACCTCGGCGATGTTGCGACCGGATTTGGCGATCAGCGAGGGATTGGTGGTGACGCCGTCCACCATGCCGGTGGGGACCATGTCCTTGATGACGGCGACGTCGGCTGTGTCGAGGAAGAGTTTCATGAGCGTCTCTCTAGCGGAGCGGACCCGGCGGTGAAAGTCGCCAGTGTCCTCATCCCCCTGCCGGTGCCCGAGGCCTTCGACTACGAGGTCCCCGAGGGGCTGGACGTCGCGCGCGGCGATCAGGTCGCCGTGCCGCTGGGGCCGAGGCTGATGCGGGGCATCGTGTCCGAGGCGCGCGAGACGACGGGCTCGAACCGGCGGCTCAAGGCGATCGATCATGTGCTGGACGATCCGCGACTGCCCGAAAAGACCGTGGACTTCGTCGAATGGGCCGCGCGCTGGACGCTGAGCGCGCCGGGCGAGATGGCGGCGACGGCCCTGAAGGGCCTGCGCGCGCCCCGGCCCCGGCCCGAACGGCGGGTGCGGCGGGTCGGCGACAGGGTTCCGGCCCGGCCGACGGCGGCGCGCACGGCGGTGCTGGAGGCGCTGGGGCAGCGGTCCATGCCGGGTCCCGATCTGGCGCGGGCGGCCGATGTGTCGTCGGGGGTGGTCAAGGGCCTGGTCGACGAGGGCGTGCTGGAGGTCATCGAGATCGAGGCCGTCGCGGCCTTCGACGCGCCCGACCCGGATCACGCCCCGGCGAAGCTCAATCCCGATCAGGCGGCGGCGGCGCATGAGATGGCCGAGGCGACCGTGAGAGGCGGTTTCGCCCCCTTCCTGCTGGACGGGGTGACCGGCTCCGGCAAGACCGAAGCCTATCTGGAAGCGGCGGCGCGGACGCTGAAGGCCGATCCGGCGGCGCAGATCCTGATCCTGCTGCCCGAGATCGCCCTGACCCAGGCCCTGATCGCCCGCATCAGCGACCGTTTCGGCGCGGCCCCGGCGGAATGGCATTCGGGCGTCGCCCCGCCGCGCCGGCGTCAGGTTTGGGAGGCCGTGATCGCCGGCCGCTGCAACATCGTGGTCGGCGCGCGTTCGGCCCTGTTCCTGCCCTACGCCAACCTGCGGCTGGTCATCGTGGACGAGGAGCACGACGGCTCGTTCAAACAGGAGGAGGGGCTGGTCTATCACGGGCGCGACCTGGCCGTGGCGCGGGCGCGGATCGAGGGGGCGACGGTGGTGCTGGCCTCGGCCACGCCGTCGCTGGAGACGCTGTGGAACGCCCATCAGGGCCGCTATGGCTGGCTGAAGCTGGCGGCGCGGCACGGGGCGGCGGTGCTGCCGGACGTCTCCCTGCTGGACCTGCGCCAGAACCCGCCCGACCCCCAGACCTGGCTGTCCCAGCCCTTGCGCGAGGCCATCGGCGAGACCCTGCAGCGGGGGGAGCAGACCCTGCTGTTCCTGAACCGCCGGGGCTATGCGCCCGTGGTGCTGTGCCGGGTCTGCGGACACCGGCTGACGGCGCCCGACACCGATAGCTGGCTGGTCGAGCATCGCTACACCGGGCGGCTGATCTGTCACCTGACCGGCTTTTCCATGATCCGGCCGAAACACTGTCCGGCCTGCGGGGCGGAAGACTCGCTGGTTTCGGTCGGCCCCGGCGTCGAACGGGTCGAGGAGGAGGTGCGCCAGCTGTTCCCGCAGGCGCGCACGGCGGTCTTCAGCAGCGACACGGCGCCGGACGCGAAATCCGCCCGGGCCCTGATCCAGAGCATGGCGGACGGCGAGATCGACATTCTGGTGGCGACCCAGGCGGCGGCCAAGGGGCACAATTTCCCCCACCTGACGCTGGTGGGGGTGGTGGACGCCGACCTCGGCCTGCGCGGGGGCGATCTGCGTGCGGCCGAGCGGACCTTCCAGCTGCTGACCCAGGCCACGGGCCGGGCGGGCCGGGCCGACAAGCCGGGGCGGGCCATACTGCAGACCTGGACGCCCGAGCATCCGGTGCTGATGGCCTTGGCGGCGGGCGACCGCGACGCCTTCGTCGAGGCCGAGATGGCCGAGCGCGAGGCGGCGTCCCTGCCGCCGCACGGGCGACTGGCGGCCATCGTCCTGTCCAGCGAGAACGCCGCGGCGGTCGAGAAGGTCGCCCGCGACCTGGCCGAGAACATCCCCAACGCCGAACGGCTGGAGGTCTACGGCCCCGCCGATGCGCCGCTGGCGCTGGTGCGCGGACGGCGACGCAAGCGGCTGCTGGTGCGGGCGGACCGGGACGTGGATCTGCAGGGTTTCCTGCGGGCCTGGCTGGCCAGGGTGAAGGTGCCGGGGTCGGTGCGGCTCAGCGTCGACGTCGATCCGTATAGTTTTCTGTAGCGCGCTCTCCCTCCCCCGAGGGGGAGGGATGTCGACGCGCAGCGACGACAGGGTGGGGCCGGCTGTCGAACGGCCGCTCCCACCCGGCTTCGCCTACGGCTCAGCCACCCTCCCTCAAGCGGGAGGGAGACGCTCAGTTCGCCACCCGCTCGATCAGCCGGATCTCGAACAGGGTCGGCCAGTTCTTGCCGGTGACGAACAGTCGCCGGCCTTCGGGATCCCAGGCGATGCCGTTCAGGACGGCGTCGGTCGGGTCGAGCCCGGACCGGTCGGGCATCAGCGAGGCCAGGTCGATCACGCCCTTCACCACCCCCGTCGCCGGGTCGATACGGACGATGTAGTCGGTGTGCCAGACGTTGGCGAAGACCTCGCCCTCGATCCATTCCAGCTCGTTCAGCTGGCGCAGCGGCCGGCCCTGCACGGTGACCGGCACCTGGCCCGTCTCGGTCAGGGTCTGCGGGTCGAGGAAGCGCAGGGTCGCCGTGCCGTCGGACAGGATCAGGCGCGTGGCGTCGTGGGTCAGACCCCAGCCCTCGCCGGCATAGGCGAACCCGCCTTTCGGCTCGAGCGTGACGGGGTCCCAGATGAAGCCCTGGCCGCCCTTCCAGGTCAGGGTCAGGACGCGATCGCCGAAGACGGTCAGCCCCTCGCCGAACAGGGACGCATCCAGCTCGCGCTTCTGGATGACCACGCCGTCCTCGAGACGGACCCGGCGCACGGTCGAAGGCGAACGGCCGGTGCTTTCCAGCAGTTCGCCGTTGCGGAACTCCAGGCCCTGGGTGAAGGCGCCGGGGTCGTGGGGATAACGGCGGACGACCTCGAAATCGTAGATCGTCACCGGGGCGGGTTCGGTCGGGGCGGGAACGGGCGGGGCCGTCGTCTGCGCCGCCGCCGCCAGGGGCGTCAGCAGCGCAAGAAGGACAACGACGACCGCCCGCATGGTCACACTCCCGGTTCGGCCGTCTCGGCCTTGTTCAGTTCGGCCTGCCGCGCCTGGAGCGCCGCCTGCTTCCTCGCCGCCGCATTGCGCCCCAGCATGTTCAGCCCCTCGATCAGGGCCGAGAAGGCCATGGCCACGTAGATATAGCCCTTGGGCACATGGACGCCGAATCCGTCGGCGATCAGCACCATGCCGATCATCAGCAGGAAGCCGAGCGCCAGCATGACGATGGTCGGGTTCTTGTCGATGAAATTGGCCAGCGGGTCCGAGGCGACCAGCATCACGCCGACGGCGATGATCACGGCGACCATCATGATCGGCACGTGATCCGTCATGCCGACGGCGGTCAGGATGGAGTCGATCGAGAAGACGAGGTCCAGCAGGATGATCTGGCCGATGGCCGCGCCGACGTTGTTGATGACGGCGGTGGTCTTCTTCTTCTCCAGCAGATCGTCGCCGACCGCCGGGTCGACGGCGTGGTGGACCTCGGTCGTGGCCTTCCAGACGAGGAACAGGCCGCCCGCGATCAGGATCAGGTCGCGCCAGCTGAACTCCATGTCCCAGCCCGCGCCGGAGCCGAGGTCGATGACGGGCTGCGTCAGGCCGACGATCCAGCCGATCGTCGCCAGCAGGCCGAGGCGCATGATCAGGGCCAGGCCGATGCCGATGCGGCGGGTGCGCTGGCGGTGCTCGGGGGGAAGCTTGTTCGACAGGATCGAGATGAAGATCAGATTGTCGATGCCGAGGACCACTTCCATGATCACCAGGGTGATCAGGGCGGCCCAGGCGGCGGGATCGGCGATGAGTGCGGAGATTTCTGTCATGGTCCCGGGATAGGGCAGGGCGGGAGGCCGCGCCAGAATTTTCCGCCCGCCGGGGCGCGTCAGGGCGCCGCGTTCGACCGGGGGCTCTGGACCCGGCCCGCAGGCTCGCCTAGCCAAGAGCGAACTGAATTTATCTTGTCAGGTGACGCGTGCCCTCAGGTCTTGCCGCCCTTCTCGACGACGTCGCCGCCATCGCCAAGATGGCCGCGGCCTCGGTCGACGACGTGTCCGCCGCCGCCGGCCGCGCCAGCATGAAGGCCGCCGGGGTGGTGGTCGACGACGCCGCGGTGACCCCGGGCTATGCGATGGGCTTTTCGCCCCATCGCGAACTGCCGATCATCGGCAAGATCGCCATCGGGTCGCTGAAGAACAAATTCCTGATCCTGCTGCCCGGAGCGCTGTTGATCAGCGCCTTCGCGCCCTGGGCGCTGACGCCGCTGCTGATGGCGGGCGGCGCCTATCTCTGTTTCGAGGCGTCCGAAAAGATATGGGAGAAGGTGGCGGGTCACGACGATGGCGAGACCACGCCGGACGAGCTGGCCCTGTCGTCCGTCGAACAGGAAAAGAAGATGGTGGGTTCGGCGATCCGCACCGACCTGATCCTTTCGGCCGAGATCACCGCCATCGCCCTGGCCGACCTGTCCGAACGGCCGCTGGCGACCCAGGCGGCGGCCCTCGCCCTGGTCGGACTGCTGATCACCGTGGCGGTCTACGGCGCCGTGGCCCTGATCGTGAAGATGGACGACATCGGCCTGCATCTGGCCGAACGCCCCTCGGCGCCCGAGCGCGCCCTGGGCCGGGGCCTGGTCCACGCCATGCCGGTGGTGCTGACCGGCCTGGCCACGGTCGGCACGGTGGCCATGCTGTGGGTCGGCGGAGGGATCCTGGTCCACGGCCTGCATGAGTACCATCTCGATCTCCTGCCGGGCCTGATCGAGGGACTGGCTCACGCCGCCGGACAGGTCCCGCTGGTCGGCGCCGTCACGGGATGGCTGGCGACCGCCGCCGCCTCGGCCGTCGTCGGCCTCGTTGTCGGCGGCGTCATCGTGGCCGTCCTGCACGTCATCCCGGGCCGCAAGCACGCCGCCCACTGACCGGGGTGCGGCAATCCGACGGCCCATCGGGGGCCGCTTCGGTTGCGGCGGCGGGGGATGGGTGCTATCAGGCGCCCGGCTGAGCCGGAGGGCGCGTCGCAAGACGCGTCCCCGGCGTGCTTTCTTCAAGCATTTCAGGCCTTTGATCGGTGCGCACCCCGCCGCCGGTCGCAAACCCGAACGCTAACCCGCGCGGACCTTATAAGTGGCTGACGATTACAGGACGACGGAAGTCGGCGAGCGCTACGCACAGGCGCTGTTCGACCTCGCTGACGAGACGAAGGTTCTGGACGCCGTGCGCGCCGACCTGGCCTCCCTGCGGGCCGCGTGGAACGAGAGCGCCGACCTGCGCCGCCTCGCCACCTCGCCGGTCATGGCCGCCGAGGACCAGCAAAAGGGTCTGGTCGCCATCGCCGACAAGGCGAAGTTCAACGGCGTGACGAAGAATTTCCTCGGCCTGCTGGGCCAGAACGGCCGCTCGGGCGATCTGCCCGCCGTGATCGCGGGCTTCGAGCTGCTGTACGCAAGGAAGACGGGCGTCGTCGCCGCCGAGGTCGTTTCGGCCCAGGCCCTGACCGCCGCCCAGCTGAAATCCATCCAGACCGCGCTCCGCACCTCGCTGGGCAAGGATCCGGAGATGACCGCCCGCGTCGATCCGTCGATCCTGGGCGGCCTGAAGGTCAAGGTCGGCTCGAAACTGTTCGACGCCTCGCTGAAGACCAAACTCGACCAGATGAAGTTCGCGCTCAAACGCGCCTAACAACCACGCATGCGGCTCCGACGGGGCCGCGCTGACAAGACGATAACAGAGAGCCTGTCATGGACATCCGCGCCGCCGAAATCTCGGCCATCCTCAAGTCGCAGATCGCCAATTTCGGCGTTGAAGCCGACGTGTCCGACGTCGGCCAGGTGCTGTCGGTCGGCGACGGCATCGCCCGCATCCACGGTCTGGACAACGTCCAGGCCGGCGAGATGATCGAATTCCCGAAAGCCGGCGTGAAGGGCATGGCCCTGAACCTCGAGCGCGACAACGTCGGCGCCGTGATCTTCGGCCAGGACAACCAGATCGCCGAGGGCGACGAGGTCCGCCGTCTGGGCGAGATCGTGGACGTTCCGGTTGGCAAGGGCCTGCTGGGCCGCGTCGTCAACCCGCTGGGCGAGCCGATCGACGGCAAGGGCCCGATCAAATTCACCGAGCGCCGCCGCGTGGACGTGAAGGCCCCGGGCATCATCCCGCGCAAGTCGGTGCATGAGCCCATGCAGACCGGCCTGAAGGCCATCGACACCCTGATCCCGATCGGCCGCGGCCAGCGCGAGCTGATCATTGGCGACCGTCAGGTCGGCAAGACCGCCGTCGCCATCGACACCATCCTGAACCAGAAGAGCACCAACGCCGCCGCGACCAGCGAAGGCGAGAAGCTGTACTGCATCTACGTCGCCATCGGTCAGAAGCGCTCGACCGTGGCCCAGATCGTCAAGACGCTCGAGGAGCGCGGCGCCCTGGACTACACCATCGTCGTCGCCGCCACGGCTTCGGAGCCGGCCCCGCTGCAGTTCCTGGCCCCGTTCTCGGGCACGGCCATGGGCGAGTTCTTCCGCGACAACGGCATGCACGCCCTGATCGTCTATGACGATCTGTCGAAACAGGCCGTGGCCTACCGCCAGATGTCCCTGCTGCTGCGCCGTCCGCCGGGCCGCGAAGCCTATCCGGGCGACGTCTTCTACCTGCACAGCCGCCTGCTGGAGCGTTCGGCCAAGCTGAACGAGGACAACGGTTCGGGCTCGATGACCGCCCTGCCGCTGATCGAGACCCAGGCCAACGACGTGTCGGCCTACATCCCGACCAACGTGATCTCCATCACCGACGGCCAGATCTTCCTGGAATCGGACCTGTTCTACCAGGGCATCCGCCCCGCCGTGAACGTCGGCATCTCGGTGTC
This sequence comes from Brevundimonas sp., assembly GCF_036677305.1. Classification (GTDB taxonomy): domain Bacteria; phylum Pseudomonadota; class Alphaproteobacteria; order Caulobacterales; family Caulobacteraceae; genus Brevundimonas. The sequence continues at coordinate 6,540 of NZ_JAKFEB010000089.1, read as the reverse complement.
GCGCGTGGGCTCCTCGGCCCAGATCAAGGCGATGAAACAGGTCGCCGGCTCCATCAAGGGCGAGCTCGCGCAGTATCGCGAGATGGCCGCCTTCGCCAAGTTCGGTTCGGACCTGGACGCCTCGACCCAGAAGCTTCTGGCCCGCGGCGCCCGCCTGACGGAACTGCTGAAACAGCCCCAGTACTCGCCGCTGACGGTCGAGGAGCAGGTGGTTTCGGTCTACGCCGGCACGCGCGGCTATCTGGACAACGTCGCGGTGTCCGACATCGGCCGCTTCGAGAGCGAGCTGCTGGCCCGCATCCACTCCAAGCACAGCTCCATCATGGACGGCATCCGCAAGGAGAAGGCCCTGTCCAAGGATCTGGAAGCCGAGCTGAAGGCCGCCATCGAGGCCTTCGCCAAGACCTTCGCGTAGACCTGAGAGCGAGAGAGTAGCGCCGGATGGCCAGCCTCAAGGAAATGCGCAATCGGATCGGAAGCGTGAAAGCCACGCAGAAGATCACGAAAGCCATGCAGATGGTCGCCGCGGCCAAGCTGAAACGCGCCCAGGACCAGGCCGTCGCGGCCCGGCCCTACGCCCAGCGCATGGCCGCCGTCATCGCCAATCTGGCGGCCGGCGTGTCCGGCGACGGCGCGCCCAAGCTGCTGGCCGGCACGGGCTCGGACAGGAAGCACCTCGTCATCGTCGCCACGGCCGATAAAGGCCTGGCCGGCGGCTTCTCGTCCAACGTCGTCCGCGCCGCGCGTGACCGCATCAACAGCCTCATCGCCGAAGGCAAGGACGTCCGGATCATCGCCGTGGGCCGCAAGTCCCGCGACGGCCTGACCCGGATGTTCGGCGACCGCGTCGTCAAGACCTTCGAACTGTCGGACCACAAGGTCCTCGGCCTGCCCGCCGCCCAGCCGATCGCCGAGCTGGTCGCCAACGAGTTCGAGGCCGGAAACGCCGACGTCGTCACCCTGTTCTACAGCCAGTTCAAGTCGGTGATATCGCAGGTCCCGACCGCCAAACAGCTGGTCCCCGCCGTGGTCGAGGGGGGCGCCGCTCCCATCAACCTGAACGGCGCGGTCTACGACTACGAGCCTTCCGAGGAGGAAATCCTCGAGACCCTGCTGCCGCGCAACATCACGACCCAGATCCTGGCCTCGATGTACGAGAACCAGGCCGGCTTCTACGGGGCCCAGATGGGCGCCATGGACTCCGCGACGCGCAATGCGGGCGACATGATTTCCGCCCTGACCCTGACCTACAACCGATCCCGCCAGGCGCAGATCACCAAGGAGCTGATCGAGATCATCTCCGGCGCCGAAGCCCTCTGATCCGATCCTGACCGATATTCCGAACCGGAACACAACGATGACCGACACCACCGCCAAGAAACCCGCCGCCAGGAAACCGGCCGCTCCCAAGGCCTCGAAGGCCGCCGTCGCCAGCGCGACCGGCAACGCCGCCTATACGGCCGGCACCGGCGTGGGCAAGATCGCCCAGGTCATCGGCGCCGTCGTCGACGTCGAGTTCGAAGGCCAGCTGCCGGCCATCCTGAACGCGCTGGAAACGACCAACACCGACCAGAAGACCGGCAAGCCCTTCCGCCTGGTCCTGGAAGTCGCCCAGCACCTGGGTGAGAACATGGTCCGCACCATCGCCATGGACACGACCGAGGGTCTGACCCGCGGCCAGGCCGTGACCGACACCGGCACCTCCATCCTGGCCCCCGTGGGCCCGGGCACGCTGGGCCGCATCATGAACGTCGTCGGCGACCCGATCGACGAACAGGGCGCGATCAAGACCCAGATGTACCGCCCGATCCACCGCGAGGCGCCTTCGTTCGAAGAGCAGTCGACCTCGTCGGAAATCCTCGTCACGGGGATCAAGGTCATCGACCTGATCTGCCCCTACACCAAGGGCGGCAAGATCGGCCTGTTCGGCGGCGCCGGCGTGGGCAAGACCGTGACCATGCAGGAGCTGATCAACAACATCGCCAAGGCCTACGGCGGTTATTCGGTTCTGGCCGGCGTGGGTGAACGCACCCGCGAAGGCAACGACCTGTACCACGAGATGATCGAGTCCAACGTGAACGTGGACCCGGCCAAGAACGGCGGCTCGACCGAGGGCTCGAAATGCGCCCTCGTCTACGGCCAGATGAACGAGCCTCCCGGCGCCCGCGCCCGCGTCGCCCTGACCGGCCTGGCCCAGGCCGAGTACTTCCGCGACGAGGAAGGCAAGGACGTGCTGCTGTTCGTCGACAACATCTTCCGCTTCACCCAGGCCGGTTCCGAAGTGTCCGCCCTGCTGGGCCGCATCCCGTCGGCCGTGGGCTATCAGCCCACCCTGGCCACCGAGATGGGCAACCTGCAGGAGCGCATCACCTCGACCAAGAAGGGCTCGATCACCTCGGTCCAGGCCATCTACGTTCCCGCCGACGACCTGACCGACCCGGCCCCCGCCGCCTCGTTCGCCCACCTGGACGCGACGACCGTGCTGAGCCGCGACATCGCCGCCCAGGCCATCTTCCCCGCCGTGGATCCGCTGGACTCCACCTCGCGGATCATGGACCCGCTGGTCATCGGCGAGGAGCACTACAACGTGGCCCGTTCGGTCCAGGAAGTGCTGCAGCAGTACAAGGCCCTGAAGGACATCATCGCCATCCTGGGCATGGACGAGCTGTCGGAAGAGGACAAGCTGGTCGTCTCGCGCGCCCGCAAGATCCAGCGCTTCCTGTCGCAGCCGTTCTTCGTGGCCGAGCAGTTCACCAACTCGCCCGGCAAGTTCGTCGAGCTGGCCGACACCATCCGCTCGTTCAAGGGCATCGTCGCCGGTGAATACGACCACCTGCCGGAAGCCGCCTTCTACATGGTCGGCACGGTGGAAGAGGCCGTCGAAAAGGCCGGCAAGATGGCGGCTGAAGCCTGATGGCCGGAAAGCTCCAGTTCTCGCTGGTGGCGCCTGAGCGCGAGGTCTTCAACGGCCTCGTCGATCAGGTCGATGCGCCGGGCGTCGAGGGCGACTTCGGCGTTCTGGCCGATCACGCGCCCTTCATGACCGCCCTGCGCGAAGGCGTGGTCACGGTCATCGACGGCGGTTCGCGCCGCCAGTTCGAGGTCCACGGCGGCTTCGCCGACGTGACCCCGGCCGGCCTGACCATCCTGGCCGAACAGGCCCAGGAAGTGGCCGCGGCCTGATCTGACCATGGCCGGACCGGGCGTGGTTCTGGTTCTGGCCTGGGTCGGCGCGGTCCTTGGACCCGTCGTCTGCGTATTTCTGATCCGGCGGTTGCTGCGCAGCCGCCGGGTTTTTCTTGCCCGAAGTCTGGGTGCCGTGTCCGCGATCGCATGGGCCCTCGGCGTCTGGGCCTTTCTGATCGAGCCGGCCACCCTGACGGTGCGCCACGTCACGGTGGAAAGCGCCCAATGGCGTGGCCCGCCGCTGCGGATCGGGGTCATCTCCGACACCCATGTCGCCGCGCCCCACACCGACGTCGCCCGGATCGAGCGACTGGTCGCGCGCATGAACAGCGAGCGGCCGGATGTCGTGGTCCTGCTGGGCGACTACGCCGGGGGGCATGAACCGGCGGCGACGCGGGCCCGACCTGAACAGTCGGAGATACTCGGTGGAGTGGAGGCCTTCCGGGGTCTCTCCGCGCCGCTGGGCGTCCACGGCGTGCTGGGCAATCACGATTCCTGGTACGACGACGCGGCCATCAGCGCGGCCCTGACCCGGGCGGGGGTGCAGGTGCTGGACAACCGCGCCGAACGGATCGCGCGCCCGGGCCGGGCCTTCTGGCTGGCCGGTCTGGCCGACATGGAGTCGCCGCGCGAACCGCCGATGGTTTCCGCCACCCTGGGCCAGGTGAACGATGAGGCGCCCGTCGTCGTGCTCACCCACTGGCCCGACCCCTTCGTCGAGGTTCCCGGTCGTGTCGCCCTGACGCTGGCCGGCCACACCCACTGCGGGCAGGTCAACCTGCCGCTCTTCGGCCGGCTGGTGCACGCCTCGCGGATGTCCGAGCGCTGGGCCTGCGGCCTCTATGACGAGGGCGGGCGCAAGCTGTTCGTGACCGGCGGCGTCGGCGTGTCGATCCTGCCGGTGCGGTTCCGCGCTCCGCCGGAGATCGTGATTGTGACCTTGCGCCGCCCAAGGCCTTGACCGGGGGGCGGGGCGCCCTAGATAGCCCCTGCAGACGAGGCCACGTCCTCGCCCCGGCGACCCTCGCGGTCCGGGCAAAGTCCGGGACGGCCCGGCCCTTTGCAAGGAGGGCCTCGTCCCATGGCCTGGATCTATCTGCTCATCGCCGGACTGCTGGAAGTCGTCTGGGCCTATTTCATGAAGCAGTCGGCGGGGTTCACCCGCCTGTGGCCCAGCGTGATCACCTTCGTGACCATGGGCATGAGCTTCGCCCTGCTGTCGATCTCGATGAAGACCCTGCCGCTGGGCACGGCCTATACCGTCTGGACCGGCATCGGCGCCGTCGGCGCCTTCATCGTCGGCGTGGTCTGGCTGAACGAGGGGGTGCATCCGATGCGGGTGGCCGCCGCGGGCCTCATCGTGGCGGGTCTGGTTCTGATGCGGCTCGCGCCCGCGCACTGACGGCCCGGGGTTGCACCTGATCGCGGCCCGGGTCGCGACATGGTAGGCGTCGGCCATGACCCTTCCTGACATGCTCGGAGTCTTCGGAGTCCTCCTGATCCTCGCGGCCTACGCCGGCGCGACGATGACGAGCAAGCTGGATCCGGCCCGGGCGCCCGCCCTGATGCTCAATCTGGCCGGCGCCCTGCTGATCCTGCTGTCGCTCTATTTCGACTTCAACCTGTCGGCGGTGCTGATGGAAGGGTCCTGGGCCCTGGTGTCGATCGCCGGCCTGGCCCGACTGGCGCTGGGCATTCCGCGAAAGCGGGCCTAGCCTTCGCCGTCTGACCCGGAGGCTCCCATGCTGGAACTGCGTCCCAACTGCGAGTGCTGCGACCGCGACCTGCCGTTCGACAGCGCCGAGGCCCGCATCTGCACCTTCGAATGCACCTTCTGCGCGGCCTGTGTGGACGGGGTGCTGAAAGGCGTCTGCCCCAACTGCGGCGGCGGCTTCGTCGCCCGCCCGATCCGGCCGGCCTCGCTGATGGCGAAATACCCGGCCTCGACGAAGCGGGTGCTCAAGCCGCAGGGCTGCGCGGCGGCGTGACGGAACCGGTCACGGGCGCGTCACGCTTGCTTGCCGCCATTCTCGCGGCCTCCCTCTCCCTGTCGTCCTGCGCTCATCTCGACGAAGGCGACGACCCGTCGATCATGATCGAGCGCGTGATCCGCGAGGTCTGCGTCCCCTTTGTCGTTGACGGCATCGACCATGACGAAGCCGGACGTCGGCTCGGCGGCTGGTGGTTCCGGAATCCGCCCGACCCCTTCACCCCCGTCCTGGGCGGGCTCTTTCGCCAGGGGCCGGCGACGATCAGGTTGAGCGACGGGCGTTCGGCCCGGACGTATGACGGCGCCCTGACGACCCGGCCCATGCGATCTTGCACCGTGTGGACCGGACGGTCGCTGGATGAGGCTGCACTGGTCGCGATGGTCCGGGCCGCGGCCATCAGCCGCCCGGACGCGGCGCTGGCCGATCCCGTCTCTATCGACGGCGGCCGACGTATCGTCGCCTGCATCCCGTCCGGCCCCGGCCGGATCGCCGTCGTCAGCGCCCTCGTGTTTTCCAACGGAAAGGCGGGCGCGAATGTCTACGAAACCACCGCCGGGCCGCGGCGCTGCGTCGGCTGATCAGACGACCAGCGGCGCGAACACGGCCACGACCTGTTCGTAGACGTCGCGCTTGAACGGCACGATCAGGTCCGGAGCGTCGGCGAGCGCGCCCCAGCGCCAGGCGTCGAACTCGATGTCGCCGTGGGCTTCCAGATCGATCTCGGACTCCTCGCCGGTGAAGCGGAAAGCGAACCAGCGCTGCTTCTGGCCGGCCCAGCCGCGCGCGGCCTTGGTGCCCCCGTAGCCCGCGGGGAAGTCGTAGACGATCCAGTCTTCGGTCGAGGCGATCAGTTCGGCGGAGGTGACGCCCGTCTCCTCGCCCAGCTCGCGGCGTGCGGCGGTCTCCAGATCCTCGCCGTCGTCGACGCCGCCCTGGGGGAACTGCCAGTTATGCGGACCCTCGGTCCCGGCGCGCCGCCCGTACCAGACGCGGCCGTCCGGATGGAACAGCACGACGCCGACGTTGGGGCGATAGCGGGAGAGGTCGGTCATGGAAGTGGCTAGTGGCTAGTGGCTAGTGACTAGTGATTGCAGCATCACTGGCGGCGGAAGGGCGGCGCTGACCGTGACGCCCCACAGGCGGTGGCCAGCCACTAGCCACTAGCCACTAGCCACTCAGATAGCTACCGCCCCGGCCGCTGCGTCATCGCCGAAGCCGGCGCCAGCTGCAGCCCGCGGGCCTCGAGTTCCGAGGTCCAGCGCGCCACGGCCTCGACCGTGACCGGATAGCTGAAGCCCGTGCCCAGGGCCTGGCCGCGGCCCTTGGCGAGGGCCTCCAGCGCGTTCAGCTGGCCGACGATGGC
>NZ_JAKFEB010000088.1:0-24072 GCF_036677305.1 Brevundimonas sp. | reverse complement strand
GTCATTTCCGTATTCGCGGCTTCCCGGTTGAACTCCCAGATCCGGGACGACATGAACAAGGTCATGATCATCGTCGATGTCGATGACATGGCGGCGACGAACCTGAACCAGCTTGCGGACTATCTGACCTTCATCGCCCTGGCCCAGGTGGACCCCGACGCCCGGACCGCGGGCTATGACACCATCCTGAATCTGTTCAACGCGCCGCAGAGCGTGGACGGACTGACGGACTGGGACATGTCCTATCTGACATCGCTCTACCGGGCGCAGAACGCCCCCGCGCGCAGGATCAATCCTGCGGCCCAGGCCACAGCGATGGCCTCCGACATGATCCGCGACCGGCGGGCGGCCCAGACCGCAGGCGAACAGACTCCGCCGCGAGAATGAACCTCACAACGCGGCTCGCCCGAACGGTTCAGCGCTCCGCGGCCTGCTCCTCATCGACGGCGCTGCCGCGATAGGCCCCTGCGATCGCCGCCGCCACCGCCTGGACCTGGCTGCGCTGGTTGATCCGTCGCGACTCCGAGCCCCGGTCATACAGGCCGTCCAGATAGGCCAGATCCCAGCCGCTCAGCCCCGCCGGAGCGGCGGCGGGATCGTCGAACAGGTTCAGGATGGTGTCGAACGCGCGGGTGTCCGCCTTCGGGTCGACCTGGGCCAGGGCCACCATGGCGACGTAGGCGCCGAGTTGCTCTGCGGTCGCCCCGTTCAGCCGGTCGACATCGATGATGATGAAGACGCGCTTGAGGACGTCCACATACTGGCTGCTCAGACGCGACGGGGAATCCACCTCGGTGATCGGCGCATAATCCATCACCGCGCCGGGTCCGGCCGCGGCGCCGTTTACCTCGCCCGGCATCCGGATCACGGGCATGCCGGTTTCACTGTTGATCGGCAGACTGACATGCCACCAGCGGACCGGACGGTCCTCGCTCATGAATTCCCGCAGCGATGCGGCGCCGCGATCCATGCCGGGCGAGCCCACGCGGAACAGCACCGGCCGGACGGCCACGAACTCCTGGGCGAAACGCGCCGCATCGGTGGTGGCGATGATCAGGACGCTGGGATGGCATTCCGGCTCGTGCGCCCGAAGTCCGAGGCTCCGGGCGACATCCGAGACCTGATCGGCGAGCTGCTGCGCCAGCGGCGGTTCGAAATTGGCGACACCGACGCAGATGCCGTCATGCCATCGCGCGAGACCGCGCCGGCGTGCGGGGGCTGCAACCAGATCGACATAGGCCTCGGCCGCCTCTTCCAGCCGCCGGGCGTCGACGATCACGTCTTCCAGCCGGGTTGGCTCCGTCTGCTGGGCGGAAGGGGGCGGGACCTGCTGAATCCCCAGGGCCAGGGCGATCAGACTGCTGACGATCATGGCCGGGGGCTCCCGCCGTCCTGGCGTTCGAGTATGCGAGCAACCGCCGCGGCGTGATGCGAGCCTTCGAGCCGTTGCGGCCAGGAATCGTAAAGCGCTTCCAGATAGCCGCGATCCCAAGCTGTCAGCTGGTTCGGAGCGGCAGGCGCGTCGAAAATGTTGAGGATGGTGTCATAGGCTCTGGTATCGCCGTCAGGATCGACCTGGGCGAGACTGACCATCGCCAGATAGTCGGCCAGCTGATCGCCGGCCACATGCTCCAGCTTTCCGGCGTCGACGATGACAATCACCTTGTTCAGCATGTCGGTGATCGGGCGGCCATTGTTCACAAGCCCCTCGCCAGGAACGAAGATCGGACCGGAATCGCCCGGCATCCGGATGGCCCGGGCGCCGGTGGCGCCCACAACCGGCATGCTGACATGCCACCAGCGGACCGGGGCGTCCGACTGGCGAAACTGTTCAAGCGCCACCTTGCCACGATCGAGTCCGCCGACGCCGAGGTGGAAGGCGCGTCGGTCCGCTTCCACCAGCGCGCCGGCCATCGCACGGCCGTCATCGGCGAAGATCACCACTACGTTTGGCTGGCATCCGGGCTCTCCCAGCCGAACGCCGTATTCATCGGCCACGGCCGAGATGCGGTCGATCAGCCCCTGGGCCTGCGCCTTTTGCAGGTTGACCACGCCAATGCAGACGCGGCTGCGCCACCGCGCGATCCCCCGCCGACGCGGCGGCGCGGCGACCTCGTCGACAAACTCCTCCACCCGGTCCGCCAGCGAGCGGCCGTCCACGACGACATCGCCCAATTCGGTCGGCGGATCCTGCGGCGGCGGCGGTGCGACCGGCGCGGTCTGGATGGCCCCCGCAAGCATTGCGGAAACCACTGCGGTCAGAACCCCCATGTCGGCCTCTTCCACAACCACACGCTGTAGCGCCCGAGCAATCTAACACGTGGCGGCAGCGGTCGCCACACGGCGGCGGCCGGGCGGCGACGGGTTCTGGCGACTTCGCGCCTGCCGACTCTACCGCTCGCCCTCCGACGGATTCCCTCGCGTGCGCGCCATCACCCGCGAGATGGCCTCCAGCTGCGCCCCCGGCTGCCTCTGGTCGAGGCGGGCGTTGTACAGCGCCTGCAAATATGACCGATCCCAGTCCGTCAGCCCCGATGGCGCGCCGTCGCCGTCGAACAGATTCAGGATGGTGTCATACCGCGACGTGTCCGCGTCCGGATTGACCTGGGCCAGGGCGACCATGGCGACATAGTCGCTCAGCGCCCCGATGCTGGTTCCATTCGCCTCGTTGAAGTCGACGACGATGAACACCCTCTGCAGGTCGTTCTGGAGTTCGGTGCGGAGACGCGAGCCGGTTTCCCCCGACGTCCCTCCCGGTTCCTGGCCCGGCAAACGGACCAACGACTGGCCTGTATCGGCATTGACCGGCAGACTGATATGCCACCAGCGCACCGGCATGTCGGCAGCCTGAAAAGCCTCGAGGTCTTCGCGGCTTCGGTTGGCGCCGGTGACATAGGTCAGGAACAGCCCGGGCCGGGCATTGACCATGGCCCGCGCCATCTCCTGACCGTCCGCCGCCGCGACGACCAGCACATTGGGCCGACAATTCACGTATTCGGTCTCGACCCCTAAGTCGCGCGCGGCCCGATCAATCCTGTCCACCATGAACCGCACGAAGTCGCGGCGCAGATAGGCGACACGGACGCACAGCTTGCGGTCCCACCGGGCGGGACCGAAGCCGGGCAAGGGATCCGCCACCTCGTCCACGAAGCTGCGGACGATCTCCTCCAGGGGCCGGTTCTCCACCACGACATCGGGAAGCTGCGTGGCTTGCTGAGGCGGCGTCTGCGGCCCGCCGAACGCGATCGCCGCGACCGCCATGGGAATGAGTCCAGCCACCAGCGTCTCTCCTGCGAGCTACGACCTTCCTGACACCGGGGCATGTTGCGCCACATCGGCCCGAAAACGAAACGGGCCGCCGCTGCAATGCAACGGCGGCCCGGGAAATCGTCGGATCGACCAGCGATCAGATGTCGTCGTCTTCCTTGAGCAGCTCTTCCTTGGTGATCGGCGTGTCGGTCACCTTGGCCGTGTCGAAGATCAGGTCGCAGACCTTCTCCTCATAGATGGGGGCGCGCATCTGGGCGGCGGCGTTGGGGTTCTGGCGGTAGAAGTCCAGCACCTGACGCTCCTGGCCCGGATAGTTGCGGGCCTCGTTCATGATGGCGTTGTTCAGCTCCTGGTCGGTGACCTGGACGTTGTTGGCCCGGCCGATCTCGGCCAGCACCAGACCCAGGCGCACGCGGCGCTCGGCGATCTTCTGGTATTCTTCCTTGAGCTTCTTCTCGGACTTCTTGGCGTCGTCCTCGGGCAGGCGGCCGGCTTCCTTGTCGGCCTGGACCTGCTGCCAGATGCCCTCGAACTCGGCCTCGACCATCTTGGGCGGCAGGGCGAAGTCGTGGGCCTTGTCCAGGGCGTCCAGCAGCGAGCGCTTCAGCTTGAAGCGGGCGGCGCCGACGTACTGCTGGTTCAGGTTGGTGCGCAGCAGTTCCTTCAGCTTGTCCAGCGACTCGATGCCGATGCGCTTGGCGAAGTCCTCGTCGACCACGGCGGGGGCCTCGGCCTTGATGGCCTTGACCTTGACGTCGAAGGTCACGGCCTTGCCGGCCAGGTGGGCCGCTTGATAGTCCTCGGGGAAGGTCACGTTCAGGACCTTCTCCTCGCCGACCTTGGCGCCCTTCAGCTGCTCTTCGAAGCCGGGGATGAAGCGGTTCGAGCCGATCACCAGCTGGGTGTCCTCGGCGGCGCCGCCCTCGAAGGGCTCGCCGTCCAGCTTGCCCAGGAAGTCGATGGTGACCTCGTCGCCGTCGGCGGCCTTGACGGTCTTGCCGGTCTTTTCGACATACGACTTGGCCTGGCCGGCCAGTTCGGTCAGGGCCTCGTCCAGATCGGCGTCCGACGCTTCATAGGTCGGGCGTTCCAGCTTCAGCTTCTTGATGTCGGTCGGGGTGAAGTCGGGCATGACTTCCAGGGCCATTTCATAGGCCAGGTCTTCCTGACCGGCGATGACCTTGTCCATGTCGGACGTCAGCTTCATCTCGGCGGGGGCGGCCGGACGCACCTTGGCGTCGTCCAGGGCCTTCTGGCTCGAGGTGTTCAGCGCATCGTTGACGATTTCGCCCATCAGGTCGCGGCCGAAGGTCTTCTTGACGTGCGACATCGGGACCTTGCCGGGACGGAAGCCCTTCAGCTTCATCTGCGGCGCGACTTCCTTCAGCTTGGCGTCCAGCTTCTGGTTCAGCTCGGCGACGGGGATGGTCACCGCGATGACGCGGCTGAGACCTTCGTTGGACTTTTCGACAACTTGCATGGCCGGGATTCTGACGCTCTGTGGCGGCGCCTTATCAGGCAGGCGCTGCGCGGTGTGGGTAAAGCAACAAGGGCCGCCCTTTGGAGGCGGCGCCTTTGAAGCCCGCCCTTATGTCGATGACGGTCCCAAAGGTCAACGTGAGACGCAGCACAGGGTATGGTTTCGATCCGGGCGGCGGCGCGCTATCAGGACGCCATGAGCTCCTCCGCGCCCCCGATCGGCGTCGCCGTCTTCCCGGTCACGCCCCTGCAGCAGAACTGCACCCTCGTCTGGTGCCGCAACACCCTGAAGGCGGCGATCATCGATCCGGGCGCCTCGGTGGACGCCCTGCTGGCGGCCGTGGCGAAGCAGGGGCTGACCCTGGACGCCATCTGGATCACCCACGGCCATCTCGATCACGCCGGCGGCGCGGCCGAGATGCAGGAGAAGACCGGGCTGGACATCATCGGCCCGCACCCGGACGACCAGTTCTGGATCGACGGCATTCCGGCCCAGGCCGAGCTCTATGGTTTGCAAGGCGCGCGCAGCTTCACTCCGACGCGCTGGCTGGCCGACGGCGACGTGCTGACGCTGGGGGACACGACCTGGGAGGTCTACCACTGCCCCGGTCATACGCCGGGCCATGTCGTCTTCTTCAACCGGGCGGCGCGCTTCGCCCAGGTGGGGGATGTGCTGTTCCAGGGTTCGATCGGCCGCACGGATTTTCCGCGCAGCGATCACGCCAGCCTTCTGAACGCGATCACCACCAAGCTCTGGCCGCTGGGCGACGACGTCGCCTTCGTGCCGGGACATGGCCCGACCTCAACCTTCGGAGCCGAGCGGCGCAGCAATCCCTTCGTCTCCGACGAGGCGATGCGCCGGGCGCCGATCGCGCGCCCGGCCACGGGTCCGTCCTAGCGGGCGGCCAGCAGGCCGATCACCACGCCGATGCCGAGCGCGTAGAGCGTCGCCTTGACCGGCTCGGCCTCCACTGCGTCGCGCAGCCGTTCTCTGCGGGTCATGCCCCAGTCGCGCGCCTGCGCCGCGTCCTCGCGGATCGCCTGCCTCAGCGGCCGGACGCCGAAGGTGCGGCCCTCGGCCAGGATCTCGTCGGCGCGGCGATCCAGATCGGCCGTCGAGGCGTTCACGTCGTCATCGATATCCTCGACGTTGATCGGGCCGGTGTAGGTGTCGGTCATGGAGGGCTCCTGCGTGTCGGTTCAGCCCGTCAAACCGCCGCGCGGCGCGCCGGTTCCGGGCAAAACGTCGCGCTCCCGAAACGTGATTGAACAGCGCTGCGGTACGGAACGTTTCCTTCCCGAGAAGGAGACCGCGATGACCTATATCGAGCCCGACACGCCCGGCGGCCAGCCCGAGATCATGCCGCCCGATACGCCCGGTCCGGACTACGAACCGGGCGGCGCCCCGCCCGAGGATCCCGGAAGCATGCCCGAGGAAATGCCGCAGCAGGATATCCCCGGAGGCGAGCCCGGCGACTCGCGTCCGTACGGCTGACGACGTCGCAAACTCTGTGATTCGTTCGCAATTCTGTGACCCGACACCCGGAACCGGACGGGGATGGAAGGGTTCACTCCAGCAACCGCCACCGTCGCCACGAAAGGAACCCCCCGATGGCTCAAGGTCAGCCCACCCGCGCCTCCGGCGTCTCCAAACGGGGCTTCGCCTCGATGGACCCCGAACGCCAGCGTGAGATCGCCCGCAAGGGCGGAGCCAGCGTACCCAGCGAGAAGCGGAGCTTCTCCCAGGACCGCAGCCTTGCGGCGCAGGCCGGCCGCAAGGGCGGCGAAGCCTCCCACGGCGCCCGCACGCGAGAGCCGGGTACGATCGTAGAATAGCGATCGGCTGCCGCAGAATTCCAGAGGGCGGCGTCCGCGGACGCCGCCCTTTTTCGTGTCAGGCTTCCAGCAGCGCCAGGGCCACGGCGGGGGCCTCGCCCGTTTCAAAGGCCGCGACGGACCAGCCCGCGGCCTCCGCCAGCCGGCGGACGGCCTCCTCGGTGAATTTCCGCGAATTCTCGGTGTGGATGGTCTCGCCCCGGATGAAGCGGACCGTTTCACCGCCGAGGTTGACCGCCATGTCGCGCGTCGCCTCCAGGTGCATCTCCATGCGCGACTCCGCCGGGCTCCACACCGCGCGATGGGCGAAGGCGTCGACATCGAAGTCCGACCCCAGTTCGCGGTTGGCCCGGACCAGAAGATTGCGGTTGAAGGCCGCCGTCACCCCCGCGGCGTCGTCATAGGCGGCGATCAGGACCTCGGGCTCCTTGACCAGATCCACGCCGAGGACGAACAGCGCATCGTCCCCCAGCAGCGACCGCGCCGCCTTGAGGAAGGCGACGGCCTCCCCGGGCTCCAGATTGCCGATCGTCGAACCGGGGAAGAAGCCGACCCGCCGGCCCTGACCCGTTCCCGCCGGCAGGGCGCCGAGGTGCAGGAAGTCGCCGACCAGCGGCGCCACCGTCAGCGCCGGATAGGCGTCGGCGATCCGGCGCGCGGCGGCGTCAAGCGCGTCTGCGCTGATGTCGATCGGCACATAGGCGGCGAGGTCCGGGGCCGCGTCCAGAACGATGCGGGTCTTCTCGCTGGCGCCGGAGCCGAACTCGACCAGCGCCGCGTCCGGACCGAACCGCCCCGCCCACTCCGGCGCCACGCGACGGAGGAGCGCCGCCTCCTGACGGGTCGGATAGTATTCCGGCAGCCGGGTGATCTCCTCGAACAGGCGCGAGCCCTCGGCGTCATAGAACCATTTCGGCGAAGCGACCTTCGGCGACCGGGACAGCCCGGCGGCCAGGTCGCGTCGGAACCGGGCGGTCTCTCCGGGCTCGGCGTCCCGCGTCAGCAGCGCCGGAGCGTCGTCGGCCAGTCGCAGTCCCATGAACGCCCACCTTTGATGCGGATAGAAGAAGTTGCGGTAGCTGACCCGCGCATGTCCCTGCGGCGTGGCGAAGGACGAGCCCCGCAGCACCATCTGGTTGGCCATGAACTTGCCGTTGTACTCGGAGGCCGTGCCTTCGGTCGGCCTGAAGCCGGCGTAGGGGGCGTAGGCGCTGGCGGTCCACTGCCAGACCTCGCCGAAGGCGTTGGAGAAGGCGTCGGGCCGACATCGCACCGCATGCTCCCACTCCGCCTCGGTCGGCAGCCGCTTGCCCGCCCAGCGGGCGAAGGCGTTCGCCTCGTAGAAACTGACATGCCGGACCGGTTCGGTCGGATCGACAGGGATGCGGCCCATCAGGCTCATGCGCGTCCAGCGGCCGTCGTCGGCGCGCCAGTAAAGCGGACCGGCCCAGCCTTCGGCCTTCACCGCGGCCCAGCCGTCCGCCAGCCACAGTTCGGGCCGGGCGTAGCCGCCGTCCTCGATGAAGGCGATCCAGTCCCCGTTGGTCACCAGATCGTTGGCGAGCGCATACGGCTCCAGCCACACCCGGTGCGCCGGACTTTCGTTGTCGAAGGCGAAACCGGCCCCGCCGTGGCCAATCTCGACCAGGCCTCCCTCGAACCCGGACCAGCCGGCGCGCGGCGGCTCGAGCCCGCTCGTCCGGGGCGGGACATCAAAGGCCGCCGGCTCCAGCGGCGAGCGCGACATCAGGTTCAGCAGGTCCATCAGGAAGAGTTCCTGATGCTGCTGGTCGTGATGCAGGCCGAGGGTGAACAGGTAGCGCCGAAGGGGGTCCGCATCCCCCTGCCCCAGCCAGGCCGTCATCCGCCGGTCGATCTCGCGGCGATAGGCCATGACCTCGTCCAGCGACGGACGGGTCATCAGGCCGCGGTCGCAGCGCTCCACCCGCCGGCCGAGGGCTTCGTAATAGCTGTTGAACAGGGTCTGGAACCGGGGATCGACCGGTTCGTATCCGGGCTCCTGACCCAGGATCATGGCCTCGAAGAACCAGCTGGTGTGGGCCAGGTGCCATTTGCCGGGACTGCAGTCCGGCATGGACTGGGCGGCCAGGTCCTCGGCGCTCAATCCGGCGGCGAGCGCGGGCATGACCGATCGCACCTCGCGATAGCGGGTCAGGTCGTCGGCGATCCTGTCCGGGATGCGCGATGGCGCGTTCATCTGGTCCGCCCCTGGCTGTTTACGCCGGACCGGCGCTCGGGCTCCGAACGGCCCACGGTCCCGGTTTGTTCCAAACTAGGTACGTTCCGTGAAGCTTCAAGGATGCTCCGCTCCCTAAAGCGTCGAGATGGCCTCGATCACCTCATCGACAGCCGATTCCCGCGTGGCCCATGAGCAGACGAACCGCACCGATCCGTCGTCGAAGCGGTAGCAGGCCCAGCCCATGTCGTTCAGCCGCTGGTGCGCCGCCGGCGGCATGCGCACGAAGACGGCGTTGGCCTCGACCGGGTGCGCCAGGGTGAAGGGAGACCGCGCCGCGATCCCGTCGGCCAGCCGCTGGGCCATCAGATTGGCGTGGGCGGCGCCGTTCTCCCACGCCTCGCTTTCCAGCAACCCCACGAAGGGCGCCGCGAGGAAGCGCGCCTTGGACGCGGTCTGTCCCGCCTGTTTCAGCCGGTTGTCGATCCGCCGCGACAGGCTCTTGTCGAACATGACGATGGCCTCGGCGCAGTTGGCTCCCGCCTTGGCGCCGCCGAACACCAGAACGTCCACCCCCAGCCGCGCGATCTGCGTCAGGTCGAAGCCCGCCGCCGCCGCATTGGCCAGCCGGGCGCCGTCCATGTGGACGCCATAGCCCCTCATTTTCACCGGCTCGATCAGGTGTCGCAGCTCTTCCTCGGTGTAGACCGTGCCGTATTCGGTCGACTGGGTCAGGCTCAGCGCCGCGGGCGGCTGGCGATGGCCGACCTCGGGTTCCTCGAGCGCGGCGTTCAGCGTCAGCGGGTCGATCTTGCCCGAGAAACCGGGCAGGCCGATCAGGCCCACGCCAGAGCCGAAGAAGCCGGGAGCCCCGGTCTCATCCGTGCAGACGTGGGCGGCGTGGTGGGCCAGCACCGCCTCATGCGGCCAGGCCAGCATCGACAGGGCGATGGCGTTGGCCGCCGTGCCCGAGAAGACGAAACGGATGTCGGCGTCCGCATCCAGCCGGCGCCGGATCAGGTCCGCGGCCCGCGCCGTGACGTCGTCCGAGCCATAGGCCCGCGCGTAGCCGTCGTTGGCCTCGACGAGGGCCTGCATCGCCGCCGGCGCCATGCCCGCCGTATTGTCGGATCCGAAATCGTAACGCACGCCTCAGCCCTCGCCGCCGCTGTCCTGATGGGCGTCGCCCGGCGACGGATCGCTGGCCTTGCCCGACCGGGTTTTCCGGCCCGCCCCCGGCGCCGCAGACGCCCTGGACGGCCTGCCCTTGGCATAGGGCACGGCGACCTGATGGGGAAACGGGATTTCGAGCCCGGCGGCGTCCAGCGCCTCCTTGGCGGCCTGGAGCACATCAGCCTTGGCCTGCCAGTAGTCGTCCGATTTCGTCCAGGCCTGCAGGGTCATCTCGACCGAACTGTCCTTCAACAGCGTGACCCCCGCCCATGGCTCGGGATCGGGCAGGACCTGCGGATGGGCCGAGGCCGCGCCGATCAGGGCCTCGCGCGCGGCGTTCAGGTTGGCGCCGTAGCCGACGTTGAATTTCACCTCCATGCGCCGCGTCTTCTGGCCGGACAGGTTCAGGATGGTGTCGCTGAACACCTTGGCGTTGGGCACCACGATCTTGACGTTGTTGGCGTCCGACATCTGGGTCAGGAACAGGTCCAGCCGCTGCACCTTGCCGACCCGGCCGCCGACATCGATCAGGTCGCCCACGCGATAGGGGCGCAGGATCAGCAGCATCACCCCCGCCGCGACGTTCGACAGCGTGCCCTGCAACGCCAGGCCCACCGCCAGCGAGGCCGCGCCGAGAACCGCGATGATCGAGGTCGTCTGCACGCCCAGCCGTTGCAGCACGGCGATGAAGCCGATGATGTAGACCAGCACCCGCACGACCTGGACGGCGAAGCTGAGGACCGTCGGATCGTGACGGAAGCCCCTGACCCGCGACAGGGCCCGGCGCGTCAGGCCGCAGGCCCAGCGCGAGGCGAAGACGGTGACGATCAGGATGATGACCGCGATGGTCAGGTTGATCGCGAAATCGCCGGCCATCTGGGTCAGCTTGGCGATCATGGCGGCGTCCAGCGCCGCGGCCTTCTGGCCCGCGGTGACCGCCTCATTCAGGGGAGCGACGAGGGAAGACATGAGCCGGGTCTAACGCTTCGGTCCCGATTTGGAACCCCGCGCCGGTAATTCCGGCTTCTTGCTTCGTCTTCGCCGTCCTAGACTCGGGGTATGGGCGAGGCTGCAAAACTTTCGGCGCTGAAGGTCGGCGTCGATGTGCCATGGGTCACCAGCTGGACCGGCGAGCCGGTGCTGGGCGTACGGCCCTGCTCCTCGGTGAACGGCGCCCTGGCCATCGTCCAGGCCGACAACGCCGGCTACGGCAAGCCCTTGTATTCGCAGAACCATGCAGTTCGTCAGCGCCTGTCCGTCCGCGACATGCTGTGCCCCATGTGCGGCAAACCCACGACGCCCGGGGACCGCTACACCCAGGTGGCGCATCCCTTCGCGGCCGGCAGCCTGCGCGCCACGGGACGCGGCGGCGCCCTGCCCGACGATATCGAGGACGATCGGGTTCTTATCGACGCCGGGGCCATTGCGCCGCTGCATCTGGCCTGTTCGAGCCGGTCGTTGCGTTACTGCCCGCACCTCAAGGCCGACCCGCATATAGACGTGCGTCCCTTCCCGCGATCATGGGTGGTGCTGCCCCTGACCGTGAAGGCCGAAGCGCCGCCGCAGTTGTTTCTGGCGAAGGCCGAACCGCGCCGCGAGGTGCCGGTGATCGGCTTCCTCCAGCTCTGCGGACTGACGGACCAGCGCGACCCGTCGTGGCGGAACCGGACTCAGCCCGCAGGCTGAGCGATCCGTCCGCCGCCGCCCTCGATGGCGTCCAGAAGGTCCATGACGTCGGCGATCGTGTTCGCCTCCCGCGCCGGCTTGTCCCAGCGGATGCGGCTGACGCGCGGGAAACGCATCGCCACACCCGACTTGTGCCGCGTCGAGCGGTTCAGTCCCTCGAACGCGATCTCCAGCACCAGGCCGAAATCCCGCTCGGCCCGGACAGAGCGGACGGGGCCGAACCGCTCGACGGTGTGGTCGCGCACGAATTTGTCCAGTTGCTTCAGCTCCTCGTCGGTGAAGCCGAAATAGGCCTTGCCGACAGGCGTCAGAGGCCCCTCTTCCGTCCAGACGCCGAAGGTGTAGTCGGAATAGAAGCTGGAGCGCTTTCCGTGGCCGCGCTGTGCGTACATCAGCACCGCGTCGATGACGTGCGGGTCGCGCTTCCACTTGAACCACGGTCCCTTGGGCCGGCCGGCGACGTAGGCGCTGTCCCAGCGTTTCAGCATCAACCCCTCGGCCGCCGCCCCCACCGGGGGATCGGCGCGCAGGACAGCGAGGTCCTCCCAGGTTGAGTACGGGACGATCGGCGACAGATGCAGCCGGTCCCCGCCCGCCCCGGCCGCCGCCTCGAGCCGCGCCCGCCGCTCGCGCAGGGGCAGGGCCCGGAGATCCTCGCCGTGATCGGCCAGGATGTCATAGGCGACAACCGCCGCGGGGAAGGCGGCCATGGTCTTCGCATCGACCGTCTTGCGGTTCAGACGCTGCTGCAGGTCGCCGAACGGCGCCACGCTTCCGTCCCGCCAGACCACCAGCTCCCCGTCCAGCGCGCCCTCGAAGGTCAGGCCCGCCATGACATCGGGAAAGGCCGCTGAAATCTCGTCGCCCGTGCGGGAGTAGAGCTTCTGCACCCCCTCCTCTCGCACCGCCTGGACGCGGATGCCGTCCCATTTCCACTCGGCGGCGAAATCCTCCGGCGACAGCTTGGCGAAGTCGACCGCCTCGTCGATGGCCACCGCCAGCATGACCGGCCGGAACCGGCCCGGCGCGTCGCCGCTGGGCCGCTCGGACCGGCCTTCCAGCCAGGCGAACAGGTCTGCGTAGGGCGGCTCAAGCGCATGCCAGATCTCCTCGATGTCCGAAGCGTCGACCGGATCCAGCGGCGTGACCGCTTCGTCGCCGTCGGGGTCCGGCGGTTCGCTGACCGCGGCGGGCCGCATCATCGCCGCCGCCGTCTTGGCCAGACGCGCCGACAGGCCGACGCGCAAGCCGCCCGTCATCAGCTTCAGCAACGCCCAGCGCCCCTTGGGCTCCAGCGCGTCCAGCCAGCCCTCGAGCAACGCCTTGACCTCGGTCCTGCCCGCCGTCCGCAGGGCCTCGACCACCTCTCCCAGCTCGGGTTCCCGATTGGGCCGGTGGTCGGGATCGCGCGGCCAGACCAGCGCCACCGTCTCGGCCAGGTCGCCGACGTAGTCGTAGGACCAGCCGAACAGCACCCCGTCGACGCGCGCCTCGACCGCCTTGCGGATCATCGCCGGCTTGGCCGCGTCGAACGTCAGGTCTCCGGTCAGGGCCGCCAGCGCCCAGCCCCGGTCCGGGTCCGGCGTCGCCTTCAGATAGTCCCGCACCAGCACCAGCTTCGCATTGCGCGACGCCGTCAGCGACAGTCGGTCCAGCAGTTCGGCGAAGGCGCGCATCCGACCTCATGTAGACAGCACTGACCCAAACGAAATACGCCCCGGAGGTTTCCCGCCGGGGCGTCATCATCTGCGATGCGGCGCGATCAGGCCGCCGCGGCCTGGGGATTGTCGATCCAGCTCCTGAGTCCCGCCCGGCCTCCGCCGACCCGGTTCATCAGTTCGGCCAGGGCCGCGAAGTCTATCGGCTTGTTCAGATAGGCGTCCGCCCCGGCGTCCAGGCCCGCGGCGTGATCCTCGCTGCGCGCCGAGGCCGACAGGACGACGACCGGCGTCTCGCGGTTGGCGCCTTCGCCGGCCCGGATCGCGCGCGTGGCGGTCAGGCCGTCCATCACGGGCATGTTCACGTCCATGATGATCAGGTCGAAGGTCTGGTCCTGGACCATGTCGACGGCGATCTGTCCGTTCTCGGCGCTGACCGAGGCGTGGCCGGCCGAACCCAGCCAGGCTTCCAGGATCATGCGGTTGACGGGATGGTCCTCCACCACCAGCACATTCAGCGACTGGCCGTCGACCGCCTCGGCGTGGCTGGCCTCCACCTCGGCCTGGCGGGCCCATTCGACGACGTCGGACTCGACCGAGAAGGTGAAGGTCGAACCCTGTCCAAGGGTCGAGGTCACGCTGATGTCGCCGCCCATGATGTTGGCCATGCGGCGGGCGATGGTCAGGCCCAGGCCCGTGCCGCCGAAGCGGCGCGTCGACGAGCCGTCGACCTGGGTGAAGGGCTGGAACAGCCGTTCCAGATCCTCCGGCGAGATGCCGGAGCCGGAATCGGTCACGGCGAAATCGAAACGCACGCGATCCTCGGCCAGCCGCTCGCCGCGGACGACATAGGCGACCTCGCCGCGGTCGGTGAATTTCACCGCGTTCGACAGCAGATTGTGAATCACCTGGCAGACCCGCAGCGGGTCGCCGCGCACCACGGACGGAATGTCCCCTTCGAACCGGGTCTCGAAGCTCAGACCCTTGGCCTCGGCCTGCGCCTGGAACGGCCCCGTCACGCGCTTGTGCAGGTCGTCGATGGAGACGTCGACGACCTCGAAGGTCATCTTGCCCGCCTCGATCTTGGTCATGTCGAGAATGTCGTTCAGCAGGCTCAGCAGGTTGTCGCCGGAGTTGCGGATGATCGACAGATATTCCCGCTGCGTCGGCTCCAGAGGCGTCGCGCCCAGCAGCTGGGCCGCGCCGAGGACGCCGTTCATCGGCGTGCGCAGCTCGTGCGAGATGACGCCCAGGAAGCTGGACTTGGCGTCGTTGGCGGCGTTGGCCCGGTCGCGGGCAGCCTCCAGTTCCTCGATCAGGTGCGCCTGATGCTCCTGGAAGGCGCGGATCCGCTCTTCCCGCAGCATGGTCATCATGACCAGCACCACCAGGCCGGCGCCGGTGAACGGCACCACGGCCAGGAACTGCCAGAAGGTCGGCGTGCCCCACAGGCTGGCGGCGATGATCAGCGCCGCGACGCCATAGGGCGAGGAGATCACCATCGCCTGGCGCGGCGAACTGCGCAGCTGGGCGAACACCAGCACATAGCCTGAAACCAGCAGGGCCATGGCCAGCGTATGTCCGAACTCGGCCCCCGAGAACCACGCCAGCAGCGGCGCCGTCGCCCAGGAGGCCGTCGTCGCGGTGGCAACGGCCGGGAACACCATGCCCCAGCCCGTGCCCACGCGTTCGCTGATGCGTTTCTCGACCGCGCCGCGCAGGGCGCCGGCGGCCACGGTGCCCACGAACCAGAGCGCGGCGGTGGTCAGGCCGACCGTGGCCAGCAGGCCCACGGCCCAGGTGCCGATGATCATGTAGCGGAGGTATTGCGTCTGCAGAATCGCGCGAAGCGCCTGCGCGGCTTCGCCAGCGCCCGGTTCGCCGTTGATCGACTTGCCGATGCCGTCGGATTCCACCATGCGCGCCCAACCCCCGTTACGTCCGGGGCGAACGCTATGGCGAAGTCTCTAAGACGAGATGAACGGTCATCGATTTGTGAAATCGTCGTTTTTCGAGTCTCAGCGGCCGGCTTCGGCCTCCGCAGGAGTCAGGGCGCGTATGGACAGGGCGTGGACGCGGCCGGCCAATTCCTCGCGCAGCAGGGCGTTGATCGCGCGCTGGCGCTGCACCCGCGGCTGACCTTCAAAGGCCGCCGCGACCACGGTCAGGTTGAAGTGGCTCTCGCCGCCGGCCTGCCCGTCGACGCCGCCCTCATGATGGTGGCCGGCGTGCCGGCCGCTGTCGTCCTCGATCACCAGCCGCTCGGGCGACAGGCCCGCCGTCAGTTTTTCCCGGATAATCGTCGCAATCGGGCCTTCCGGCATGGGTGTGTCCTTGTTGGTGACCAATTCCACCTTACACTTGCACCGATGTCATCAGAGTTTGAATACAAGCCCCGCTTCAAGGACATGCGGATCAAACCGCCGCGCCCCGAAGAGGAGGCGGCGGAGGCCGACGTCCTGCATCTGAAGCCCGGCGAGAAGCCGTGCCAGTGGCCCGACTGCCGCGCCGCCGCCACCGCCCGCGCCCCCAAGTCGCGTGAGCGGCTGAACGACTTCTATGATTTCTGCCAACGCCACGCGGGCGAGTACAACAAGGGCTGGAATTTCTACGCCGGCATGAGCGACGGCGAGGTCCGCGCCGCCAAGGAAAACGAGGCCATGACGGGCGGCCGCCCGACGTGGGAGATGAAGGCGGGCAAGTTCAGCCGCGAGGCCGCCGCCTTCGCCGCCAAGATGGGCACCGCCAACACCAAGGGCGCCGGCAGCTGGCAGGACAGCTTCGGCCTGTTCGGCCGCCGTATGAAGGAACAGACCGGCCCGGCCGGCGAGGACACGCTGCGACTCGGCAAGCTGGAACGCGCAGCCCTGGCCACGCTCGACCTCGACGCCCGCACCGACAAGGCCGGGGTCAAGGCGCGCTATCACGAGATGCTGAAACGCTTCCACCCGGACCTGAACCAGGGCGACCGCGGCGCCGAGGCCAAGCTGCAGAGCGTCATCAAGGCCTACAAGACGCTGAAGAAGGCGGGACTTGCGGCCTAGCATCCCGCCGCAGAACGCCTAACTCTCGGGCTCCCCCCGCACAGGAGCCGTCCCATGGAAGTCCTCTACAAAGCCCACGCTGTCGCCTCGGGCGGCGGCCGCGACGAAGGCCGCTCGGCCACCGACGACGGCAAGATCGACGTGCTGCTGTCCGTCCCGACCGAGATGGGCGGCAAGGGCGGGGCCGGCACCAACCCCGAACAGCTGTTCGCGACCGGCTACGCCGCCTGCTACCTAGGCGCCCTGCGGCTGGTCAGCGGCAAGGCGGGAACACCCGTCGGCGCGGACACCAGGGTCCATTCCACCGTCGGCTTCGGCAAGAACACCCGGGGCGAGGGCTTCAACCTCGACATCGCCCTGAAGGTGACCGACCACGGTCTCGACCAGGCTGTCATCGACGACCTGATCCAGAAGGCCCATCAGGTCTGCCCCTATTCCAACGCCACGCGCGGAAATGTGGATGTGGCGCTGACGGCTGAGTAACGACCGGCTGTCGGACGGAACGCTATCGCCTCGACCGGGGCGATAGTATTTCGCCCAATGCAACTAAAGCTATACACGACCGTTCTGTATTCCTGAGGTGCTGGGAGGCGCTTGGGAAAATGAAGCGCCAGATTCAAGACAGCAAAATTAGCCGCCAAAAACTTGACCTTTGCCTGTTCCGGGAGAGCGACAGCGATACCCACGCGATCGATTTACTTGGCCTGTCGTCCAGTATCGCCGCCTATGCCTGTGCGATAGGAAGAGACGCATCCCGCCGGGTCAGATCGCGCCGCGCGCCCGGACGCCTCTGACGTCTGCCGGATTCGACGGACCCGCCGCCCCGGCCTTAGGCTGGGCCGATGACCCCATCGCCCAAGGTCCTGATCGTCGGCGCCGGTCCCGCGGGACTGGCCGCGGCGTTGTTCCTGAGCCGGCGCGGCGTGCCCGTCCGCCTCATCGACGCGGCGGCTGAACCGATCCGCACCTCCAAGGCGCTGGGCGTCAATCCGCGCACCCACGTCCTGCTGGAGGAGACCGGCGTCACCGCCCGCATCCTCGCCGAGGCGCAGGAGATGCGGACCCTGTTCGTCCATCACAACGGCAAGCCGCTGACGACCCTCAAGCCGGACTGGAAGGCGCTGGGCGCGGCCCATCCGATGGTCATCCTGCCCCAGGCCCGCACCGAGGCCCTGCTGGCCGAGGCGCTCGCGGCGTTCGGCGTCGCCCCGGAACGCGGCAGGGCGCTGGCGGCCGTGTCCCAGACCGCCGACGCCGTCACCGCGACCCTCGCCGACGGCGAGACCATCACCACGCCCCTGCTGCTCGCCGCCGACGGCGCCCATTCCACGGTGCGCAAGGCGCTGGACCTCGACTTCCCCGGCGACGGCTGGGACGAGCCCTGGCAGCTGATGGACGTCGACATCGACGGCCTCGAGCCCGATCAGGGCTGGGTCGACCTGCACGACGAGGGCGTCCTGGTCGCCCTGCCCTTCTCGGGGAAGACCTTCCGCCTGATCGGCTTCGGCCGGCCGCTGCTGGACGACCTGCCGCCCGAGTGGACCATCGGGACCGTCCACTGGGAGAGCGACTTCCGCATCTCCCACCGCATGGTCGAGCGCATGACCGTCGGGCGCATCTGTCTGGCCGGCGACGCCGCCCACATCCATTCGCCGATGGGCGCGCGGGGCATGAACCTCGGCATCGAGGACGCCTTCGTCTACGCCGCCTGCGCCGCCGACTTCCTGAACGGAGAGCCCGGCCGGCTCGAGGACTACAACCGCATCCGCCACCCGGTCGACGCCGCCGTGGTCGACCGGGTGCGGGGCCTGACCAATATGGTGCGCAACACCTCGCCGCTGGCCGACTGGCTGAAGGGCGTGGTCCCGCCCCTGCTCTCGCGTCTGCCCTTCGTGCTCAATGCGGGTCTTCGTGTCGGCATAGGCCTCGACCACCCGGTGGTGGTGCGGTAATCCCGCCTCCATGACCTCCCCGCTCGACGCCACCCCCGATCCCCTGCTGACGCTGGAACCGCACCGCCGCGCCACCGTGCGCGAGATCTTCGGCGTCGACTCCGACATGACCGTGCCGGTCTTCACCGAGCGCGACAGCCATGTGCCCGAGATCGACGAGGCCTATCGCTTCGACCCGCAGACGACGCTGGCCATCTGCGCCGGCTTCGCCTTCGACCGCCGCGTCATGGTCCAGGGCTATCACGGCACCGGAAAGTCGACCCACATCGAACAGGTCGCCGCCCGCCTGAACTGGCCGATGGTGCGCGTGAACCTCGACAGCCACGTCAGCCGCATCGATCTGGTCGGCAAGGACGCCATCGTCCTCAAGGACGGCAAGCAGATCACCGAATTCCGCGAGGGCATGCTGCCCTGGGCCATCCAGCGCCCGATCGCGCTCGTCTTCGACGAATACGACGCCGGCCGCCCCGATGTGATGTTCGTCATCCAGCGCGTGCTGGAAGCGCAGGGCCGCCTGACCCTGCTGGACCAGAACCGCGTCATACGCCCCAACAAATTCTTCCGCCTGTTCTCGACCACCAACACCATCGGGCTGGGCGACACCTCTGGCCTGTACCACGGCACCCAGCAGATCAATCAGGGTCAGATGGACCGCTGGAACATCGTCACCACGCTCAACTACCTCGACCACGACGTTGAAACGGAAATCGTGGTGGCCAAGGCCCCCGAATGGAACACCGCCGAGGGCCGCCGCGCCATCGCCGCCATGGTCCGCGTCGCAGACCTGACCCGCAACGCCTTCATGAACGGCGACATCTCGACGGTCATGAGCCCCCGCACGGTCATCACCTGGGCCCAGAACGCTACCATCTTCGCGGGGGATGTGGGTCTCGCCTTCCGGC
This sequence comes from Brevundimonas sp., assembly GCF_036677305.1. Taxonomy (GTDB): domain Bacteria; phylum Pseudomonadota; class Alphaproteobacteria; order Caulobacterales; family Caulobacteraceae; genus Brevundimonas. The sequence continues at coordinate 4,875 of NZ_JAKFEB010000088.1, read as the reverse complement.
TGACGTTCCTGAACAAGTGCGACGAGCTGGAACGGCCGACGATCGCGGAGTTCTACCAGCGGGCGTTTGGCGAGGACCTGCCGGAGGCGGCGACGCGGGTGAAGGTGGGGTGATTTCGGCCGTGTTCGGATTGGCTCTCGGCCTGTTGGCTCAGGAGGCCGCCGAACGACCGCCCCGGCCTTCGGACGACGCCATGTTGGCCCAACTTCTGGATGGGCGAACGGGCGCGCGGGTGCTGTCGATCAGCTTCCGGGAGACGCCGTTGGGTGGAGGCCGTGTCGCCTGCGGCTTGATCGATATCGACGGAACAATCGAACCTTTCGCCCTGTTCGCTGCATGGCAGCCGATCCGGCCGCCTTTCGTGCTCCAGGAAGGAGTCCCGCCTCCGCCGCCAGAGCCGGCCGGCTGGCGTCTGTCTGACGTGGCGCCGAAGCCCGCCGATCAAAACGGCGACGGCGTCATTGACCGTGCGGAGCGGGACATCAATACGCTGGGACGCAAGCTGGCTTTGGCGACTTGTGAGGAAATCACGCCGCCGCCCGGCGTCCGCTGGGCACTGGAGCTTGAGCGAGCCCCGGACCGGTAGCCGTTCGTTCAAAGGCGGACGACAGCCCCGTTCCGCCACGCCCCCGCCGCCATCCCGCGCGCCGTCTCCCGCACCCCTTCCGGCCAGCCTTCCACCGCCGCGTCGAACGCCGTCCAGTCGCCGGCGAACAGCATGCGGGTCGCCTCCTCATAGTCCGGCAGGTCTCCGGCGATGGCGGTCATGAAGCGGTAGGCCGCCTCCTTCGCCTTGCGCGCCCGATCCGGCCCCTCGGCCTCGCGCAGGGCGCCCTCGACCAGTTTGCGCAGGGCCACCGAGGCGCCGCCGGGCTGGGTGGACAGCCAGTCCCAGTGGCGCGGCAGCAGGGTCACCTCGCGCGCCGTGACGCCCAGTTTCGGACGGCCCGGGCCGCGCTTCTCCGCCTCGGGCGCTGAGGCCAGACGGCCAAGGGCGGCGGCCACGTCGCCGCGCAGGTCCAGGTCGACGACCCGGGCGGTTCCGGCGTCGAAGGTCAGGACGGTCTCGCCCGCATCGGTCGCCGTCTTGACCGCCGCCACGACCTCGGCGGCGGGGCCGCGGGCCAGCAGGCGATGGCCGGCGAAGGCGAACAGGGGGTGGTCGGCGGCGACGGTCACGGGCGGCTCCTCTGGATCAGGAGCCGGGATTTATCCGGGTCAAATCTTCACGTCAATATCACCCGGGTATAATTCTCCATGGTCCGGAACGAAAAGATTGCCCGGGGACGCCTTGCCGCAGGAACCGGGACTGCCGACATGCGCTTCGGGTGCAGGCCTCCCCGCCCGTTCGCAGCAAGGATTTCCCCATGACCGACCAACGTATCGAAGGCGCCGCAGACACCCTGACCGGAGAGGTCCAGTCCGGCCTCGGCCGCATGACCGGCGACAGCAAGCTTCAGTTCGAAGGCAAGTTCAACGAGTACAAGGGCAAGGCGAAGGACGCCTATGGACGCGTCATCGACGGCCTGGACGGCCTGGTCGAGAAGGCGCCGGTCCAGTACCAGGACAAGGCGCGTCAGGGTCTGGACTTCGCTCGCCGCAAGCCGCTGCTGACCACGGGCATCATCGCCGGCCTGGCCATCCTGCTGGGCGGCGTCGGCCGCCGCCGCTAGCCTTCTTCTCCCCGACATTCCGGGGCGCTCGACGAGCGAACCCGGAATGACGCTGAATAGAGAAAGGCCCGGACATTTCTGTCCGGGCCTTCTTCGCATCAGTCTGCGGCCTGGGCCTCGACGGCCTTCACCTGCGCCGCATTGGGCCCGGCGATGTCGAAGGCGATCTTGCCGTCCTTCAGCGCCACCTTCACATGGCCGCCGCGCGTCAGGCGTCCGAACAGGATGTCGTCGGCCAGCGGCTTCTTGATGTGCTCCTGGATGACCCGGGCCAGGGGCCGGGCGCCATACAGTTCGTCGAAGCCGTTCTTGGCCAGCCAGTCGGCCGCCTCGTCGGTCAGTTCGATGGTGATGTTCCGGTCCGCCAGCTGGGCTTCCAGCTGGATGATGAATTTGGTCACCACCGACTTGATCGTCTCGGCGTCCAGCGCCTTGAAGGCGACGATGGCGTCCAGACGGTTGCGGAACTCCGGGGCGAACAGGCGCTGGATGGCCTTTTCGTCCTCGCCCTCGACCTTGCCCCGGCCGAAGCCGATGGCGGCCCGGGCGTTGTCGGCGGCGCCGGCGTTGGTGGTCATGATCAGGATGGTGTTCCTGAAGTCGACCTTCTTGCCGACCGCGTCGGTCAGCATGCCGTTGTCCATCACCTGCAGCAGGATGTTGTAGACGTCCGGGTGGGCCTTCTCGATCTCGTCCAGCAGGACCACGGCGTGCGGATGCTGGTCGACGGCGTCGGTCAGCAGCCCGCCCTGGTCATGGCCGACATAGCCCGGAGGCGCGCCGATCAGACGGCTGACGGTGTGCCGCTCCATGTACTCCGACATGTCGAAGCGCAGCATCTCGATGCCGAGGGTCGAGGCCAGTTGCTTGGCCACCTCGGTCTTGCCCACGCCCGTCGGGCCGGAGAACAGGAAGGCGCCGATCGGTTTCTGGGGATCGCGCAGGCCCGCGCGGGCCAGCTTCATGGCCGCGGAGACCTGTTCGATGGCTGACGACTGGCCGAAGACGACCCGGTTCAGATCGGTTTCCAGCGCACGCAGGCCCTCGGTGTCGGACTTGGAGACCGACTTGGCGGGGATGCGGGCCATGCGGGCGATGACGGCCTCGACCTCCTTCTGGCCGATGACCTTCTTGCGCTTCGATTCAGGCAGCAGCATCTGGCTGGCGCCCGCCTCGTCGATGACGTCGATCGCCTTGTCCGGCAGTTTGCGGTCGGTCATGTAGCGGGCCGACAGCTCGACCGCCGTGCGCAGGGCCGCGTCGGTGTAGCGCAGCTTGTGGTGGCCTTCGTACGAGGTCTTCAGACCCTTGAGGATCTTGATCGTGTCCTCGACCGTCGGCTCGTTGACGTCGATCTTCTGGAAGCGGCGGGCCAGGGCCCGGTCCTTCTCGAAATGCTGGCGGTACTCCTTGTAGGTCGTGGAGCCCATGCAGCGCAGCGAGCCGGAGGCCAGGGCGGGCTTCAGCAGGTTGGACGCGTCCATGGCCCCGCCGCTGGTCGCGCCGGCGCCGATCACCGTATGGATCTCGTCGATGAACAGGATGGCGTTGTCGTGCGTCTCCAGTTCCTTGACGACCTGTTTCAGCCGCTCCTCGAAGTCGCCGCGATAGCGGGTGCCGGCCAGCAGCGCCCCCATGTCGAGGCTGTAGATGGTGGCGCCTTCCAGCACCTCCGGAACCTCGTGGTTGACGATCTTGCGGGCCAGGCCTTCTGCGATGGCGGTCTTGCCGACGCCGGGGTCGCCGACCAGCAGCGGATTGTTCTTGGTCCGGCGGCACAGGATCTGGATCGCCCGCTCGACCTCGGCCAGGCGGCCGATCAGGGGGTCGATCTTGCCGTTGCGCGACTTCTCGTTGAGGTCGACGCAATAGGCCTCCAGCGCCTCTCCGCCGGTCTTGGCGGCGGCCGCGTCCTCGGCGTCCTCGGGCGAAGAGCCGGTCTTGGCGGGGCGGGTCTCGCCGGAACCGCCCGACTTCTTGGCGATGCCGTGGGCGATGTAGTTGACCGCATCGTACCGCGTCATGTCCTGCTCCTGCAGGAAGTAGGCGGCGTGGCTTTCGCGCTCGCTGAAGATGGCGACCAGCACGTTGGCGCCGGTGACCTCCTCCCGGCCCGAGCTCTGGACGTGGATGACGGCGCGCTGGATCACGCGCTGGAAGCCGGCCGTGGGCTTGGCGTCCTCGCCGTCGCTGGTGGCGAGCGCCGCCAGGTCGGTGTCGACGTACAGGGTCAGCGCCGCCTTCAGATTGGTCAGGTCGACGTTGCAGGCGGTCATGACATTGGCCGCGTCGGGGTCGTCGATGAGGGCCAGCAGCAGGTGCTCGAGCGTGGCGTACTCATGCCGGCGCTCGTTGGCGTAGTGCACCGCGCGGTGCAGGGTCTCTTCGAGAGGACGGGAGAACGAGGGCATGGACAGATCCTCTCAGTCTTTTTCCATCGTGCATTGCAGGGGGTGCTGGTGGCGGCGGGCGGTCTCGATCACCTGTGCGACCTTTGTTTCGGCCACCTCGTAGGTGAAGACGCCGCAGACCCCGACCCCATGCTGATGCACATGCAGCATGATGCGAGTCGCGGCCTCGCGGTCCTTTTGAAAGAACCGCTCCAGCACATAGACGACGAATTCCATCGGCGTGTAGTCGTCGTTCAGGATCAGCACCCGGTACAGCGAGGGCTTCTGAAGTTTCGGCTTGGTCTCGGTGACCGTGGCGGCGCCGAGGCCTCCATCGTTTTGTTCACCTGGCCTGCGTGACGGCGGCATTCGTGGTCCAGTTTGGGGAGAAGACGGATCAGATAGGGAATGATGGCCTGAATTGAAGGCGCGTCCAGTCACAGCTTTATGTTTTGCCGTGGGGTGTGTTCTCCCTCCCGCTTGAGGGAGGGATTTCGGCGCGTGAGCGACGGCAGGGTGGGAGCGGCTCGAGGGCGGGGTGCGGCCTGGCGGCCGCTCCCACCCGGTCGCTGCGCGACCTCCCTCCCCCGAGGGGGAGGGAGAACGCGGACGTGCGTCATCGTCCTGCCGGCGCGGGGGCCGGAAAGTGCGGGGAGGTCGCGGAGCGCAGCGGCTAGCCCGGAACCGTGATGTGGCCCCCTGCTTTCGCGTTACGGGGACCGGATATGTTTTTCGGCGTCGCCGCCTTCGCTCCGCGCGACCGGTTCACGCAAGCCGACGGGGGCGGGCTTCTGGTGGCGGCCCGCGGGGTT
>NZ_JAKFEB010000087.1:0-17299 GCF_036677305.1 Brevundimonas sp. | reverse complement strand
GGTCGCCGCCCACGACCCGGCGGGGAACGCGACCCGGATTGACCTGGCCGGAATTCCCTTCCTGTCGCCGCTCCTCGACGGCGCTCCCGGCGAACGGATCCGGGTGGTCGTCGATGCCCGGGATGTCGCCCTGGCGCTCACCGACCCCGTCGACGCCAGTTTCCAGAACCGGTTGCCGATGCGGATCGCCGCGCTTGAAAATCGCCCTGACGGGCTCCTGGTGCGGCTGGAGGCGGGCGGGCTGAGGCTCAAGGCGCTGGTCACCCGGCAGGCGGGCGACCAGCTGGGGCTGACGCCGGGGGGGCGTGTGATCGCCCTGGTCAAGGCGACCGCCGCCGCCCGCTACGCCTGACTGGCGGGCCCCGCCACGCGGCGGGACCCGGCCCCGGACCGGCATCAATGCGATGCTTGACGGAGGTCAAGCGGCGGCCGGAGCCGGCGGCCTAGGAAGACCCGATCGCCGCCCCGGAAGACCGGGGCGGGACGCGGAAGGGACATCGCGGAATATGGCGCTTCAACATCTGTCCGTCGGCGAGATCGTCGTCATCCTGCCCGCCGCCACCGCCGTCTTCCGCCGTCACAAGATAGACTTCTGCTGCAAGGGCGACGCCCGCCTCGCCAGCGTGGCGGAGGGCCGCGGACTGGATCTCGCGGCCATCGAGGCGGAACTCCACGCCCTTGAGTCGCCGGGCGTCCATGCGCCCGCCGAGGTCCCGGACCTGATCGCCCACATCATCGAACGCTATCACAAGGTGCACCGGCGCGAGTTCCCGACGGTCATCGAGATGGCCCGCCGCGTCGAGTCCGTGCATCAGGCCAGGGCCGAATGTCCGCGCGGACTCGCGGATCTGCTCTCGCGCATGTTCGAGGATCTGGAGGACCACCAGCACAAGGAGGAGGCGGTCCTGTTTCCCGCCATGATCAGCGGCGTGGGACCGGTCCTGCGTCACCCGATCGGCCGGATGATGCAGGACCATGCGGAGCTGGGGGAATTGCTCGCCTTCATGGCGGACCTGACCGACGACTTCGTCCCGCCCGACGACGCCTGCGCCACCTGGCGCGCCCTCTACGCCGGCTGCAGCAAGCTGGATGCGGACCTGCGCGAACATGTCCACCTCGAGAACAACATCCTGTTCCGGCGCTTCCTCTAGCCGGATCAGAAGTCCAGGATGGCGACGGCGTCGCCCGCGCCGAGACCGCCGGCGCCGGGGCGGCGCCGGATCAGGACGTCGGCTGTCGCCAGGGCCTTCTGGGTCGCGGAGTCCTGGACCTCCAGTCCTGCGACCCCGTCGCCGGCCAGACGGCCGCGCTCGAACGTTTCCCGGTCGCCGCAGGGCTTCAGCGGCGCGGTCAGGGTCATGTCCCGCCACTGCAGCAGCGCGGCGGGGTTTCTTCCCGCCAGACCTGCGACCAGCGGCGCCAGGAACAGGCGGGCCGTCACCAGCGCCGACGTCGGATTGCCGGGCAGACCCAGCACCAGCACGCCGCCCGCCCGCCCGAACCAGACCGGCTTGCCGGGCTTGATGGCCACCTTGGAGAAGATCAGTTCGAGGCCGAGGGGAGCGAACATCGCGCGCGCATAGTCCTTCTCCCCGACGGACGCTCCGCCCGTGACCACCACCAGATCGGCCTCGTCCAGCGCGAGGCGGGCGGCGGCTTCCAGAAGCTCGGGCGTATCGGTCAGGCGCCGACGGGCGAGCACCTCGCCGCCGCATTGCCGCGCGAGGGCGGCGACGCCGAACGAAACGCTTTCCGGAATACTGCCGGGCGTCTCCAGCGCCTGTCCCGGTTCCGCCAGCTCATCGCCGGTGCCCAGGATGACGATGCGGGGTTTGCGCACGACCGACACGGCGGGGACATCGGCTGCTGCGGCGGCGACCATGGCGCGGAAGCCGAGCACGGTTCCGGCTGCAAGCAGGACATCGCCGGTCGCGAAATCGGACCCGGCGGCGCGGATATGAGTTCCCGGTCCCGGCGAAACCTCGAACAGGGCGTCGTCGCCCTCGCGGCCGACGATCTCCTGGACCACCACCCTGTCGGCCCCGTGCGGCGTCGGTCCTCCGGTGAAGACCCGGGCGCAGGTTCCCGGGGCGAGGACGGGGACATCGGCGCGGCCCGCGAAGGCGACCGCGGCGACCGGCAACCGCGCCGGAAGCCTCGCCAGGTCGATGTCGCGCACGGCATATCCGTCCATCGCCGAAACCGCTGTGCGCGGCGCGTCGCCGCGCGCCGTCAGGTCCGCCGCCAGGACCCGCTCTCCGGCGGCCTCCAGCGCCACGGTCTCGCAGGGGAGGGGGCGGGCCTCGTTCAGGACCAGGGCGAGGGCGGTGTCAAAATCGATCACGTTGCGGGTCCGTCGCCCAGGGTCCAGTCGCCCGACCGTCCGCCGGATTTGGACAACAGCCGGATCTGGCTGACGACCATGCCGCGGTCGGCCGCCTTGAGCATGTCGTAGAGCGTGAGGCAGGCCACCGAGACGGCGGTCAGGGCTTCCATCTCGACGCCGGTCGGCCCGCTGACCCGCGCCTCGGCGGTCACGACGAAGCCGGGCAGACTCTCGTCGAGGACCACCGTCACAGAAACCTTGTCGAGGCCCAGCGGATGGCACAGGGGGATCAGATCCGCGGTGCGTTTGGCGCCCATGATCCCGGCCAGTTCGGCCGTCGTGACCACCGCCCCCTTGGGGGCCCGCCCGTCGCGCACGAGGGCCAGGGTCGCGGGGGCGCAGATCACCCGGCCCTCGGCGACGGCCCGGCGCGACGTCGGCGCCTTGTCGCCGACATCGACCATATGCACGCGGCCGGCGTCGTCCAGGTGGGTCAGGGCGCTCACGGGCAGATGCCCCGGAAACGCGGGATCTGGCCGACCAGGGAACAGGGACGGAAGCGGCTGTCCAGCTCCTCCGCCAGCACCAGGTCCCAGGCGTCGCGGCAGGCGCCGGTCGACCCCGGCACGCAGAAGATGAAGGTGTCTTCCGCCTGGCCCGCCAGGGCGCGCGACTGCAGGGTGGCGACCCCGACCGTGCCGAGGCTGGCGAGGTGGAAGATCACGGAGAAGCCGTCCAGCTCGCGCCGGAACAGCGGCTTCACGGCTTCGGGGGTCACATCGCGCGGCGAAAAGCCGGTGCCGCCCGTGGTCAGCACCACGTCGACGTCCGGGTCCGCGATCCAGACCTTGAGCTGGGCGCGGATGGCCTCGACCTCGTCGTGAACGATGGCCTTGCCCGCCAGCACATGGCCGGCGAGGGTCAGCCGCTCGGCCAGCAGCCCGCCCGAGGTGTCCGTCGTCTCGTCGCGCGTGTCCGAGATGGTGAGGACCGCGATGTTGAGCGGGAGAAACGGCAGGGTCTCGTCAATTCTTCCAGCCATCAGGACGCCTCGTCGTTCCAGCGCGCCACGGCCGCGCGATCCTCGTCAACAGGCTCGATCCAGCAGCTGCCGGCGGGGCCGGTCTCGCGCTTCCAGAACGCGGCCTCGGTCTTGAGCCTGTCCATCAGATAGTCCGCCGCCTCGAAGGCCGCGCGGCGGTGCGCCGCGGCTGCGGCGACGAAGACGATGGTCTCGCCGGGGGCGATGTTCCCGCAGCGGTGCGCCACGACCAGGTCCCGAACCGGGAAGCGCGCGGCGGCGGCGGCGGCGATATCGTACATGGAGCCTTCGGTCAGGCCCGGATACCAGTCCAGCCGGAGGGTATCGACGGCCGACCCGTCGCGGGCCACGCCGCGGGCAAGGCCGGTGAAGCTCACCACCGCGCCCTCGTCGGTGCGGCCCGCCAGAAACGCCTCGAGCTCGGCGGGTGCGGACAGGGGACCCGCGATCAGTCGGACGTCCAGGGCCATCTCACCCTCCCGAGACCAGCGAGAAGAAGGCGATTTCCTGGTCGGGCCCGGCCAGGGCGTCCTCGCCGACCACGACCAGGTCGACGGAAGCGCGGACATCGGGTCGCAGCAGGGCCTCCGAGGCGACCTCGTCCTGTTCGGCCAGCCGCCGGCGAATCTCCCGGACGGGCAATCCCTCGGCCGGCAGATCCAGCCGTCCCACGCTCCCCAGTTTTTCGCCGACGCGGCCGAAGTACAGAATACGGGTCATGATCGCTTCCATTCCAGACCGCCGAACCCGCGGGGACCCATCGGGACGTCGGTCGTCTCTGCGCCCGAACCGGGCCGATCCGCCGGACTTACAGGGTGCGTCGCCAAACCGAATTGCCATCGATCAATTGTCGGGCCGACTCCCGTCAATGGGCGGCGCCGCATGATATCGGCGGTCCGGGCGGGAAACGGCGGCCCGGGGGCGAGCGCCGGTTCCTGCGGGAGGTCTCAGCGTACGCCCGTGTCGCCCGACGCGTCCGCCAGCAGGCGGGCGTAGACTTCCAGATCGATCTTCGAGAGCAGGGCTGTCGGGTTTTCGTAGACGGCGCTGTTGGAGCCGTGCTCGAAACACTCGACGCTGTGGACCCAGCAGCGACCGCCGGTGGCTTCCCGTATCAGGCCGTCGGCGTGTTCGAGAACATGCTGCGACAGCCGCTCGCAACTGGTGCCCGGAACCAGTCTCGCCTGGGCGAGGCCAAGGGTTTCCAGGTTCAGGAAAACCTCCCGGTCGGGATCGTCCTCGCTGACCAGAAGGGTATGGTCGAAGGTCGCGTGAAGCCATTCGCGGATGCGGCCGAAGCCGCCCTTGCCGAAGTCGACGACCCAGCCGCGATGGTCGAGCTGTTCGGCGGCGAAGGTGAAGCGAAAGCCCAGCGAATAGCCGTGCAGAAGGTTGCAATGGCTGTCGGCGGCCCATTGCCTGAAGGCGCACGACAGACCCCGGTCGGCGCCGTAGGTCTTGGTGGACAGGTGGGCCATGAAGGGGCTCCGCGACGGATTCGGCGGTCAATGATGGGTTTCCGGCTGTTGGGCAACCCCGGAGGTTTGGCGCCGGGGGCGGCGGTGATGCGCCGCATGGCGTCGTCCGCCCTCGCGTGCGACCGAAAGCGTCGCCGGAGGCGCTCGCCCCGCCGCACCGGCTGTCTTCACGAGGTTCGCCATGGACGCATCGTCTTCCGATCGGAGCTATGACCGCCCCGTCGCCCTGGCCCGGGCGGCCTTCGACGAGGGTCGGACGCGCGATCCCGCCTGGCGTTCCGCGCAGCTCGCCGGGCTGATCCGTCTGATCGACGGGCATGAAGAGGACATCGTCACGGCGCTCGCCCAGGACCTGGGCAAGCCCCGCGCCGAGGCCCTGACCGCGGAGGCCTGGCTCGTCCGGTCCGAGGCCCGGGAAACCGCCCGGGCCTTTCATCGCTGGGCCCGGCCCCGGCGGGTCGTCACGCCGTTGTCGGTGTTCCCGGGCGCGGCGCGGGTGGTCCCGGAACCGCGCGGCCTGGCCCTGATCATGGGGGCCTGGAACTATCCCTTCCTGCTGACCCTGTCGCCGCTGATCGGCGCGCTCGGCGCGGGGTGCGCCGCGGTCGTCAAACCCTCCGAACAGGCGCCGGCCACGGCGGACCTGCTGGCCGAGCTGCTGCCCCGCTACCTCGACCCGGAGGCCGTCCAGGTCGTCGAGGGTGACGCCGGCGGCGCGGCGCGTCTGCTGGAACAGCGGTTCGATCTCATCCTCTACACCGGCGGGGCGCGGGTGGGGCGGCTGGTCATGGCCGCGGCCGCCAGGCACCTGACGCCCGTGATCCTGGAACTGGGCGGCAAGAGCCCGGCGCTGGTCCACGACAGCGCCGACCTCGCGGAAGCGGCCCGCCGCATCGCCTGGGGCAAGTCGCTGAACGCAGGCCAGACCTGCACCGCGCCGGACTATGTGCTGGTCCCGCGCGACCGGACAGACGCGTTCCTCGCAGCCTATCGCGGGGCGCTGGCGCGTTTCCATGGCGACGACGCCGCGACCAGTCCGGACTACGGGCGGATCCTGAACCGGCGTCATTTCGAACGGCTTTCAGCCTATCTCGGCGACGGGCGGGTCGTGATCGGCGGTCGCACCGATCCGGCGCGCCTGTTCATCGAGCCGACGGTGCTGGTCGACGTTCCGGTCGATGCGCCGGTCATGCAGGAAGAGATCTTCGGTCCGATCCTGCCGCTGATCCCCTACGACAGCTGGGATGACGCCCTGGCCATGGTCCGGGCGCGGGACAAGCCCCTGGCGGCCTATGCCTTCGGTCGCGACCGCGCCGCCGTCGACCGGGCCGAGCGGGATATCAGCGCCGGGGCCTTCTGCGGCAATGACGTGATCCTGCAGCAGACCGTTCCTGACCTGCCTTTCGGCGGGGTGGGCGCGAGCGGAATGGGCGCCTATCACGGCCGGGCCGGGTTCGACGCCTTCTCCCACGCCAAGGCGGTGCTGCGCCGCCCGGTCCGGTTCGACAGCGGCCTGCGGTTTCCGCCCCATCCCGAACGCAAGCTGCGACGGTTGCGGACGTTCTTCTAGGATCGCGGCCGGCCGCATTTCTGCTGAAGCGCCTCGAGATCGAGAATGACGAGGCGGGCGTAGCGGGTTTCAATCACCCGCTCCCGGCGCAATCGTCCCAACAGCGCGGCGAGGCTCTGGCGCGATATCCCGACCAGGGCCGCGAGATCCTCCTGGCTCAGCCGAAGATCGATCTCGACACCGTTTCCGACGGGCCGTCCGTGGCGACCGGCCATCTCGGTCAGGATGAAGGCCAGACGCGCCTCGGTCGAGGCGGTCAGGGTCTGCTCCACGAAGGCCAGGGCGGCGCGCTGATGCTGGCAGGTCAGGGCCCCGATCGCCCGGTCGAAACCGGGATGCGCGGCGGCGATGAGATCGACCCGGTTCGAATCGACGTGCAGGACGACGGAGGGGCCGAAGGCGATCGCATCGTGAAGACGGGGCTTGCCGTCCAGCACCGACATCTCCCCGAACCAGTCGCCCGGTCGCAGGATCAGATAGACGAGGCGACGCCCCGCCTCGGTATGGCCGATCAGCCGGATTTCCCCCTTGAGCACCGCATGCAGGCCGTCGCCCGGGTCGCCCGCGCGATAGACGGCGGCGCCGTTGTCGACGGTCCGGATCCGGGCGGCCCCCATCAGCGCCGCGCGCGTGTCCGGCGGCAAGGCGCCCAGCCAGGCGTCGGACCCGAGAATGCGGCTGGCGGCGGCGATCTCCATGCGACTCTCTGTACCGCCGGATTGTCAGGAACGCGACAATCTTTGCCGCGCCACGCGCCTAGCCTCGATCCCGGAAAACAGCTTGCCGGTCGAGTCCGCGGCCGGCGGGATCGGAGCGCGCCATGGAAACCGCCGTACGCATGCTGGAGACCTTCGCCGACCAGGGCGTCGACGTCTGTTTCGCCAATCCGGGGACCTCGGAAATGCACCTGGTCGCGGCGCTCGACCGCGTTCCCGGGATTCGTCCCGTGCTCGGCCTGTTCGAGGGCGTGGTCACGGGGGCCGCCGATGGATACGGCCGCATGCGCGGCGCGCCGGCCCTGACCCTGCTGCATCTCGGACCCGGGCTCAGCAACGGCGCCGCGAACCTGCACAACGCCTTTCGCGCCCGGACCCCGATCGTCAGCCTGATCGGGGATCACGCCACCTACCACCGCAAGAACGACGCCCCGCTGCAAAGCGACATCGAGGCCCTGGCGCGGCCGGTCAGCCGCTGGCTCGAGACGGCGGAGACGCCCGCCCAGGCGATCGATCTGGCGGGCCGGGCGGTGGCCGCGGCGACCCGGTCGGGGCCGGCCGGCCTGATCATTCCGGCCGACGTCGCCTGGTCCGACGAGGCGGTTCCGCCGCCTCCATCCGGGCCCCTGGCGTCGCCGCCGACGACATGGGACCGACGCATCGACGCAATCGCGGCGGCCCTGAGACAGCCCGGCTGCGCCCTTCTTCTCGGCGGCCGTCGGCTCGGGGCCGAGGCCTGCGCCGCGGCCTCGCGGATCGGCGCCGCCACCGGCGCGCTGGTCCTGACCGAGACCTTCCCGGCGCGGGTGGAGCGCGGCCGGGGTCGGGCCGCCCTGCCTCGCATTCCCTATCTGATCGAAATGAGCGCCGGCGTCCTGGGCGCGGTCAGGACGGTGATTCTGGCGGGCGCGCCGGCGCCGGTGGCCTTCTTCGCCCTGCCCGGGCGCCCGACCCGGCCGACCGCGGACGACGCCCGATTCCTGACCCTGGTCGAGCCGGGCGAGGACCCGACCGCCGCCCTGCTCGCCCTGGCCGAGGCCGTGGCCGGCCCGGCTGAGGAAGGGGCTCCAGGGCCGACGCTCATCGCGCCCGGTTTCGCCGACAGCGACCATGACCGCGCCCTGGACGCCGATCTGCTGGCCCGGGTGGTCACGGCGACCCTGCCCGACCAGGCCATTGTGTGCGACGAGTCGATCTCGCTCGGCTTCTACGCCTATGACTCCGCCGCCGGGGCGGCGCCGCACGACTGGCTGTCGCTGACCGGTGGCTCCATCGGGCAGGGCCTGCCCCTGGCGACCGGGGCGGCGCTGGCCTGTCCCGACCGTCGGGTGATCGCCCTGCAGGCCGACGGCAGCGCCCTGTTCACCGTCCAGGCGTTGTGGACCCAGGCCCGCGAAGGCCTCGACGTCACCAATGTCATTCTCAACAACGGCTCCTACGCCATCCTCGAACTGGAGCTGGCGCGCGCCGGAGCGCCGCCGGGCGGCGCCGCGGCCCGGGCCCTGTTCGATCTGACCCGGCCCGCGATCGACTTCACGGCCCTGGCGGCGGGCTTCGGCGTGCCCGCCACCCGGGTGCGTACGGCCGGCGAACTGGCCGCGGCGCTCAACCGGGCCAATGCGACGCCGGGCCCCCATCTGATCGAGGCGATGTTCCGATGACCGACTCCGCGATCCATGCCCCGCTGCCCCGGGGACTGATCGACCGTCTGGCTGAATTGCTGGGCGAGCATTTCACCGTCAACGCCGCGGTGTGCGGGCATCATGGCGGCGGGGGCATGCGCCATCCGAACCTGCCGCCCCAGGCCGTGGCCTTTCCCGGAACGACGGAGGAGGTCGCCGCCGTCGTGCGCGCCTGCGCCGACTACCGGACGCCGGTGGTGCCCTTCGGCGCCGGCACTTCGCTGGAGTGCCACGTCGGCGCGGTGGCGGGCGGCGTGACCCTGGACCTGTCGCGCATGAACCGGGTGCTTCGGGTCAGCGTCGAGGATTTCGACTGCACCGTGGAGGCGGGCGTGACCCGCATGGCGCTGAACGCCTACCTGCGCGACACCGGACTGTTCTTCCCCGTCGATCCGGGCGCTGACGCGACCCTGGGCGGCATGGCGGCGACGCGGGCCTCCGGCACCACCACGGTCCGCTACGGCGGCATGCGCGAGAATGTCATGGCCCTGACCGTGGTCACCGCCGCGGGTGAGATCCTCCGCACGGCCGGACGGGCGCGCAAGTCCTCGGCCGGCTACGACCTCACCCATCTGTTCGTGGGCTCGGAGGGGACGCTGGGCGTGACGACCGAAGTCACCCTGCGCCTGCATCCGGTTCCGGAGGCCACGGCGGCGGCGGTCTGCGCCTTTCCTTCGGCGGAAGCCGCCGTCACCACCGTGATCGAGGCGTTGCAGTCGGGGCTGACGCCCGCCCGGGCCGAATACCTCGACGCGACCCAGATGGGAGCGGTCAACCGGGCCTTCGGCCTCGACTATGCGGTCGCGGACACCCTGTTTCTGGAATTCCACGGCGGGCCGGACGCCGTCAGCAGCCAGGCCGAGGCGCTCGGTGAACTGGCGACGGCCAACGGGGGCTCGGACTTCCGGTGGGAGACCGAACCGGAGGGGCGCGACCGCCTGTGGAAGGCGCGGCACCAGGCGGGGTTCGCCGCCCTGTCGCTGCGGCCCGGGGCCGTGCCCTGGTCGACCGATGTCTGCGTGCCGATCAGCCGGTTGGCGCAATGCGTCGCCGAAACCCGGGCGGACCTCGACCGTGCGCCCTTTCCGGGCACGATGCTGGGTCACGTCGGCGACGGCAATTTCCACGCCATCCTGCTGTTGAACCGGGACGACCCCGCCGAGATGGCCGCCGCCGCCGCCTTCGATGCGCGGCTGGTTCAGCGCGCCCTGGCCATGGACGGCACCTGCACGGGCGAGCACGGCGTCGGTCTCGGCAAACAGGCCGCGCTCGTCGACGAACTCGGCGACGCGGTGGGCCTGATGCGGGCGGTGAAACAGGCCCTGGACCCCCACTGCCTGATGAACCCGGGCAAGATCTTCGCCGTCGTCTGACCCGTCGGCGCCCGCAGACAGGCGCGTCGCTGTGGGGGGGCGGAGAAGCAGACCTGTTTCGTCAAAGGCTCGTCGGCGCGCTCCCCGGGAGCAGGCCGCAGGTGTCGCCGCGAAGCGGCGGCGTCACAGCGGAGTCGCTCATCCGACTTCGAGGAACTCCCCCCGGGGTCCATAGGCGGCGAAGCCGGCGATCCGGCCGTCGCGCACGGCCTCGACCATGGTTTCCAGGGCCAGGTCGATCCGGGCCTTGTCGGGCGGACGCCCGGCCTGTCCTGACAGGCTGGCCGCGAACACCACGCTCCACGGCGGACCCGCCCGCTCGGACTCCGAGACCAGGGCCTGGAAGTCGGGGATGTCCCGCGGGGCCTTGTCGACGCACATCAGCGGCGCGAGGGCTCCGCCCCGGCCCGAGCGGAAGCGTTCCTGCTGTTCGGGTGTGGCGCGGTCGGGCAATTCGGCGAAGGCGAAGACGAACAGCAGGCGTTGCGGCTCGGGCTGGGCGGCGGCGGCGGCCAGAAGCTGCCGGAAGTGCGAGTTGTCGGTCATCGGGGGCGGGTAGGGCATCACGCCCGTCCCTGCCTTGCGCCCGCGCAACTCCCGCCCTGGCCGACTCCGCGACAATCAAGCGCAGCCGTAGGAAGGATTCCAATTTGAGAATGCGAGGCAATAGCAGTAAATCGGCCGCGCCATTAAGGAACGCCGATGCGCCACAGAACCCCACATCCCCGCCTGCCGTCGTTGTTCTGCCTCAACTCCGCGGGGGCTTCCGTCCTCCTGACGCTGGCCCTGGCCGCCCCGGCGGACGTCCACGCCCAATCCGTTGCGCCTGTCTCGGAAGCGCCGGCGGACCTCGGAGAGGTGGTGGTGACCGCGCGACGGACGACCCCTCTCGCCATCGCCCGGGCGCGAGCCACGCGAACCCCGGGCGGCGCCAGCGTCATCGCCACGGCGGATTTCGAGGAGGAGGGGGCCGTCATCCTCGCCGACGCCCTGGCCTCCGCCCCCGGGGTCGTGGTGCAGAGCTTCTTTGGCGGCGACGACCAGCCGCGACTGCAGCTGCGCGGTTCCGGGCTGCAGCAGAATCCGGCTGAACGCGGCGTCCTCTTCCTGCAGGACGGCCTGCCGCTCAATCGCGCGGACGGCTCCTACGTCGTCGGATTGATCGACCCCCGCCAGGCCGCCTTTATCGAGGTGTTCCGCGGCTATACCGCCAACCGGCTGGGCGCGACCGTCCTGGGCGGCGCGCTCAATTTCGTGTCTCCCTCGGGCGATGCGGTCCAGGGCGCGCGCCTGCGCCTTGAGGGCGGGAGCTTCGGCCATGCCTACGGTTCCGTCGACCTGGGGGTCGAGGCCGACGACTGGGCCGGCTTCGGATCGGTCAGCCACAGCCGGCGTGACGGCTATCGCGACTACAATGGATCATCGCGGACCAGCGTGGTTCTGAGCAGCGATCACGAACTGGCGCCCGGGGTCCGTTCCCGCTTCCTGGCGGGTTACGTCGACAATGCGTTCGATGTTTCGGGTCCCCTGACGGCGGCGATGATGGCGGACAATCCGCGACAGGTGTCGACGGGCCCGGTGGTCGTGGCGGGCGTCGCCCGCAATCCCGGACCCAATGTCGTCCGCGACCAGCCGAGGCGCGAGACGCAGCTGGCGTGGATCGGAAACCGGACCACGGCGACCCGGGGCGCCCACGCCGTGGACGCAGCCGTCAGTTTCGTGCGCGCCGACGACAGCTTCGCTTTTCCCATCTCCGCCGGCGTGCGGGAGACGGATGGCGGCGACCTCAATCTGATGGCGCGCTACGCCCTGCTTCGGGAGGGCGGCGGTCTGCCGCGCCTGGAAGTGACCGGCCACTACGCCACGGGGTCGGCGGACCGGGTGTATGCGCTCAACGTCGCCGGCGAACGGGGCGCCGTGTTCGGGCAGGGCGAACTGCAGGCGCGCGTCTACGGGCTCAATATGACCGCCACCCTGTCGCTGGGCGATGCGCTCACCCTGGCGCCGTCCCTGTCCTGGGCGCGCGCCGAACGGGCCTGGGAGGACGACTACGCCCTGGCCGCCCGGCCGACCGTGGCGTTCAATCCCATGAACCCGGCGATGCGCCTTCCAGACGGCGCCGTGGCGACGACGGACACCGGCTATGACCGCGGCTATGACGAGGTCAGCCCCTCGCTGGCCCTGAGCTGGCGGCCCGACGACCGCACCCATGTCTACGCCGCCGTCAGCCACAGTTTCGAACCGCCCTCGCACGACGACCTGATCGCCACCGTCAACGGCACGCCGAACTCCTCCGCGGGCCGTCCGGCCCCGGGGAATCCCGGACTGCAGGCCGAGGTGTTCCGGACGCCGGATCTGAAGGCCCAGACCAGCGACACCATCGAGGTCGGGGTCCGCGGCCGTCGGGGCCGGATCCAGCTCGACGGTCTCGTCTACTACGCCCGGGTCAGCGACGAACTGCTCAACCTGCGCGACGCGACCGGCGTGTCCCTGGGGGCGATCAACGCCGACGAAACCCGCCATCTCGGCGCCGAGATCGGGGTTTCCGCGGGCCTGACCGACCGCCTGGACGGGTGGGTGAGCTACACCTGGCAGGACTTTCGCTTCGTCGACGACCCGATCCGCGGCGACAACGCGCTCGCGGGCGCGCCTCCGCATGTGGTCAACGCCGGCCTCACCCTGGCCGTCACGCCGGCCCTGACTGTCGGGGCGAACGCGCATTGGCGACCGTCCCGCACGCCGGTCGACAATATGAACACCCTCTACAGCGACGCCTTCGCCACGCTCGACCTGCGTCTCGCCTATGTCTTCCAGGGCGGGGTCACGGCCTTCGTCGAGACCCGCAATGTCTTCGATGAGGTCCACGCCTCCTCAACCCTGGTGGTCGACGAGGCCCGGCCGGACCAGGCGGTCTACCTCCCGGGCGACGGGCGGGCGGTCACCGCCGGTCTCCGCTTCGGCTTCTAGGAGATGACCATGTCCGGCCCACTGTCGCGACGCCAGGCGCTTTCTGTTCTCGCCCTCGGCGCTGCCGGTACGGCGACGGGGTGCGCCGGTCCCGTCCCGGACGATCACGGCCGGCTGACCCTGTGGGGGCCGCCGGCCGGCCCGACGATCATTCTGGCCCATGCCGTCCACCTCGGCCTCGCCGATTTCATGGCCCGGGACGTGGCCGTCAGGGCGTGGCGCAGTCCCGACGAGCTCAGGGCCGGCCTGACCTCGGGAACGATCCAGCTGTCGGTCATGCCGCTCAATACGGCGGCCAGCCTCTACAATCGCGGCCAGGACGTGCGGCTGCTGAACGTGATGACCGACGGCCTGCTCTATGTCGTCTCGCCGGATGCGGACATCACCGGGCCCCGGCATCTGAAGGGCCGCAGCCTGGCCGTTCCGTACCGTCGCGACGCCCCGGACGTCGTGCTCCGCAGCCTGCTCGCCTTCCATGGACTGGTCGTTGGCGAGGACATGACGATCCGCAACACGGGATCGCCGATCGAGGCCGTTCAGCTGATGCTCACCGGCGCGGTGGACGCCGCCTTTGTGCCCGAGCCGGCCGCCTCGGCCGCGATCCGCAGCGGCGGGCTGGTGGGCAAGACCATCCGCCGCGTCATCGATGTCCAGGAGCAATGGCGAGCCGTGCTCGGTGATCCGGGCGCGACCCTTCCACAGGCCGGCTTGGCGGTCAGGGGGCTTTTCCAGCGCGACAACGCCGAGCGGCTGTCGCGCCTGAACCGGGTCCTCGCGGAGGCGGCGGTCGCGGTCAATGCAGACCCGGAGGCTGCGGCGCGCGCGGCCGCCGGATCACTGGGCATGCCGGCGTCGATACTGGAGGCGGCGATTCCGTTCTCCAATCTCAGGGTCGTCGAGGCGATGACGGCCCGACCGGCGATCGAACGCTATTTCTCGACGATCGCGGCGGCCGATCCCGCCATTCTGGGGGGGCGTGCTCCGGATGAGGGCTTCTATCTCTAGGACGCCGCTGACGCGAACGGCGGCGGACGCCGCGGGGCGCCTCGGCGGGTTCCTGTGGTCGGCCTGGGTCGGCCTGGCGGGCCTGGCTCTGATCGGCGCCCTGTGGCAGGCCGGTCATGAAGCCTTCGGGGACTTCATCCTCCCGGCGCCGCTGGCGGTCGTGGCGACCGCGATCGAACTGCTCGGCCGACCCGAGGCCTGGGCCGTCGCCGGCCAGACGACCGTGCGGGCGGTCCGCGGTCTCGCCCTGGGTCTGGTCGCGGGCGGCCTGTCCGGCTTCGTCGCGGGCTATTCGCCGGCGCTGATGCGCCTGGCCCGACCGATCCTGACGGTGATGCTCGGCGTGCCGCCCATCGCCTGGATCGTCATGACGATGATCTGGTTCGGCTCCTCCGACGCCACCGTCACGGTGACGGTCGTCGTCGCCGCCGCGCCCTTCCTCTTCATCGGGGCCGCGGAGGGCGTGACGGGGCGGGATCGGCGGCTCGACGACATGGCCCGGGCGTTCGGAGCGGGCCCGGTCGCGCGCCTGGCCACGATCGGCCTGCGCCAGATGATGACCAGCCTGTTTCCGGCCCTGACCATGGCCGCCGGCACGGCGTTCAAGGTCGCGGTCATGGCCGAACTTCTGACGAATACGGGCGGGATCGGCGGCGCGCTGGCGGACGCCCGCACGATGCTCGATGTCCGCCAGGCCCTGGCCTGGGTGCTCATCTCGGTGTCGTCCCTGCTGGCGCTCGAATATGGTCTGATCCACCCGATCCGCAGCCACCTTGAGCGCTGGCGCGAGGCCGCGCGCCAATGGGGGGTGAAGCGTTGACCCGCCTTGACCTCAGCGGCGTCGGCCACGCCTACCTCGGACGCACCGTTCTGGACCAGGTTCACCTGGCGGTCGGGGTGGCGGAGATCGTGGCCCTGGTCGGGCCGTCCGGCTGCGGCAAGAGCACCCTGCTGCATATCGCCGCCGGCCTGACGGATCCGGTGCGGGGCCGCGTGGTCCGCAACTATCGACGTCACGGCGTGGTCTTCCAGGAGCCCCGCCTCCTGCCCTGGGCGACGGCGCGCGACAACATCGCCTACGCCCTCAGGCGTCGCGGCGTCGACGGGCCGACGCGACGGCGACGCGTGCGTGAAGTCGCCGCGAGCGTGGCGCTGGGCGACGCCGACCTCGGGAAGTATCCGCTGGAGCTGTCAGGCGGCATGGCGCAGCGGGTGGCCGTCGCCCGGGCCCTCGCGGCCGATCCCGATTTCGTCTTTCTGGACGAACCGTTCAGCGCGCTCGATGTCGGCCTGAAACGGCGCCTGCAGGATCTCACCATCGCCGCGCTCGATGACGGCGGCGTCAGCGCCCTGTTCGTCACCCACGATCTGTCGGAGGCGGCCCGCATCGCCCATCGCATCGTGGTTCTCGACGGAAGAGGGCAGGGCGTGATCGCCAACCGCCGTCTTCCGGACCGCCCGGGCCGGCGCAGCGAGCGTCAGATATTCGAGACGGTCCAGGATCTGCTGATCCGCGACCCCGCGTTTCTCCACATCAACGACGACGGCGGGAGAGACTAGAATGGGCGAGCGGTTGCGGGCCACGGCGGCGGCGCTCGGCGACGAGGCCCTGCGTCTGTTCTTTCCGCTCGCGGCGATCCACGCGGCCGCCTGGCCGCTGTTGTGGGTTGTGGTCCACCGCCTTGATCTGACTCTGGCGCGGACGGTCCCTCCGTCGATGTGGCATGGCCACGAGATGCTGATCGGCGCCTTTGGCGCCGCCCTGCTCGGCTTCATCTTCACCGCGGTCCCGGAGTGGAGCAACCAGGATCGGCCAAGGGGCCGCGGCCTGTTCATCCTCGCCGGGCTCTGGGGCGTCGGGCGGCTGGTCGGCCTGCTCGGCGCCGACGTGCTGGGCGCCCTCGGCGCCGCGGCCGACCTCGCCTGGCTGGGGGCCATTGTGGTCTTTCTGACGCTCACCGCCGTCCGCCAGCGCGCCCTCGGTCTGCGGGGATTCCTGTTCTGGATCGCGGCCCTGTGGCTTGCCGAGGCGGCCGCCCGGTACGGATTCCTGACCGGCGATCTTCAGCTGGCGAGGACGGCGCTCTGGCTGGCCGTTCTCGCCTTTACCGGCGTCCTCGGACTGGCGCTCGCCCGGATCACGCCGCCGATCACCAACCGTATCCTCGATCCCGGCCTCAGGAGCACGCCGTTCCGGCCGCACCCCGGGCGCCGCAACCTCGGCCCGATCCTGATCGCCGCGGCGATGGGCGGGACGATCCTCGGCGCCTCGGCCGCGGTCGAAGGCTTTCTCCTCATCGCCGCCGGCGCCGCCTGTCTGGACCGGTCGGCGGAAGCCTTTATCGGCCGCGCCTTCTTTCGCACGGAGATCCTCGCGCTCGGCGGATCCTCCGCCCTCGCGGGGGCCGGCCTGCTGCTTGTCGGCGCAAGCCGCCTGGCCTTGCCGGTTCCGGAGCTCGCGGGACTCCATCTGCTGACCATGGGCGGTCTCGGTCTCGGCGTCCTTTCGGTGTTCGCCATCGCCGGCAAGCTTCACACCGGTCAGCCCCTGGGTCTGGAGGCGCCTGTGAAGGGCGCCTTTCTCCTGCTCGCAGGCGGGACGTTCGCGCGGGTCCTTGCGGCCTTCGATCTTACGACGCCGTCCATTACGGGCGCCCTGCATGTCGCCGCGGCGCTGATGTGGGCCGGCGCGTTCCTCGTCTGGCTTCGATGCTATTGGCGCTTCCTGGCCCGCGCGAACGGGCCGGGAGCCCACGGGTGACAGGCGATTGCCTCAGGCCTCGACGGCCCGGGGCGTCGAGCGGGCCCAGAGCGCGGCTTCGGTGCGGTTGCGCACGCCGATTTCCCGGTTGGTCATGCCTTCGGCGAGGCGCTTCGCGACCTCCCGCTTCTTCGAGACCGGCCCGCTCTACGACGCCGCTTACAGCCTGTGTGATGTCAGCGACAGGATGCAGGCCGCGGGCGTGTGGCATTGGCCCTCGGTGGAGGTGCATCTGGACGCGCTGGCCCTGATCCTGTCCGGCGACTGCGGTCGCACCGCCGCCACGGACAACCTGCTCTCCGGCCTTCGCGCCATCCGCGATCGCATTCCCCGCCTTCCGGACGCTGCCGGGTGACCGAAGTCGTCAACGCCGGGATTC
>NZ_JAKFEB010000086.1:0-19552 GCF_036677305.1 Brevundimonas sp. | reverse complement strand
CCCGGAATGACGGTGAATTGGTGCGGTATTTTAATACCGTATTCGATTAATTGAGCATTTTCATAGAGATAGTGGTATGGGTGCGCATCAACCCCCATTGACCGCACGCCGCCCATCCTCTATCAGCGCGCCTTCCGCTCATCCCGGTCATCGGGAGGGGCACTCCGTTCGTCTATTCCCGGGAACCCCGAACATGCTGAAGAGCACCACGGTCGCGCTGAAGCCGGCCGAGGTCACGAAGAAGTGGATCCATATCGACGCCGAAGGCGTCGTGGTGGGCCGTCTCGCGACCTTCATCGCCAACCGTCTGCGCGGCAAGCACCGCGGCGACTACACCCCGCACGTCGATTGCGGCGACTATGTCGTCGTCACCAACGTCGACAAGGTGGTGTTCACCGGCAAGAAGAACACCGACAAGATCTACTACCGCCACACCGGTCACCCGGGCGGCGTCAAGCAGACGACCCCGGAGAAGGTCCTGAACGGCCGCTTCCCCGAGCGCGTGCTTGAAAAGGCCGTCGAGCGCATGCTGCCCAAGGAGAGCCCGCTGGCTCGCCTGCAGATGACGCACCTGCGCCTGTTCGCCGGCGCCGCGCACACCCATGAAGCCCAACAGCCGGAAACGATCGACTTCAAGTCGGCGTCCGCCAAGAACACCCGGAGCGTCTGAGCATGACCGACGTGACTGCTGACACGCCCGCCGTGGAAACCGCACCGACCGAAACCCTCACCGGCTTCGACGCCCTGAAGGGCATGCAGACCCCCGGCGCGGGCGAAGAGCACCCGGTCTACGTCCAGAAGCTGGACGCCCAGGGCCGCGCCTATTCGACCGGCAAGCGCAAGAACGCGATCGCCCGCGTGTGGATCAAGCCCGGCTCGGGCAAGATCACCATCAACGGCAAGGATCAGATGCAGTATTTCGCCCGCGAAATCCTGCGCATGATGATCGCCCAGCCGCTGGAAGTGACCGACCGCCTGACCCAGTTCGACGTCGACTGCACCGTGCAGGGCTCGGGCCTGTCCGGCCAGGCCGGCGCAATCCGCCACGGCCTGTCGCACGCCCTGACCCACTACGAGCCGGACCTGCGCAAGGTTCTGAAGCCGCACGGCTTCCTGACCCGCGACAGCCGCGTCGTCGAGCGCAAGAAGTACGGCCGCGCCAAGGCCCGCAAGTCCTTCCAGTTCTCGAAGCGCTAGGCCGTTTCACTACGGTATGGATGGGGGCGCTTCGGGAAACCGGAGCGCCCTTTTTCTATTGGGGGTAGAATGTCTCGTGACCTGTTGAAGGATTGGGCCATCGTCGTCGGCGGGCTGTGGGTGATCCAGTATTTTGCAAGAGCCTTCTGGGCGATGTTCCTCGGCGGGCCTGGCGCAAACAAGTTCCTTCTGGATCCCGAAAGATTCCGGGCGGAGCGTGGACCCAACTATTGGTCTATCTTGATCATATTTGGTGGTTTGCTGATCGGGTTTGTGATCGCGTGGGCGTTTTCTGTAGCGAGTGTCGCGGGATATCGCTTCGAAGATAGCCTGATCCTCACAAGTGTTGGTTTATTTGCCCTTTTCAGCTTCATCGCTTTCACGGTCGGATGGGTCATAGGATCCTCTTTCACCGAGTGGCGTCTGACGATTTCAGGCTGGATCTCCATTTTCATCATGTCCGCCATCTTTCTGGCCATGCTGGCCGGTTGTGGTCTGGCCGTGATGCTCGCCTTGGGCTTCGTGGAGTAAACATGACCCACACCATCTTCATCGACGGCGAGGCCGGGACCACGGGCCTGGAGATCCGCGAGCGGCTGGAGAAGCGCTCCGATCTGGAGCTGATCCTGCTGGGCGACAGGCGGCGCGACGTGGGGGCGCGGCGCGAGGCGCTGAACGCCGCCGACGCCGTGATCCTGTGCCTGCCGGACGAGGCGGCGAAGGAAGCCGTGGCGATGATCGACAGTCCGAAGGTGCGGGTGATCGACGCCTCGACGGCGTACCGGGTCGATCCGGCCTGGACCTATGGTTTCGCCGAGATGGCGCCGGGGCAGCGGGAGAAGATCGCGGGCTCGACGCGGGTGTCGAACCCGGGCTGCTATCCGACGGGCTTCATCGGCCTGGTCCGGCCGCTGGTGTCGGCGGGGATCGTGCCGGCGGGCTGGCCGGTGACGGTCAATGCCGTGTCGGGATACTCGGGCGGCGGCAAGAACATGATCATCCGCTATCAGGACGAGACCTGCTCGGCCCATACGACCGAGCCGTTCCACGCCTATGGCCTGTCGCTGCAGCACAAGCATGTGCCGGAGATGACGCTGCACACCGGACTGGAGCGGCGGGTGCTGTTCGCGCCGGCGGTGGGGCGGTACCTGCAGGGCATGCTGGTCGAAGTTCCGCTGCAGCTGGCGGCCCTGCCGAAGTCGCCGTCGGTCGAGGTGGTCCATGGCGCGCTGGCGGAGGCCTATGCCGGATCGCGGTTCGTGGAAGTGGCCGAGCTGGAGACGACCGAGGCCATGACGGGGATCGACCCCGAGGGGCTGAACGGCACCAACCGGATGCGGCTGCATGTGTTCGGCGACCGGGGCGGGGAGCAGGTGCGGCTGGTCGCCCTGCTGGACAACCTCGGCAAGGGGGCGTCGGGCGCGGCGGTGCAGAACCTGAACCTGATGCTGGGGCTGGACGAGGGCACGGGGCTGAGCTGACCAGATTCGTCATGGAGACTCTCGCCCCCTCCAACCCGCCCTTTCGGGGACAATAATCCGCTACTTCCGCCCCGCCTGACAGGCGCCGGCTCGTCGCAAATCCGGCCCACGACCGTTTCTGACGCAGGCCCGTGCAAGATAGTGAAATGCCCGCCGGGCCTGGTCTTTGACACTGTTGAACATGAGAACTCCACTCCGCGAAACCTCGTTTGCGGGCGTTGCCGGATCGGCAAGGCCCGCCGTCCGCATTTTTTCGGAGGACTACGAGACTCCCTGCCCTTGGCCGATGTCACCGGCCGCTCGAATTCCGTGCATCCCCGCGAAGGCGGGGACCCAGGCTTTGGCCTCGCCGCCGCGCCTGAACGAGCGCCGGTCAACTCAACCCGTCTGCCAGCCGTTCAAACCTGGGTCCCCGCCTTCGCGGGGATGCACGGGGTTTATGGTTGAAACCTCCGGCATTGTGCCGACGTACTTACAGCTATGACCCACGCCCTGAACCGCCGCCATCTGCTGCTGACCGCCGGCGCGGGCGCGGTGTCCGCCTGTTCTCCGGGGACGGCGGACGCGTCCGAGCGTCAGTACGCCAACTCGCCCTTCCGGCGGATCACCGATGCGCAATGGCGCGAGCGGCTGCCGCGCGCCAGCTATGACGTGCTGCGCCAAGCGGTGACGGAGCGGCCGGGAAGCAGTCCGCTGAACAACGAGCACCGGCGCGGGACCTTCCTGTGCCGGGGGTGCGACCTGCCGCTGTTCCGGTCGCAGTGGAAGTTCGACAGCGGCACGGGCTGGCCGAGCTTTTACGACGTCATCGCCGCCAATATCGGGACGAAGACCGACTATGAGATCGGCTTTCCGCGCGTGGAGTATCACTGCGCCCGCTGCCTGGGGCATCAGGGGCACATCTTCGACGACGGGCCGCGTCCGACCAGAAAACGCTATTGCAACAACGGCGTGGCGCTGAAATTTCAACCCGCGTGACGGTTGGCCTTGAGCGCTGACTCCACCGTTGCGCCGAACCAGACCGAGGCGATGAGCACGAGGATGCCGTAGTCGGGTCCCGGCCAGAAGACCGGTACGGCGGCGGCGGCGATGACCAGCATCGGGAAGGCGGTGGCCCAGGCGGCCGTGCCCCGGCTGTCGGCATGGATCAGCGGCGGGCGCGGCGCGATCTTCATCATCCGCAGCATCATCGGGTTCAGCAGCACGAAGCCGCCGGCGCAGATGATGGCCAGCAGCGGATTGCGCAGCAGGGCGACCGGCGGGCCGTAGATGACGGTGGTGAGGACGACCAGCAGCAGGGCGCAGCCGGTCGTGACGGCCAGCAGCAGGTTCGGTTCGAAACGCTTCAAGACTTCACTTTCACATACGACCCCGGCGCCGGTTCTATCGGAGCAAGCGGGCCTTTTTTGGGGTCGCGGGCGGGAACCCAGCCGCCCGATTTGTCATGCAGCCATTCGGCCCAGTGGTTCCACCAGCTGCCGGGGTGTTCGACCGCCTTCGCCTGCCATTCGCCGAGGGTGGCGGGCAGGGCGGGGTTGGTCCAGTGCTGGTATTTATTGGCCGAGGGCGGATTGACCACCCCCGCGATATGGCCTGAGCCGGCCAGCGTCAGGGTCACGTCGGCGCCCGAGAAGGCGCGGGCCGAGCGGTAGACCGAGTTCATCGGGGCGATGTGGTCCTCGCGGCTGGCCTGGAAATAGAGGGGGATGGTCACCTTCGACAGGTCGACCTTGAGCCCGCCGATGGTGAATTCGCCGCGCGACAGGCGGTTCTGGCCGTACATGGAGCGCAGATAGTCCATGTGCAGCTTCCTGGGCATGCGGGTCTGGTCGGCGTTCCAGAACAGCAGGTCGAAGGCGGGCGGATCCTTGCCCATCAGATAGTTGCTGACGAAGAAGGACCAGATCAGGTCGTTGGCGCGCAGGGCGTTGAAGGTCTCGGCCATGGCCGCGCCGGGCAGGACGCCGCCCGCGGCGTCCATCTGCTGCTCGATCTCGTTCAGCCAGTGCTCGTCGGTGAACAGCAGCAGGTCGCCGGCCTCGGCGAAGTCGTGCTGGGCGGCGAAGAAGGTGTTGGCGGTGACGCGTTTGTCGCCCTTTGCGGCCATATGGGCCAGGGCCGCGCCCATCAGTGTGCCGCCGATGCAGTAGCCGACGGTGTTGATGTGCTGCGCCTGCGACTGCTCGAGCGCCTTTTCGACGGCGCGGTAGACGCCCTTCTCGAGATAGTCGTCGAAGCCGAAGCCGGCCTTGTCGACGTCCGGATTGACCCAGGAACAGACGAAGACGGTGAAGCCCTGGCCGGACAGCCAGCGGATCATCGAGTTTCCGGGCTGCAGGTCCAGGATGTAGAATTTGTTGATCCACGGCGGGAAGATCAGCAGGGGCGTGGCGCGCTGTTTGTCGGTGGCGGGGTCGAACTGGATCAGTTCGAACAGCTCGTCGCGCCAGACGACCTGGCCCGGAGCCGTGGCGACGTTCACCCCGACCTCGAACTTGCCGTAGTCGGCCTGGCTGATCTTCAGCTTGCCGGCGCCGCGCTCCATGTCGGCGGCGAAATTCTGCATCCCCTTTACGAGGGACTCGCCATTGGTTTCGGCCAGCGCCTTCAGGGCGGCGGGGTTGGAGGCGAGGAAGTTGGAGGGGGAGAAGGCGTCGGTCAGCAGCTTGGTGAAGAATTCGGCGCGGCGCTTGGTCAGGGGGTCGACGTCCTCGACGCTGGAGACGAGGCCGTTCATCCAGTCGGCGGTGACCAGATAGGACTGGCGCATGACGTCGAAGGCGGGGTTTTCGGACCAGGCCGGATCCTTGAAGCGCTTGTCCTTCGAGGGGGCGGCGGGGGTCTCCTCGCCGGCGGCGCGGCGGGTGGTGGAGGCCCACAGGTCCATGTAGCGGTTGAACAGGTCGGCCTGGGCGGCGAACAGCTTGTCGGGGCGGGAGGCCAGACTGGTCATGACCGAGTTCATGGCCGGGCCGACGTTGAAGGGGTCGGGCGACAGGGCGGCGGGGCGGTCGGCCTGGGACAGGGCCGCCTCGGCGATGGCCGCCTGGGCCGTCATCGCCGCCTTCGCCAGATTCATGGACAGGGTTTCGAGCATCTCGCGCTGGTCGGCCCCGGGGAAGGCGAAGGCGTCGGCGGGCGAGGCGGCGGCCTGAGCCGCGGGCTCGGGCTGTTCAGGCGGCGGCGCAGCCTTCGCGGCGCGGGGACGGGGCGGCTTGGCCGAGGTCGGGCGGCCGGACTTGCGCGGCGGACGCGGGGCGGCGTCTGCGGGCGGAGGGGTCGGACGCTTGGCCATTCGGGAAGAGCTCCGGAGATCGTCTGGATCGGTCGCAAGGGCCGCGCGCCCTTCCGCCTGTGGCGATCATGGCATATGACCGCCCCTGATATGAACGCGCCAATCCGGAAATTCGCAGCGATGACGGCGGCGGTCCTGCTGACGGGCGGGCTGACGGCCTGTGTCACGAGCGCTTTCGACCCCGCGACGGATGCGAGCTCACCGATCGCGCCGCGCGTGCAGGCGCTGGTCGATGCGAATCGCGAGTATCCCCGCTGGGAGGATTTCCCGAAGAGCCTCGAGCCGCTGCCCGAGCCCGTGGCGATCGCGACCCAGGTCAATACGCTGCGGGTGACCAATGCAGGGCTGGCCGGCGAGGTCTCGCGCATCGACTGGCAGGAAACCGGCGATCCCGCCGCCTACGCCGCCGAGGTGCAGGCGCGGGTCAATGCGGTTCCGGTCGCGCCGGTGACGGCCGAGACCCAGGCCGAGATGGAAGAATTCGTCCGGCGCACCCGCGAACGCGGCCGCGCCCCGCCGCCCGTGGATCGTCGACCGGTCCAATAGAACAGTCGCCCGGACGGCAGAATCCGGGAATCATCGTCTCAGGAGAACGCTCATGGCCGCTTCGGCTCCCTACGCATCCACGCTCGCCGCCGACGCCGCCCGGGTCACCGAACTGGCCGCCATCGCCAGCTACGCCCAGATCGGCCGCGGCGACGAGAAGCAGGCGGACCAGCTGGCGGTCGATGCGATGCGCACGGCGCTGAACAGCCTCGACATCGACGGCAAGATCGTCATCGGCGAGGGCGAGCGCGACGAGGCGCCGATGCTGTACATCGGCGAGAAGGTCGGCACCGGCAAAGGCCCGGCCATCGACATCGCCCTCGATCCGCTGGAAGGCACCACCCTGACGGCCAAGGCCATGGCCAACGCCCTGTGCGTGCTGTCGATGTCGCCGGGCGGCGGCATGCTGCACGCGCCGGACACCTATATGGACAAGATCGCCATCGGCCCGGGCTTCGCGCCCGGCACGGTCGATCTGGACATGAAACCCCAGGACAATGTCCGCTCCCTGGCCTCGGCCAAGGGGGTGAAGCCGGAAGACATCACCGTCTGCGTCATGGACCGGCCGCGCCACGCCGATCTGATCGCGGCCCTGCGCGAGGTCGGGGCGCGGGTGCTGCTGATCACCGATGGCGACGTGGCGGGCGTGATCCACACGGCCGAGCCGGAGACGGGCATCGATCTGTATCTGGGTTCGGGCGGGGCGCCGGAAGGCGTGCTGGCGGCGTCGGCGCTGAAATGCGTCGGCGGCCATTTCCAGGGCCGGCTGATCTTCCGCAACGACGACGAGCGGGAACGGGCGCGCAAGACGGGCGTCACCGACTTCGACCGCAAATACGACCTGCATGAGCTGGTGTCCAAGGACGCCATCTTCGCCGCCACGGGCGTGACCAAGGGCGCCATGCTGGACGGCGTCCGGGTCGCCGACGGCTTCGTCTCGACGCATACGCTGGTGATGGATTCCTCGACGCGGACGGTCCAGCGCATCCGCACGATCCGGCCCCTCTGATGGCCGACGGGGGCGGCGCGCCAGCCTTTCTGGGCGTGTCCCGCTCCCTGTCCGGCCGCGCCTGGCGGCAGAGGCCCGCCGAGGCGGGGCTGATCCGCAGCCATATGCAGACCCTCGGTCTGGAAGAGCCGCTGGCGCGGGCGCTGGCGGCGCGGGGCGTGCGGGCCGACCAGGGCGCGGACTTCCTGCAGCCGACGCTGAAGGCGCTGTTCCCGGATCCGTCCAGCTTCATGGACATGGATGCTGCGGCCGGGGCGATCCTCGACGCCCTGCAGGCGAAGGCGTCGATCCATGTCTTCGCCGACTATGACGTGGACGGAGCTTCCAGCGCGGCTCTGCTGGTGCGCTGGTTCCGGGCCATGGGCGCGGACCTGCCCATCTATGTGCCGGACCGGATGACCGAGGGGTATGGCCCCAGCGCCCGGGCCTTCGACACGCTGAAGGGGTCCGGCGCCGATCTGGTCATCACCGTGGACTGCGGCGCGGCGGCGAACGAGGCCGTGGCCCATGCGGCGGCGATCGGGCTGAAGGTGGTGGTCATCGACCATCACATGATGCGCGAGCATCCGCCGGTCTGCGCCGCCGTGGTCAATCCGAACCGGCCGGGGTGCAACTCGGGGCAGGGCAACCTGGCGGCGGCGGGGGTGGTGTTCGTGCTGCTGGCGGCGCTGAACCGCGAGGCGCGGGGACGCGGCCTGTTCGAGGGGCGCGAGCAGCCGGACATCCGCCAGTGGCTGGATCTGGCGGCCATGGGCGCGATCTGCGACGTCACCGGCCTGACGGGCTTCAACCGGGCCCTGACCAGCCTCGGCCTGAGGCGGATGTCGGAATGGGCCAATCCGGGGCTGAGGGCCCTGCTGGCGGCGGCAGGAGCCGAGCCGGGGCCGGCCAAGTCGAACCATGCGGGCTTCATCCTGGGGCCGCGGATCAACGCCGGAGGGCGGATCGGCAAGTCGGACCTGGGCGCGCGCCTGCTGTCGACCGACGATCCCGTCGAGGCCGCCGCGCTGGCGCAGGAGCTGGACGCGCTGAACATCGCGCGGCGCGAGGTCGAGAAACAGGTCACCGATCAGGCCACGCGCATGGTCGAGGCGACGGGCGCCCACGCCGACGGCTCGGCCGTGGTGGTGATCGAGGGCGACGACTGGCATCCGGGCGTGGTCGGCATCGTGGCGGGGCGGCTGCGCGAGCGCTGGCGCAAGCCGGTGGTGGTCATCGGCGTCGATGCGGTGAACGGCGTGGGCAAGGGCTCGGGGCGGTCCCAGCCGGGTATGAACCTGGGCAAGGCGGTGCAGGCGGCCTGGGAAAGCGGCGTGCTGATGGCCGGGGGCGGGCACGCCATGGCCGCCGGCCTGACGGTCCGCGCCGACGACATCGGGCGGCTGCGCGACTTCCTCAACGAGCGGATGGCGGGCGAGCAGGCGGCGGCGGATGCGCTGGACCTGGTCGAGATCGACGCCCTGATCGATCCGGGCGCGGCGACGCGCGGCCTGTTCGAACAGTTCGAGCAATTGGCGCCGTTCGGGCCGGCCAATCCGGAACCGCTGTTCGCCCTCGAGCGTGTCTCGGTGCGGGACGCCGTGGCCATGAACGGCGGCCATGTGCGCTGCCGGCTGGTCGGGGCGGACGGGGCCTCGGTCAAGGCGATCAGCTGGCGTTGCGCCGACCTGCCGGGCGGGCAGTCGCTGTTGTCGGGGCAGGGCGGGCTGAGCGTGGCGGGGCGGCTGAAGGCCGACGACTGGAACGGCCGCAAGGGCGTTCAATTCGAGATCGAGGACGTGGCCGATCCGCGGATGGCGTAAGCCCTTTGCGCCGCGACGGAAAAAGGGACCGGACAGGGTTGCACCGTCCGGAATCGGCGGCTATATCGCCCGCTCTCCGCGCAGCGGTCCCTTCGTCTATCGGTTAGGACGTCAGGTTTTCAACCTGAAAAGAGGGGTTCGACTCCCCTAGGGACTGCCACGCGGAGCTTCCCCTTTTCCCCATCGACCGTCGCGGCGCCGAGCCTTTCAGGGTCTGGCGCGTTGAACGTGTGTCCGGTGTTCGGACGCAAGGGGCAGCCGGTTGATTGAAATGTCCGAAGACCACGCCCCTGTCCCGTCGCGCGACCTGCCCGTCGGCGACGTGCGTGCGTCCATCCTCATGGTCGAGGACAATGCCGATGTGCGGCTGATGGGGGTCACCCTTCTCGAGGACGCGGGATTCAAGGTGCACCAGGCCGGCGACGCGGACGAGGCGTTGTCCATGGTGCTGGAGGGGCTGGAGTTCGATCTGCTGTTCACGGACATCGTCATGCCGGGCTCCATGGACGGCGCGGCCCTCGCCGCCGAGGTGCTGAGGCTTCAGCCGGGCGTTCCGGTGCTGCTGACCACCGGGTGGGCCGACCGGGCCAACGACCACGGCGGATTGGCGATGATCGGAAAACCCTATCGTGCGCCCGAGTTGACGCAGAAGATTCAGGCGCTTCTGAACGAGGCCGGCAGGCTTCGCTGACCGGAATTTGTCCCATTCTTGGGAAACCGGAGTTTTTTGCTTTTCTGCGCTTCACAGAACCGTGTTAAATAAGCGCCGTCCGCTCGGGTCGCGGGCAGGGGGAAGGCTGTGTCTGACTACGAGGGCGTTGGGACGGTCGAGGCGGTGCGCATCGCTGGCCGGGTGAAGTGGTTCGATCCCGGCAAGGGATATGGCTTCATCGTGCCTGACGATCCCAGTCTGACCGACATGAAGGACGTCCTGCTGCACGTCTCCAGCCTGCGCGACGCCGGGCGGGACACGGCCCCCGAAGGCGCTCCCATCACCTGCGACTGCGCGCGCCGGCCCAAGGGCTGGCAGGTTACCGAGGTGCACGAACTGGGCGAGGGCGACCCGGATCTGGCCCCTGCGCCGAAGCGCTCCGGCTACGAAGGTCTGCGCCAGCACGAGGCGGCGCGGATCGCCGAGGGCGAGACCGGGTCGGGCGGTCCGCTGGAGACCGCCGTCGTCAAATGGTTCAATCGCACCAAGGGCTACGGATTCGTGGTGCGCGACGGCGCGCCCGGCGATATCTTCGTCCACGTCGAGACCTTGCGGCGCTGCGGACTGGATGATCTGCTGCCGGGCGAGACGGTTGCGGTGCGGTTCGCCGAGGGGCCCAAGGGTCTGGTCGTCGCGGAAATCAGACCGGGCGGATGATCTCCGCCCCATGAGGGTGGATGAGTGATGCTACGTCGTGGAATACTGGCCGTCCTGTTCGCCGGCGTCGTGCTGGCCGCGTGCGCCGGGGCGGGAACGCCCAAGGACGCGAATGGAAATCCGCTGGAACCCCTGACCATCACCACCGCGACCGGCGAGCACAAATTCATGGTCGAGATCGCCGACGACGAGGCCGAGCGTCAGCGCGGCCTGATGTTCCGCGATCCCCTGGCGGACGACCGCGGCATGCTGTTCCAGTTCCCCGACGTGGCCGAGCGCGGCTTCTGGATGCGCAATACGCCGAGCCCGCTGGACATCATCTATATCGACCCGCGGGGGCGGATCGTCTCGATCGTGAAGAACGCCGCGCCCCAGTCGGACGAGGTCCTGCCTTCGAACGGACCGGCCAGCGGCGTGCTGGAGCTGCGGGCCGGACGGGCGGATGAGATCGGGGCCAAGGCGGGCGACAGGGTCCGCCATCCCTTCTTTGCAGAATAAGCCGTCCGGGCGCGTTGCGGCGCGGCGTCGAGTGTGTCAAATCCCGCCGCCGGAGTGTAGCGCAGCCTGGTAGCGCATCTGGTTTGGGACCAGAGGGTCGGAGGTTCGAATCCTCTCACTCCGACCATATTTGAGGGCGCTAACGCTCGCGACGCGGTCGCTCGCTACCTGAGCGCGTTGTCGGCCAGTCGCCTAGCCAGATGAGAACCGCCATGCTCGCCCGCATCTACCGCCCCGCCAAGACCGCGATGCAGTCCGGCAAGGCCTCGGCGAGAGAATGGCGTCTGGAGTTCGAGCCCGCCTCGGCGCGAACCATTGATCCGCTGATGGGCTGGACCAGTTCTTCGGACATGAACGGTCAGGTGCGCCTGACGTTCGACACGTCCGAGGAGGCGGTGGCCTATGCCGAGCGGCACGGCATTCCGTTCCGTCTTCAGGAGCCGCAGGACCCGCCCGTGATCCTCAAGGCCTACGCCGACAATTTCGCCACCTTCCGCAAGCAGCCCTGGACGCATTGATTCAGGCTGCGGCTCCCGCGCTTCGCCGCCTCCTTGTTCGGCTATCGCGCTTCGCGCTACCTGAGCCGCCTTCTTGTTCGGCTATCGCGCTTCGCGCTACCTGAGCCGCCTTCTTGTTCGGCTATCGCGCTTCGCGCTACTTGAGCCCCGGGCGCCCATAGCTCAACCGGATAGAGCACCCGCCTTCTAAGCGGGATGTTGCAGGTTCGAGTCCTGCTGGGCGCGCCATCCCTGAACCAGCTTCGCCGTTCGAGCATTGAGCAGCGATGCGGATCGCGACGTTCAACATTAACGGCGTCAATACCCGGCTCCAGAACCTGCTGGCGTGGCTGGAGGAGACGCGGCCGGACGTGGCCTGCCTGCAGGAGCTGAAGGCGACCGACGCGCAGTTTCCGGCGCAGGCCATTCGCGACGCGGGCTATCACGCCCTGTGGCAGGGCGAGCATCGCTGGAACGGCGTGGCGATCCTGTCCCGTTCCGAGCCGGTGGTGACGCGGCGCGGCCTGCCGGGCGGCGAGGGTGACGGGCAGAGCCGCTATATCGAGGCGGCGGTGGAGGGCGTGTTGATCGCCTCGCTGTACCTGCCGAACGGCAATCCGCAGCCGGGTCCGAAATTCGACTACAAGCTGGCGTGGTTCGAGCGGCTGATCGCCCATGCGGAGGACCTGCTGGCCAGCGGGGCGCCGGTGGTGCTGGCCGGCGACTACAATGTCGTGCCGACCGAGGCGGACATCTACAACAGCCGCTCGTGGAAGAAGGACGCCCTGCTGCAGCCCGAGAGCCGGGCGGCGTATGCGCGGTTGCTGGAGCAGGGCTGGACCGACGCCATCCGGGAGCGGTTTCCGCACGATCCGCCGCCGTGGACCTTCTGGCAGTATTTCCGGCAGGCGTGGGAACGGGACGCGGGACTGCGCATCGATCACCTGCTGCTGAGCCCCGGCGTGGCCGCGCGGCTGAGCGACGCGGGGGTGGATCGCGACGTGCGCGGGCGGGAGCGGGCCAGCGACCATGCGCCGACGTGGATCATGCTGGACTGAACCTCGCCGGAGCTTGACCGTTGAGAGGTCATGGCGCGCGCCCTGAAGGTCTTTTCCTATTCCGACGGCTTCCACTCCTGGACCGTGGCGACTCCGTCGCGGGCCAAGGCCCTGGAAGCGTGGGGCGTGACGCGGGATCTGTTCAAGGACGGTTCGGCTGTCGAGGCCCCGGAAGGACCGGACAGGGAGGCCGCGCTGAAGGCGCCGGGCGAACTGATCGAGCGCGGCCTGTCCGTCGATATCGGCAGGGTGGAGAAGACCCGGGCTCCGAAGGCGGAGAGGCGGCGCGGGCCGAGCGCGAAGGATCGGGCGCGCGTGGAATTGCTGGAGGAGGAACTGGCGGAGCTCGACGCGGCGCAGGCCGGACAGACGAAAACGCTGGAGGCGCGACGGGCGGAGCTGGAGCGCGAGGCGGAAGCGCTGGCGAGGAGTCAGTCGAAGGCGCGCGAGGCCCTGAAGGCGAAGTTGAAGGCGGCGCGCGCGAAGCTCAACTGACGGCGGCGCGCCAGGCGGCGAGGCTGGCGTCCAGATCGGCGATCAGGTCGGCGGGATCTTCGAGCCCGACGTGGAGGCGCAACAGCTCGCCGGGCAGGACGGGCGGATTTCGCCGGCCGGAAAGCTGGCCGGTCTCGTGGGTGATCAGGCTCTCGAATCCGCCCCAGGAATAGCCGAGGCCGAACAGTTCGAGCGCGGACATCAGCGCGTGGGCCGCGGCCTGGTCGCCGCCCTGCATGACGACGCCGAAGAGGGAGGCGGCGCCCGCGTAGTCGCGGCGCCAGAGGCCGTGGCCGACCGACCCGGGCAGGGCGGGATAGAGTATTTCGGCGACTTCGGGGCGCGACTGAAGCCAGGTCGCCACGGTCATCGCCGAACGGGCCTGTTCCTCATAGCGGAGCGGAAGGGTGCGGACGCCGCGCAGGGCCAGCCAGGCGTCGTCGGCGGAGACCCGCCAGCCCAGGTCCTCGATGGTTTCGTGAATTGTGCGGCCCACGACGGCGTCGGCGACGGCGATGGAGCCCATCAGCAGGTCGGAATGGCCGCCGACGTATTTGGTCACGGCCTGGACGCTGACGTCGACGCCACGGGCGAGCGGGCGGAAGCCCAGGCCGGCGGCCCAGGTGTTGTCCATGACGGTGCGGACGCCCCGGTCCCGGCACGCGGCGGCGAGGGCGGGGACGTCCAGCATCTCGAACGTCAGCGAGCCCGGCGATTCGATCAGCAGGACGCGCGTGCGGTCGGTCAGACGGTCCAGGACGTCGTCGGTCGAGGCGTCGGGCGCGTGGAAGACGGTCGTCACGCCGCGCGCCTTCATGTGCCGCATCAGGAAGCGGCGGGTGGGGCCGTAGACGGCGTCGGTGGTCACCACCTCGTCGCCGGGCCTGAGCAGGGCCGTCAGGGGCACGGTGACGGCGGCGAGGCCGGACGGAACCAGGAAGGCGTCGGTTCCGCCCTCGAGATCGGCCAGGACCGCGCGCAGTTCCCGGGCCGCGCCCAGGTCCTCGATACCGTAGACCGGACCCAGGCCTGCGTCGCGCATGTCCGAAGGCGCGTCGTTCAGCAGGGTCGAGGCCCGTTCGACGGGCGGCGAGACCGGGCGGCGGCCACGGCCGCGCCGGGTGGCGGAGGCGATCAGTCGGGTGCGGTCGCTGCGGTCGGACATTCGGGGCCGTGGGAAGGCTTGCGGTTCAGCCTCCAAAGGCCTCTAAAGCGAGCCGGGGCGCAAGGTCCGAGAGACTTCGGCGAGGCGGTATGAGGACAGGTTCGAGGGCGCGCCCGGTGGTGATCACAGCGATCGCAGTCGCGATGCTGACGCTCGTCGCCTGTGGCCGCAGCGACCGGCAGGCCGGACCGGACGACAGCGCCGAGGCCGGCGCCCAGACCGACGTCGCCGCCCCCGAATTCGCCAGTGCGACCCTGGCCGCGATCAAGCGGCGCGGCCGGCTGAACTGCGGCGTGCACGAGGGACTGATCGGCTTCGCCTTCACGGACAACCGCGGCCAGTGGCGAGGCTTCGACGCCGACTTCTGCCACGCCCTCGCGGCGGCCGTACTGGGCGACGCCAATGCGGTGCGTTTCGTACCCCTGACCAGCAGCCAGCGCTTCGAGGCCCTGCGCAGCGGGCGGATCGACGTGCTGTGGCGTTCGACGTCCTGGACCCTGACGCGGGAGGCGCGGGAGGGGGTGCGCTTCGCCGGGATCAACTATTACGACGGCCAGGGTTTCCTGGTGCGGCGGTCGCTGGACCTGGCCAGCGCGGCGGAGCTGAACGGCGCGCGAATCTGCGTGCAGCGGGCCTCGACGTCCGAACTGAACGTCGCCGACTGGTTCCGGGCGCGAGGGCTGGAATACACGCCGGTGATCACCGCCAACGAGGAAGCGGCGCGCGCGGCCTACGGGCGAGAGGACTGCGACGCCTTCAGCGCCGACATTTCGGCGCTGGCCGCGGCCCGCACCACCCTGTCGAACCCCGAACAGCACGCCATCCTGCCGGACGT
Source organism: Brevundimonas sp. (assembly GCF_036677305.1). GTDB lineage: Bacteria > Pseudomonadota > Alphaproteobacteria > Caulobacterales > Caulobacteraceae > Brevundimonas. The sequence goes on along the minus strand of NZ_JAKFEB010000086.1, from coordinate 4,305 downwards.
CATCTCCAAGGAACCGCTGGGCCCGGCCGTCAAACGCGGGGACGAGGCCTGGACCTCGATCGTCCGCTGGACGCTGAATGCGCTGATCCTGGCCGAGGAACTGGGCGTGACGCAGGACAATGCCGGCGACATGGCCGAGGATTCGCGCGATCCCCGCGTGCGACGGCTCCTGGGGACCGAGGGCGACGTCGGCGCCATGCTGGGATTGCGCCGCGACTGGGCGAAGTCGGCCATCGAGGCCGAGGGAAACTATGGGGAAATCTTCGCTCGCAATGTCGGGACGGAATCATCTCTCGACCTGACGCGCGGGCTTAACGCACAATGGAACGCAACGCCGGGCGGCCTGATCTACGCCCTGCCTTTCAGATAACGACATCGGCCGGGGGCCGGGGGAACGCATGGAAACGACAAAAAAGGGCGGCGTGCCGCTCTATCTCTGGATGCTGCTGGGCTTCGTGGTCGGCCTGGGGGGCGGGCTTTACGTCAACCTGACCGGCCAGACCGTCATCCCCGAGGTGATGGACATCATCCAGGCGGTCGGACAGATCTTCCTTCGCCTGCTGTTCATGCTGGTCCTGCCCCTGCTGTTCGCGGCGCTGGCGGTCGGCGTGGCCGAGATGGGCGATCTGAAGTCGCTGGGCCGCGTGGGCTTCAAGACCCTGATGTTCACCATCATCGTGTCCGCCATCGCCGTCGGCATCGGCCTGGGCATGGTCAACTGGTTCCGCCCCGGCGACGGCGTCGATCCGGTGCTGGCGCAGCAACTGCTGGCCCAGGGCGCTGACGGGGCCTCGGCCATCGTCGGCAATGCGCCCAAGTCGATCGAGGCCGGCCAGTTCTTCCTCGACATGATCCCGTCGAACGTCGTCACGGCCGCGGCCGAGAACCAGATCCTGCCGGTGATGGTCTTCGCCCTGATCTTCGGCATCGGCATGGTCATGGCCAAGAGCCCCGCCACCGACGCGCTCCAGAACGCCCTGCAGGGGCTGCTGGAAGTGATGATGAAGCTGATCAACCTGGTCATCAAACTGGCTCCGTTCGCGATCGCGGCCCTGATGTTCAACCTGTCGGCGGTGTTCGGATGGGACCTGCTGGTGCGGCTGGGCGCCTACGCCGGCGTCGCCGTCGGCGCGATGGCGATCCATATGTTCATCGTCTATCCGCTGCTGGTCTGGATCTTCGGCGGCATGAACCCGCTGAAGTTCGCCAACGGGGTCCGCGAGCCGTTCGTGGTCGCCTTCTCCACGGCCTCGTCCAACGCCACCCTGCCGATCGCCATCAAGGCGGCGGAAGAAAAGCTGATGCTGCCGCGCCGCATCTCGCGCTTCGTGCTGACGGTGGGCGCCACGGCGAACCAGAACGGCACCGCCCTGTTCGAGGGGGTGACGGTCCTTTTCCTGGCCCAGTTCTTCGGCGTCGACCTGAACCTGCAGCAGCAGCTGGTGGTGATGCTGGTCTGCATCCTGGGCGGTATCGGCACGGCGGGCGTGCCGGCCGGATCGCTGCCGGTCATCGCCCTCATCCTGACCATGGTCGGGGTGCCGGCCGAGGGCATCGGCCTGATCCTGGGCGTCGACCGCTTCCTGGACATGTGCCGGACGACGCTGAACGTCACGGGCGACCTCGTGGCGGCGACGGTGGTGTCGCGCGGCGAGGTCGATGTGCCTGCGCATATCGCGGGACCGGAGCCGGTCGCGCCGCCGGTCTGACAGGACGGCTAGGGGGCGATGTCGGTGTCCGGCCGGCCGCCCCATTCGGCCCAGCTGCCGTCGTAGAGGCGCGACGGCTTGCCGAGCGCGGCCAGGCCCAGGCTGAGAATGGCGGCCGTGACGCCGGATCCGCAGGTGGTGATCACCGGGCGATCCGGATCGACGCCGGCGTCGCGGAACGCCTGTTCCAGCGCCGGGCCGCGCTTCATCGTCCCGTCGGCCTCAAGCAGGGCCGGGAAGGGCAGGTTCAGCGCGCCTGGCATATGTCCGGGGCGCAGGCCGGCGCGGGGCTCGGGTTCGCGGGCGTCGAAGCGTCCGGCGGAACGGGCGTCGAGCACCTGCAGGCCCTTGGCCAGCGCCTCCCGGACATCGGCGAGCGCGGCCACGGCCTCAACGTCGGGTCGGGGCGAGAAGACGGCGGGAGCGCGTCCGGCGAACGGCCCATGCTCGACCGTGCGACGCTCAGCGATCCATTTCGGGAGGCCGCCGTCCAGCACCCGGACCTGGGCGGCGCCCATGACGCGCAACATCCACCACGCCCGTGCGGAGGACCGGATGCCGACCGTGTCGTAGACGACGATGGCGTCCCGATCCGAAATCCCCAGACTGCCCATACGCGCGGCGAAGGCGATCGGAGACGGCAGCATGTGGGGCAGGGGGCTGGCCGTATCCGAACTGGCGTCGAGATCGAAGAAGACGGCGCCGGGCAGGCGCGCCGCCTCGAAATCCGGCCGTCCGTCGCGGCCGTCCAGATGCCAGCTCGCATCGACGAGGCGCAGTCCGGGATCGCCCAGGCGGGCGGCCAGGTCCTGCGTCGAGATCAGGGGCGAGGTGTCGGTCATGGGAGCCGTCCGGAGCGCGCTGGTCAGCCGCGCGCGAGGACCAGCTGTACCACGTCGGTCCGCGCCGAGCGGAAGCCGGCCTCGCAATAGGCCAGATAGAAGCGCCACAGCCGCCGGAACCGCTCGTCGAAGCCGCCCATGCGGCGGATGTCGCCCCAGGCCGCCTGGAAGCGCTCGTCCCAGAGCTTCAGGGTTTCGGCATAGTCCTGTCCGAACCGCTCGATGGTGCGCCATTCCAGCCCGGCGCTGTCGATGACGGGTTTCAGCGCCTCCTCGGACGGCAGCATGCCGCCGGGGAAGATGTATTTCTGGATGAAGTCCGTGCGCTTGTTGTAGCCGCCGAACAGATCGTCATCGATGGTGATGATCTGCAGGCCCGCCTTGCCGCCGGGCTTCAGCACATCATGGATCTTGCCGAAATAGGCGGGCCAGTATTCCAGCCCGACGGCCTCGAACATCTCGATGGAGGCCACGCGGTCGAAGGCGCCCTCGACGTCGCGGTAGTCGATCAGCTGGATGTCGACGCGGTCCGAAAGCCCGGCGTTGAAAATGCGCTGCCGGGCGAAGTCGTACTGCTCCTGCGAGATGGTGACCGCCGTCACGCGCGCCCCGGCCTCCTTTGCGGCGAATTCGGCGAAGCCGCCCCAGCCGCAACCGATCTCGAGCACCGACTGGCCCGACTGCAGGTCCATCAGCCGGGCGAGCGAGGCGTATTTCTCGCGCTGGGCGGCGTCGAGCGCCATGCCGGCCCGCGCGAACCGGGCCGAGGAATAGGTCATCGAGGAGTCGAGCCAGGAGGCATAGAAGGCGTTGCCGAGGTCGTAGTGGGCGTGGATGTTCTTGCGCGAGCCCTTGCGGCTGTTGCGGTTCATCCGGTGCGAGACCCAGTGGACCGCCTTCATGGCGGGGTGTCCGTCGACGAGGCGGCGGATGTGATCGTAGTTGTTGGCGAAGGACTCCAGCAGGGCGGCGAGGTGCGGGCTCTCCCATTCGCCGGCCATATAGCCCTCGGCGAAGCCGATATCGCCCGAGGCCAGGACGCGGCGGGCGAAGCGGTAGTCCTTGATGTCGAAAATCGCTGAAACGCCGGGCTGGGGGCCTTCCAGCTGATGGGTCTCACCGTTGGGCAGCAGCACCGTGAGGCGACCGAAGGTCCAGTTTGACGCCAGAAGGCGCAACAGCAACGAGAACCCGCGGGGGGTGCGGGCGCCTGCCTCATTCCGCTCGGCGGTGACCGACGTCATGAACGGGACTTTCCAATGCACGCCGGACGGGCGTCAATCCCCCTGAAGCCTGATCGGGACACGGATCTTCCGGCCCCGGCGGGCGTCACAGCCGTCTGCATTGATGTCTGCTCCTGTATGACCGGATCGAGACTCGGAACTACGGTGAAGCATCGGCTGTGGATCCATCGATCCGCGCCAAATACGAACATTGGAATGGAGACCGGTGTCGGCAAGGGCCCTGTCCGCCCTCGGTGGCCATGCGGGCGGGCGCCTGATAACTTGCGAACCTCGCCGCCAGACGCCACCTGATCGCCGCATGGGCGCGGCATCAACCGCGCGTCGCCACCGCAAATCCGGGAAGCCTGCCTTGTCCAAGCCAAACGCCGTCATCGACATCAAGGAAGGCCTGAAGCGCCCCGTCAGCATCGGCGGCGGTCAGCGGATCGTCTTCATCGCCGGCCCCTGCCAGCTGGAAAGCCGCCAGCATGCGCTGGAGATGGCGCATGCGCTGAAGGAGATCGGCGAGCG
>NZ_JAKFEB010000085.1:0-59966 GCF_036677305.1 Brevundimonas sp. | reverse complement strand
CTGCGCGGGGCCACGGCGCCCGAGATGGGGCGGCGGGAACCCGGCGAGGCGACGGGCCGCGCATGGGCCGTCGCGGCCGTCCTGACCGATGGAGACGGCGAGACGAAGCTGGGCACCGGCGTCCAGAGCCCCGGCGCCGCCCGCCGCATCGTCCGCATCGACGGCGAGACGGCCCAGCCCGGTCGCCTGCTGGACCATCTGCGCCCGGTCTGGGCCACGCCCGAACAGGACCGGCTGTTCTCCGACGCCCGCGCCGCCCGCCTGCGCTTCTTCGACCGGCTGGTCTTCGCCGCCGACCCCGCCCACGCCGCCTCGGTCTCGGCCTATGAGAAGGCCCTGCGCGAGCGGCTGCGTCTGCTGACCGAGGGGGCCGAGGGCCGCGCCGCCGACCCCCTGTGGCTGGACGCGCTGGAGATCCGGCTGGGCGAGGCCGGAGCCGCCGCCGCCCGCGCCCGCGCCGCCGCCCTGACCACGCTGCAGTGCGCCATCGACGCCCGCTCCGATCGCCCCTTCCCCCAGGCCGACCTCGGCCTGACCGGCGAGGCCGAGATGCAGGCCGCCGAAGGCGCCGACGAAGCCGCCATCGCCGCCGTCATCCGCGACGGCATGGTCCGTTCCCGCGCCCGCGACGCCGCCGCCGGCCGCTCGCTGTACGGCCCGCACCGGTCGGACCTGACCGCCCTGCACCGCGAGAAGAACCGCCCCGCCGCCGAGGGCTCCTCGGGCGAGCAGAAGGCGCTGGTGCTGAACCTGATCCTCGCCCAGATCGCCCGGCTGGCGGACCAGCCCGCCCCGCCGGTTCTGCTGCTCGACGAGGCACCCGCCCACCTCGACACGGCCCGCCGCGCCGCCCTGTTCGACGAGATCGAGGCGTTGGGCCTGCAGGCCTTCATGACCGGCACCGAGGCTGAATTGTTCGCCCCGTTGCGCGGCCGGGCGCAGTTCGTGCGGGTTGCGGACGGCGGGTTCGCGGCGGAAGGCTGAAACCCCCTGCGCGCGGCCTTTTCCAGCGCCGCTTTTCCTCGCAATTCCGCCCTGAATCCCTATATGTTGCGGGCATTGGCGCGGATCGGATTCGCGTCCTGAAAACAGTCCCTTCAAGGCGGTCGATCCGCCGCCTTCAGAGGCCCTCGCAGAGGGCGTTTCACCGACCGAATATATGACCGACCAGAACGAGACCGCGCGCAACGAAGACACCGCCGAAGAGGCCGCCTACGGCGCCGATTCCATCAAGGTCCTCAAGGGCCTGGACGCGGTTCGCAAACGGCCCGGCATGTACATCGGCGACACCGACGACGGCTCGGGCCTGCACCACATGGTCTATGAGGTGGTCGACAACGCCATCGACGAGGCCCTGGCCGGTCACGCCGACCTGGTCCAGGTGATCCTGAACGCCGACGGCTCGGTCACCGTGACCGACAACGGCCGCGGCATTCCCACCGACATCCACGAGGGCGAGGGCGTCTCGGCGGCCGAGGTCATCATGACCCAGCTGCACGCGGGCGGTAAGTTCGACCAGAATTCCTACAAGGTCTCGGGCGGCCTGCACGGCGTCGGCGTCTCGGTCGTCAACGCCCTGTCCGACTGGCTGAAACTGGTCATCTACCGCAACGGCAAGCGCCACGAGATGAAGTTCGCGCGCGGCGACACGGTCGAAAGCCTGCGCGTGACCGGCGACGCGCCGATGCGCGAGAGCGGCGAGCGCGCCGGCCAGCCCCTGTCGGGCACCGAGGTCACCTTCTATCCGTCGGTCACGACCTTCGCCCACATCGATTTCGACCTGAAGACGCTGGAGCACCGGCTGCGCGAGCTGGCCTTCCTGAACTCGGGCGTGGTCATCAAGCTGCGCGACGACCGCCATGCCGAGAAGTTCGAGGAAATCCTGCACTACGAGGGCGGGGTCGAGGCCTTCGTGCGCCACCTGGACAAGTCCAAGACGCCGATCCTCAAGGACGTCATCGTCATCCGCGGCAAGAAGGAGGGGATCGAGCTCGATCTCGCCCTGTGGTGGAACGACAGCTACCACGAGACCATGCTGTGCTTCACCAACAACATCCCCCAGCGGGATGGAGGCACCCACCTGTCGGCCTTCCGCGCCAGTCTGACGCGCGTCATGGGCGGCTATATCGACGCCGCCGGCGCCGCGAAGAAGGAGAAGGTCTCGGTCTCGGGCGAGGACGCCCGCGAGGGCCTGACCTGCGTCCTGTCGGTCAAGGTTCCGGACCCCAAATTCAGCTCCCAGACCAAGGACAAGCTGGTCTCGTCAGAGGTGCGTCCGGCCGTCGAGGCCCTGTGCTCGGAAGGTCTGTCGACCTGGTTCGAGGAACATCCGGTCGAGGCCAGACAGGTCGTCGCCAAGATCATCGAGGCCGCCGCCGCCCGCGAGGCCGCGCGCAAGGCCCGCGACCTGACCCGCCGCAAGACGGCGATGGAGATCAGCTCCCTGCCCGGCAAGCTGGCCGACTGTCAGGAACGCGATCCGGCCAAGTCCGAACTGTTCATCGTCGAGGGCGATTCCGCCGGCGGCTCGGCCAAACAGGCCCGCAACCGCGAGAACCAGGCCGTCCTGCCCCTGCGCGGCAAGATCCTGAACGTCGAGCGCGCCCGCTTCGACCGCATGCTGTCGTCGGAACTGATCGGGACGCTGATCCTGGCGCTGGGCACCGGCATCGGCCGCGACGATTTCAACGCCGACAAGCTGCGCTATCACAAGATCATCCTGATGGCCGACGCCGACGTCGACGGCGCCCACATCCGGACCCTGCTGCTGACCTTCTTCTACCGGCAGATGCCCGAGCTGATCGAGCGCGGGCACGTCTATATCGCCCAGCCGCCGCTCTACAAGGTCGCCAAGGGCAAGCAGTCCCGCTACCTCAAGGACCAGTCCGAGATGGACGCCTACCTCATCGAGGAAGGCTCGTCCGAGGCCGAGCTGGACCTGCCGACCGGCGAGCGCCGCACCGGCATGGACCTGCAGTCGCTCGTGCGCGAGGCCAAGGCCTTCAAGGCCGGCGTCGACCGCCTGAGCCAGCGCGCCCCGACCTTCGCCATCGAACAGGCGGCCCTGGCCGGCCTGTTCGACGAAGCCGCCGCCGACCCGGCCAAGGCCGCCGCCCGCCTGAACCTCTACGCCGAGGAAGGCGACGGCGACTGGACCGGCTCGCCGGGCGCGCAGGGGGCCGTGGCCTTCGAACGCGTGCGCCGCGCCGTGACCGAGCGCATCGTGCTGGAAGAGGCCCTGATCCGCTCGCTGGACGCCCGCCGTCTGGCCGAACGCTCGGCCGCCTTCGAGGGCCTGTTCGACAAGCCGGCCATCTTCCGCCGCAAGGACAAGGTGGTCACGGTCCGCGGTCCGCTGGACCTTCTGGAAGCCGTCCTCGACGCCGGCAAGAAGGGCATCGCCATCCAGCGCTACAAGGGCCTGGGCGAGATGAACCCGGAACAGCTGTGGGAGACCACGCTCGACGTGAACGCCCGCACGCTGCTGAAGGTGCAGGTCGAGCATCAGGAAGACGCGTCGGACCTGTTCGCCAAGCTGATGGGCGACGTGGTCGAGCCGCGCCGCGAGTTCATCCAGGCCAACGCCCTGGACGCCGCCGTCGACGCCTGACGCCTAGGGGCGGCCTGCGTCGACGAATTCCTTGATCGTCGGCCAGACCGGCGGCTGGGCGCGCGAGCCCTCGCAGGCGATGTTGCTGAGGAAGGCGGGCGCCGTATTGGGCCGCACGTCCTCGAACGGCGAGCCCTCCTCGGGATAGCGGTCGGTTTCCGCGCCGTCGGCGCCGTATTCGACCACCCCCGCCGTGCGCCATTTCCGGTCGGCGCACTGGAGCTCATAGGTCTCGATCGAGTGGCTGTAGTCGCCCGGCGCCCCGCGGCGCGGCGCCGTGACAACCCGCACCGAGGTGACGTCGCCGTTCACGACGATGCTGTCGACGTCGGCCATGAAGACGTTGTTCGGGCTGCGCGAAAACGGATGCCAGCTCTCGGCCGCCGCCGGCGCGGCCCCGGCCGTCAGAACGACGAGGCTCAACACAAGATATTTCACGATGATCTCCCCAGACCCCTGCATCCGCATGATGCGCCGCTGAACGGCTTTGGCAAGAGGGCGCCGTGGCGGGCTCAGGCGGCGCGTCGAGCCGCCGCAGCGCCGTCCAGGATTGGCTCGAACAGCCATTTCGCCAGATGGCGCACGACCGGCACGGCGACGCCGTCTCCGGTCAGCCGGTACGCGGCGCTGCTGGACGCGGGAAGCCGGTAGCTGTCCGCCAGGCCCATCAGCCGGGCGGTTTCCCGCGCCGACATCAGGCGCGACCGGACCTCGCCCCGGTCGATGACCAGCACCGTCTGCCGGCTGGATCCCCCCGCCGGGGTGCGCAGGCAGCCGGCGATGTCGAACCGGACCTCGGCCCGCTGAAGCTTGCCGCCGTCGGCGCCCTGACGGGTCCGCCGGTACAGGGCTCCGACCCTCCGTCCGCCGTCGCGGCGCGCCTGCTCGACCTTGGCCAGATTGACGGGCGACATCAGGGCCAGCAGCCGCGCCGTCCGCTCCGGGGGGCTCCAGGGCGCATCGGCCGGATCATCCTCGATGACCGTCGCCAGATCCGTCGGCGGCGTGGCCGGTTCGGGCAGCCGCCACCAGGCCATCCGGGCGCGCAGCGCCTCCGGCAGCCGGTCGACGGCGCGACGCAGGGAGGCCGGGTGGAACGGCTCCAGCGGCCCCGGCGCGGCGAGCCCCGGGGGCGTGGCCAGATCGCCTCGAACGCCGATCACGAACAGGCGCGGCCGCGACTGTGGCACGAACCGGTCGGCGTTGATGATCAGGACCCCCGGCCGGTAGCCGGCGTCGACATAGGTCTGGCAGACGACCTCGAAATCCCGCCCGCCCCGCGAGGTCAGCGTGCCGCACACATTCTCCACGGCCACGATGGCCGGCGCCCGTCCGTCGGCGGCCAGGCCCCGGGCCACGTCCCAGAAGGCGTGAAACGTGCCCGAGCGACGTCCGCCCAGCCCGGCTCCGGCCCCGGCGAGCGACAGGTCCTGACACGGAAACGAGCCCCACATCAGCTCGGCCTCGCCGGGCAGGCCGGAGGCGGAAACGGCGCCGATGTCGCCAAGATGGAAATCGGCCTCGCCCCAGTTGGCGCGATAGGCCAGGCCCTTGCCCGCGTCGATGTCATTGGCGAACAGGCAGCGCCAGCCCTCGCCCAACCCGGCCCGGACCATGCCGCCGCCGGCGAAGAACTCGTAGAAGCCGGGCCGCCGATCATGGGGCGGTTGGGCGGGCGATTCGATCATGTCCCGACTCTCACGCCCCGGCGCCCCCAAGTCCAATGAAAGGCGCGGGCGATCTATTCCGGCGGTTGCTGTTTCGGCGCGGCGCGTGACTTGCCGACAATGGCGCAGATGATGATCACGAAGGCGGCCAGACGGATCAGATAGAAGGGACTCTGCTCCTCGCGCGGGACCTGCATCAGGGTCGTCAGAAGCGGGACCAGTCCCATCAGGAGGAATGCCGCGGCGAACGCCAGGAACAGCCGGTCGTCGGTCCGGCGCCAGAATTTGAGGAAGAAGAGGGCCGCGATGACATTGCCCATGATCACCGCGCCGTTGGCCATGGCCATGGCGCTCATCGGTCGACCTCCCAGATGAAGCCGTACAGCAGGACCCCCACGGCCAGGAGGGCGGTCACGACGCGAGCCGGTCCGAGATCGACTTCCCGCAGAACCAGGCGGTCCAGGAACAGCAGCAGGTTGTTCGCCGCCAGAAGGCTGAAGCAGCCAGCACTCCAGAGGAGCAGGGGCTGCCGCGACCTTCGCCAGGATCTCGCCAGCAGCACGGCGCAGATCGCGCTGGTCAGCAGGCAGAGCCCGTACACGAGTTGCGGCATCCAGTCGGTCATGCCTTCCATCCCCCCAGCCGGAACGAGTCCGCGAACCCTTTCAACGGGTCGGACCTTCGCGCCGTGATCCAGTTGACGACGGCGACGGGCCGTTGGCGATAGGCGCCCTGCAACGCGTCGGCCAGGCCCGCCAACGCGGGCGAGGCGGGCGCGTACCGGACCGACCCCGAATGTTCGATGACCAGGCCGGCGCGCTGGAGAACCAGTATGCAATCGGTCACCAGCGTCGCGCTGGCGCGCATTTCCGCGACCAGATCGTCGGTCGCCCAGCCGATGTCCGGGTCCCGTTTCAGAACGATCAGCGCCTCAAGCGCCCACACGGAAGGAATGGCCGCCTCGATGAAGGCCGCCAACTCAGGATCCACGCCGCCTTGCCCCGCCGCGCTCACGCCCCGAACGCCCGCTCTGGCTTCGTGTGCATGGCGGGGGAAGCTAGCGGCGGAATCCTGATTGGCAATGGCAAAATTTCTTCCTGTTCGCCGGAACCCATTGCCACCTTGGCAGTTTTTTCCAGTTGGTTCGGGGGCGTGGACGGCGCATGGCGGGGGCGTGGCGGACGCGGGAGCGGTTGCCACATTTTCTGCACATCGCGGACCCAGCCGACGGACAGCCTGCTTCTGAGCTGAAGGTGAATGATGTCGCTTGCCACCGTCGTTGAACCCACCCTCGACAACCGCCAGCTCCTCACGGCCCTGAGGGCCTTCCGAAGGGGCGACTTTTCGGTCCGCCTGCCCGGCGGGCTGACCGGCATGGACGGCGAACTGGCCGAGGCCTTCAACGACGTCGTCGAGCTGAACGACCGGATGAGCCGGGAATTCAGCCGCCTGGGCGAGGCCGTCGGCCGGCAGGGCAAGATCAACAACCGCGCGCGCGTGCCGTCGGCGACCGGGGCCTGGGCGGACAGCGTCGATGCGGTCAACACCCTGATCGCCGACATGGTCCACCCGACCGCCGAAATGGCCCGCGTGATCGGCGCCGTGGCCAAGGGCGACCTCAGCCAGACCATGGACCTCGAGAACGAGGAACAGCCCCTGCGCGGCGAATTCCTGCGCATCGGCCGGGTCGTGAACACCATGGTGGGCCAGCTGGGCTCGTTCGCCTCGGAAGTGACGCGCGTGGCCCGGGAAGTGGGCACCGAGGGCAAGCTGGGCGGTCAGGCGAACGTGAAGGGCGTGGCCGGCACCTGGAAGGACCTGACCGACAACGTGAACTTCATGGCCGCCAACCTGACGGGTCAGGTGCGGAACATCGCCGAGGTGACCACCGCCGTGGCCAACGGCGACCTGTCCAAGAAGATCACCGTGGACGTGAAGGGCGAGATCCTCGAGCTCAAGTCGACCATCAACGTCATGGTGGACCAGCTGAACGCCTTCGCCTCGGAAGTGACGCGGGTGGCCCGTGAAGTGGGCACCGAGGGCAACCTCGGCGGTCAGGCGCAGGTGACCGGCGTGACCGGCACGTGGAAGGACCTGACCGACAATGTGAACCTGATGGCCGACAACCTGACCGGTCAGGTGCGCAACATCGCCGAGGTGACGACCGCCGTGGCCAACGGCGACCTGTCCAAGAAGATCACCGTGGATGTGAAGGGCGAGATCCTCGAGCTGAAATCCACCATCAACACCATGGTGGACCAGCTGAATGCCTTCGCCTCGGAAGTGACCCGGGTGGCGCGTGAAGTGGGTACGGAAGGCAAGCTGGGCGGCCAGGCCAACGTGAAGGGCGTGGCCGGCACCTGGAAGGACCTGACCGACAATGTGAACTTCATGGCCGGCAACCTGACCGGCCAGGTCCGCAACATCGCCGAAGTGACGACCGCCGTGGCCAAGGGCGACCTGTCCAAGAAGATCACCGTGGACGTGAAGGGCGAGATCCTCGAGCTGAAGAACACCATCAACGTCATGGTGGACCAGCTGAACGCCTTCGCTTCCGAAGTGACCCGCGTGGCCAAGGAGGTCGGCACCGAGGGCAAGCTGGGCGGCCAGGCGCGCGTGGAAGGCGTCGGCGGGACCTGGAAGGACCTGACCGACAATGTGAACTCCATGGCCGCCAACCTGACCGGTCAGGTGCGCGGCATCGCCGACGTGGTGACCGCCGTGGCCAACGGCGACCTGAAGCGCAAACTGACCGTGGACGCCAAGGGCGAGATCGCCTCGCTGGCCGACACCATCAACGGCATGATCGAGACCCTGGCCATCTTCGCCGACCAGGTGACCAACGTGGCCCGCGAGGTGGGCATCGAGGGCAAGCTGGGCGGTCAGGCCCGGGTGCCCGGCGCCGCCGGCCTGTGGCGCGACCTGACCGACAACGTGAACCAGCTGGCCGGCAACCTGACCACCCAGGTCCGCGCCATCGCCGAGGTGTCGACCGCCGTGACCAAGGGCGAACTGACCCGCTCCATCACCGTCGAGGCCTCGGGCGAGGTCGCGGCGCTGAAGGACAACATCAACGAGATGATCCGCAATCTGAAGGATCAGACCCTCAAGAACACCGAACAGGACTGGCTGAAGACCAACCTGGCCCGCTTCACCCGCATGCTGCAGGGCGAGCGTGACCTGGCCACGGTGTCGAACATGGTGCTGTCCGAACTGGCGCCCCTGATCAACGCCCAGCACGCCGTGTTCTACGTTTCCGACAAGGACGCCAACGACGAGCCCATCCTTGTCCTGGCCGCCGCCTACGCCTCGACCGAGCGCGAACAGCTGTCGCCGACCTTCCGTCTGGGTCAGAGCCTGATCGGCCAGGCCGCCAAGGAGAAGGAGCGCATCCTTCTGACCAACGTGCCGCAGGACTACGTCCAGATCGGTTCCGGTCTGGGGGCCTCGGCGCCGCTGAACATCATCATCCTGCCGGCCCTGTTCGAGGGCGAGGTCAAGGCGGTGATCGAACTGGCGACCTTCGGCGAGTTCTCCGAGACCCACCAGTCCTTCCTCAGCCAGCTGATGGAATCGGTCGGCATCGTGCTGAGCACCATCGCCGCCAACATGCGGACCGAAGGTCTGCTGAGCCAGTCCCAGCTGCTGACCGCCGAACTCCAGGCCCAGCAGGAAGAGCTGAAGTCCACCAACGACCGGCTGGAACAGCAGGCCGCCTCCCTGCGCCAGTCCGAGGAACTGCTGCGCGCCAAACAGGAGGAGCTGCAGCAATCCAACGCCGAACTGGAGGACAAGGCGGTCCTGCTCTCGGCCCAGAACCAGCAGGTGGAAGCCAAGAACCGGGAGGTGGAACAGGCCCGTTTCGCGCTCGAGGAAAAGGCCGAACAGCTGGCCCTGACGTCGAAATACAAGTCCGAGTTCCTGGCCAATATGAGCCACGAACTCCGCACGCCGCTGAACAGCCTGCTGATCCTGTCCAAGATGCTCAGCGAGAACACCCAGGGCAATCTGACGCCCAAACAGGTCGAGTTCTCGCGGAACATCCACGCCGCCGGTTCGGATCTGCTGGGGCTGATCAACGACATCCTCGACCTGTCGAAGATCGAGTCGGGCACCGTGACTCTCGACATCGGCGAGATGGCGCTGGAATCGCTGCGCGACCAGATGCACCGCACCTTTGCCCAGATCGCCCAGGACAAGAAACTCGACTTCTCCATCGACATCGATCCCGAGCTTCCGCCGTCGATGTACACCGACGACAAGCGACTGCTTCAGATCATCAAGAACCTGCTGTCCAACGCCTTCAAATTCACCGAGAGCGGCTCGGTGCGGCTCCGCGTCGACCGTGTCGCCGAGGGCTGGAGCCCCGGCAACGAACACCTCAACAAGGCCGGCCAGGTCCTGTCCTTCTCGGTGCATGACAGCGGCATCGGCATTCCCGAGGACAAGCAGCGCATCATCTTCGAGGCCTTCCAGCAGGCCGACGGCACCACCAGCCGCAAATACGGCGGCACGGGTCTGGGCCTGTCGATCAGCCGGGAAATCACCCGCACCCTGGGCGGCGAACTGAAGGTCGAGAGCGAGCCCGGCGAGGGCTCGACCTTCACCCTGTTCCTGCCGCTGAACTTCAGCCCGACCGCATCGACCGGCCCGACGGCCCGGGAAGCCTCCCGCGCCGTCACCGTTCGCACGGCGACCGAGGAACCCGAGATCGAGGCCGTCGAGGTGATCGCCGACGACCGCGACACGGTCGCGCCCGGCGACCCGGTGATCCTGATCGTCGAGGACGACCCGCGCTTCGGCGCCATCCTTCTGGCGCTCGTTCGCGACAGCGGTTTCAAGGGCGTCATCACCCACGAAGGCATCACCGCCGCGGCCCTGGCCCGCCGCTACAGCCCGCAGGCGATCATGCTGGATGTCGGCCTGCCCGACATGGACGGCCTGGCCCTGCTCGACCTGCTGAAGCGCACCCCCGAGACGCGGCACATCCCGGTGCATGTGATCTCGGGCCATGACCAGGCCGGGCTGGGCCTGTCCATCGGCGCCTTCGGCTTCACGCCCAAACCGATCGATCGCGAGGGGGTGGTCGCCAGTCTGGACGAGGTGAAGAAATTCGTCTCGGCCGCCAACCGTCGCCTGATCCTGGTCGGCCCCGCGGGCGAAGCGCAGGCCCTGCTGAAATCGGCCTTCGGCTCGGTCGTGAGGGTCGAAGGGCTCAAGGGTCTGGCGAAGACGAAAATGAAGCCCGCCGACAGCGTGATCATCGATGTCTCCGCCGCGCCCATTCCCGATCTGGTGGACTGGCTGAAGGCCGGCGATCGCCCCGCCGTGGTCTATGCCGGCGACTCCCTGTCGTCCCTGGACGAGCGCCGTCTGAGGCTGGCGGTCTTCGCGGGCCACGCCCGCCTGGCCCGCACGCCCGAACAATTGCTGGAGCAGGCCACCCTGCTGCTCCACGAGCCGACCGACCGGCTGTCGGAAACAGCCCGCACCACCCTGGCGCAGACGCGCAAGGAGGACGCCATCCTGACCGGCCGCACCGCCCTGGTCATCGATGACGACATCCGCAACATCTTCTCCATGGCCAGCGCCCTGGAGGAGTTCGGCGTCGATCTGCTCTATGCCGAAAGCGGCCGCGCCGGTCTCGACCTGCTGGCCCAGCATCCGGAGACCGACCTGATCCTGGTCGACATCATGATGCCCGACATGGACGGCTACGAGACCATGCGGGAGATCCGGGCCCTGCCCCGGTTCGCGCAGATTCCGATCATCGCCGTGACCGCCAAGGCGATGAAGGGCGACCGGCAGAAATGCATCCAGGCCGGGGCCTCGGACTACGTCTCCAAGCCGGTCGACATCGACTATCTGATCTCGGTCATGCGGGTGTCGATCCAGCGCGCCGATGCGGGCCGGATGTCCGTGTCCGAACAGGGCGCGCTTCCCGCGCCGGCGGCCGTCTGATGGCGCGACGCCCCAAGCCGAAGCCACTGACCGCGCGCGTCCTCATCGTCGACGACGACGAGCGCAACGCCTTCGCCGCCCGCGAGGCGCTGGAGGTGCTGGGCCACGACCTCGTCATCGCCCGGTCGGGCGAGGAGGCGCTGCGGCTGCTGCTGCACCAGGAGTTCGCGGTCATCCTGCTGGACCTGCACATGCCCGGCATGGACGGCTATGAGACAGCCAAGCTGATCCGCGAACATCCCCGCACGCGCGACACGCCGATCGTCTTCGTCACCGCCGTGTTCCGCGACGAGGCCCACATTTTCCAGGCCTATACGGCCGGGGCCGTCGACGTGGTGTTCAAGCCCGTCGACCCCTTCATCCTGCGCTCCAAGGTCGCCATCCTCGTCGAGCTGCATCTCAAGACTCTGGAGGTGCGCCGGCAGGCCGAGGAACAGCACGCCCTGCTCGAGGCCAACGCCCGCATCAGCGAGGAAAAGCTGGCCGCCGAACTGGCCCTGCGCGAGGCGCGGGAACGCCAGGACACCATTCTGAAATCCCTGCCGGTGGTCTTCACCTCCCGCGCCAGCGCGCATCCCTATCCGGCGCTGTTCGTCAGCGACAGCATCATGCCGCTGACCGGATTCGCGCCCCAGCGGTTCGTCGATGAGCCCGAGATCGGCATGGGGCGGATCCATCCCGAGGACGTCGAGAAGGTCGCCGCCTGCCTGATGCAGGCCTCGACCAGCGGCGCCTACGCCTGCGAATACCGCTGGCAGTGTTCGGACGGGACCTATCGCACCTTCCTCGACCAGGGCGTCTGGGTGCCCGACGCCAACGGCGGCGGCGGCGAGATCCTCGGCACCCTGCTGGACGTCACCGACCGCCGCCAGCTGGAGGAACATCTGGCCCAGGCGCGCAAGATGGAGGCGGTGGGTCAGCTGACCGGCGGCGTCGCCCACGACTTCAACAACCTGCTGACCGTCGTCCTGGGGAACGCCGACATCCTGTTGCGCCGGCTCGGCGACGACGAGCCTCGCATCACGCGCCAGCTGACCGCCATCCGCTCGGCGGCCGAGCGCGGCCAGACCCTGACCCGCCAGCTGCTGGCCTTCTCGCGCCGACAACAACTGAACCCGCAGGTCATAGATCTGAACGCCCTGATCCGGGACTTCACGCCCCTGGTGCAGCAGGCTGTGGGAGAGGGCGTCACCATCACGCTCGAACTGTGCGATGGCCCGCTGCACGCCTCGATCGACCCGACCCATCTGGAGACAGCCCTGCTGAACCTGGCGGTCAACGCCCGGGACGCGATGGAGGGGGATGGCCAGCTGATCGTGACCACCTCGGAAACGGCGGACGGCGATGCCGGGTCCGTGGCCTTGATCCGGGTCCGCGACACCGGACCGGGCATGGCCGAAGAGGTCGCCCAGCGCGTCTTCGAACCCTTCTACACGACCAAGGAAGTCGGTCGCGGCACGGGTCTGGGCCTGTCCCAGGTCTATGGTTTCGTCAGCCAGTCCGGGGGCCGGATCGATGTGTCAGCCACGCCAGGCGAGGGCGCGATCTTCGAGCTGACCCTGCCGCTCACCGACGAAACGCCGGCCGTTGCGGCCGCCGAGGCCGAGGCCGTCCCGGTCGAGGCGGGCTCGGAACGGGTGCTGATCGTCGAGGACGATCCGGCGGTCCTGAGCCTCTGTCTCGATATGCTGGCCAGCCTCGGCTACCGCTGCGATGTCGCTTCCAACGCGGCCGGGGCGTTGCACCGCCTGGAGACGGACCCGGACTTCGACCTGTTGTTTTCCGACGTGATCATGCCCGGCGGCATGAACGGCATAGAGTTGGCGCAGAAGGCGCAGGAACGCCGTCCGGACCTCAAGGTGCTGCTCACCTCCGGCTATCTCGGCGAGACCGGAAACCAGATGGAGCACGACTTCCCCCTGATCGACAAACCCTACCAGTGCGCGGAACTGGCCACCCGGCTCCGGGCGGTGCTGGGCGCGCCGGTCATGGCCGAGGCGGCCGCCCCCGAACGCGGGGTCCGCTAGGTCGGCGCCTTCGACCCGTTCACTGCGGCTGCGACAGGGTGCGGGCGAGGATTTCGCGGACCTGGGCGGCGGCGGCGGCGTCCATCGGCCCCTGGATTCCCTGACGTCCGGGCGGCAGGTGTCGGCCGGCCGGGGTTTCAGGGCCGAAGACGAAGGCCTCGAACATGCCGGCCCAGGCCGCGCGTTGGTCGGCGGGAAGGTCGCGCACCGCCATCATGGCGTGGATGAGCGCGGGCATGGGCGCGAGATGGGCCGGGGCCGGGTTCCACCAGTAGTTGGCGAGCACCGAAAAGGCGTCCAGCGAACGGACGTGGTGCCACCACATATAGGGGATGTAGAGCGCGTCTCCCGGCTCCAGATCGGCCAGTTCGGCCTCCGCCCAGGCGTCGGCGAACCGGGGAAAGCGCGCGTGGTCCGGAGCTTCCAGCTTCACCATGCTGACCAGGGCGCCGGCGGGCGTGGTCTCGAACGGGCCGACGTAGAGGTCCCGGGTCCGGGACGGCGGAAACAGGATGAAACGCCGCCGGCCCGCCACTGCGCAGGCGATGTTCTCGTACAGATCGTGGTGGGTCTGGACGGTGACGGCGTTGCCGATCCACAGGCGCGCAAAGGTATTCCGGTCGAGGAGCGGCTGGGGATTGGCGGCGCCGAAGCCGGGCAGGATGTCGGGCTCGGGCGCCGCCTGGACCGCCAGACCCGGGGCGTCGATGGCGGCCAGATCGGCCAGCAGCCTGTCCAGGACCTCGCTCACGGTTCCAGGCCGCTGCGCGAAATTCAGGGCCGTCAGGTCGTCGTTGTAGAAGAACCGCCCCTGCAGCGCCGGCTCCGTGGAAACGACCCTGACCGGCTTGCCGGTGTCGAAGGCGCGGATGTGATCGGCCAGGGCGGCTTCCGATCGCCGGCCCGCCTCGACGGCGGGCCAGTGCGAGACCAGCCCCTTGAGAATGGCCGGTCGTGTCAGCGGCCGGATATCCCGTTCGAACGACTCCCGCGTCACCGCCTCGAACACGGGCGTACGGCGGTCCGGATCGGGGATCAAAGGCGGCCCTCCAGCCGGGCAGGAACATGAGGCCGGAAACGGATAGGGGACATGGACCGCTCCTGCGGGAAATGTCCGACAAATAGCCGCTCGACCGCCGCTTGCGAAGCGTCCTGATTCAGGCGCCGGAAGCCGTCGGCGCGTCGCCGTCATCGCCGGCCGGCGGATGGCCGTCCGACTGGCGCCGGATGAGGGCGAAATCCATCAGCTCCGACGTGGCGGTCGGGGGTTGGCCGTCGATCTTCCGCCGGATCGCATCGGCGAGGATCGTCACGGCCTCGCGCGACATCTCGGCGACCGGCTGCCGGATGGTGGTCAGGGGCGGCCAGACGCTGCTGGCCAGCGCCGTGTCGTCATAGCCGACGATGGTCAGGTCGCGCGGCACGTCCAGGCCCTGTCGATGGGCCACGGCGATGGCGGCGGCGGCCATGTCGTCGTTGCTGGCGAAGATGGCCGTGGGCCGGTGGCGCAGGTTCAACAGCTTGTCGGCCGCGTCGAGGCCCGAGTGATAGGTGAAATAGCCCTGGACCACGAGGCGGTCGTCGACCGTAAGGCCGTGCTCGCCGAGGGCCTTGGCATAGCCTTCGTAGCGCAGGCGGCTGGCGGTCTGGTTGGGGTGGCCGCGCACGAAGGCGATACGGCGATGCCCGAGGCCGATCAGGTGACGGGTCATGGCCTCGGCGGCGGCCTGGTCGTCGATGCGGATCGCCGAGACGCTGGGCAGCGGGTCGCCCGAGGCGACGGCGACGGCGGGCAGGCCTGCGGTCTTCAGGCGTTCGATGACGATGCTCGAATCGCAGAGCGGAGGCGGCAGCAGGACGCCGTCCACGCCGCTGGCCAGAAGGCGTTCTATGGCGACGATCTCGCCCACTTCAGGCTCGCATTTCTCGACGATCAGCTGGATGCCGGAGCGGCTGCACTGATCGAGCCCGCCGAGCAGGAACTCGCTCAGATAGGCGGCGGAGGGGTTGCTGTAGAGCAGGCCGATCTTCAGCGTCTGGGCGCTGGCCAGGCTGCGGGCGGCCTGGTTCGGCGCATAGCCCAGCTCGCGAATGGCGTCCGTCACCCGCTTGCGGGTGGTGTCGCGGACGTTGCGTTCGTCGTTGATGACGCGCGACACCGTCATCGGCGAAACGCCCGCGTGCCGGGCGACGTCGTCGATGGTGTGGCCGCCGCCTTTTCGTCTTGTCGATCTCGGCTTCAATCTTTTCTCCAGCAGAGCCGGCACCCTAGCGCCCGCCGCGATCCAGAGCGAGCATGGCGGTCATTCTGCGGGCAGGCTCACGGGCGCAAGGCGCGGGGTCAGCAGATGGATGACGCCGAGGGCGATCAGATAGGCCGTTCCGGCGAAGGCCAGCAGCGGGACATAGCTGCCGGTGGTCTCCAGCGTCCAGCCGGCGAATTTGGAGATGAACATCCCGCCGACCGCGCCCCCTGCGGCGCCGAAGCCCACGACCGTGGCCACGGCGCGCCTGGGAAAGACGTCAGACACCAGGGTGTAGAGATTGGCCGACCATCCCTGGTGCGCCGCCGCCGCCAGGCCGATGACGCCCACCGCCACCAGCAGGTTGTCGGCGAAGACGGCGATCGAGATCGGGGTCGCGCACAGCGCGCACAGCAGCATGGTCCCCTTGCGGGCCCGGTTGACCGTCCAGCCCCGCGCGATCAGCCGCGACGACAGCCAGCCGCCGCCCACCGAACCCACATCGGCCAGCAGATAGACCGCCACCAGCGGCGGCCCGAAGGACAGGATGTTCAGATCATAGGTCCTGGCGAAGAAGTCCGGCAGCCAGAACAGGAACAGCCACCACACCGGGTCGGTGATGAATTTGCCCAGCAGGAAGGCCCAGGTCTCGCGTCTGAAGGCGATGACCCGCCAGCCGACCCGGCCCGGCGGATCGGCGGGGTCGCTTTCGATATGGGCCAGTTCGGCCGCCCCCAGCCGCGGATGATCGCGCGGCTGGCGATACAGCACCAGCCAGACGGCCAGCCAGAAGAAGCCGGTCAGGCCGGTCAGGATGAAGGCCCACCGCCAGCCCATGGTCACGACGATCAGCGGCACGACGATCGGCGTCAGAAGGGCGCCCACGTTCGAGCCGGCGTTGAAGATGCCCGTCGCCAGCGCCCGTTCCCGTTTGGGGAACCACTCGGACACCGCCTTGACCGAGGCCGGGAAGCCGCCGGACTCGCCCAGACCGAGGACGAAACGGGCGATGGCGAACTGGATCGCCGACCGGGCCCCGGCGTGGGCCATGGCCGCCAGACTCCATACCGTCACGGCGACGGCCAGACCCCAGCGGGCGCCGATCACGTCCATGAACCGGCCGAAGCCCAGCAGGCCGATGGCGTAGGCCGCCTGGAAGGCCACCACGATGTTGGCGTAGTCGTTCTCGTTCCATCCCAGCTCGACCTCGAGCACGGGCTTGAGCACCCCCAGCACCTGCCGGTCGATGTAGTTGATGGTGATGGCGAAGAACAACAGGGCGCAGACGGCCCAGCGATAGCGCCCGATACGGCCTGGCCCGGTTCCCTGCGGCGTCGCGGCTCCGGCGACGGGGTCGCTCATGCCCCGGCCCCGGGGCGCCCGCCGGAGCGGGCCCGCGTTCCGTCTCCCGGTCGGGTCGCCCGCAGATGGACGTGTCGGGGGGAGGGCCCGCGGCTGGACACGCGGGCCGTGATCGTCGGATCAGACAAGCCGGTTTCCTCCCGCAGCCCTCGTCGCCGTCGTGGCCCTTGCCGTGGCGGCCGGGCATGGCATGATAGCGCTACCAGAATACGATCGGCGGAGCTTGTCAACGGCTCGGAACGGTCGAGGATCAGGGCCGGAAGGCCGACGGGAGGATCGGAAGATGCGCCTTGCTGCATGGCCGCCGCTGATTGTCCTCATGCTGGCTTCCCTGCTGACATTCGCGGTGTCCGACTCGGCGGCGGCCGAGGACGGATACGAGCTGTGGCTCCGCTATCGGCCTGTGGAGGAGGGCGCCGTGCGGCCCTATCGCGCGGCGGCGACCGGCCTCCTGCCGGCCGGCGACACGCCGACCATCCGGGCCGTCACGACCGAGTTGACACGGGGGCTTTCGGGCCTGACAGGCCGGGCGGTCGGGATCGTCGAACGGCCGGGGGCGGGGACGATCGTCTACGGCACGCCGGCGTCATCTCCGCTCATCGCCGGCCTGGATCTGCCGCTGGAGGGACTGGGGGAGGAAGGCTATCTGATCCGCAGCGTGAGACTGGAGGGGCGTACCGTCACGGTGATCGCGGCCAACCGCGACATCGGCGTCCTGTACGGAGCCTTCGACTTGCTGCGCCGCATCCAGACGCGCCAGCCGGTCGCCGACCTGGACCTGCGCTCGGCGCCGGCCGTGAAGCTCAGGCTGCTGAACCACTGGGACAATCTGGATCGCACGGTCGAGCGCGGCTATGCGGGCCAGTCGATCTGGGACTGGCACAGGCTGCCGGATTTCACGCCCCGGCTCTATACCGACTACGCCCGCGCCAACGCCTCGATCGGCATCAACGGCGCGGTGCTGAACAACGTCAACACCAACGCCCTGTCGCTGACCGCGCCCTATATCGCCAAGGCGGCGGCCCTGGCCGATGTGTTCCGGCCCTGGGGGATCCGCGTCTATCTGTCGGCCCGTTTCAGCGCCCCGATGGAGATCGGAGGACTGCCCACGGCGGACCCGTTGGACCCTCGAGTCCGGGAATGGTGGACGGCCAAGGCGGACGAGGTTTACGCCGCCATCCCCGACTTCGGCGGCTTCCTGGTCAAGGCGAATTCCGAAGGCCAGCCGGGTCCGCAGGACTACGGCCGCTCCCACGCCGACGGAGCCAATATGCTGGCCGAGGCGTTGGCGCCGCACGGCGGCGTCGTGATGTGGCGGGCGTTCGTCTATTCGCACGAGAACCCCGAGGACCGGCACAAACAGGCCGGCGCCGAGTTCGAGCCGCTGGACGGCCGGTTCCTGCCCAATGTCATCGTTCAGGTGAAGAACGGCGCCATCGATTTCCAGCCGCGAGAGCCCTTCCATCCGCTGTTCGGCGCCATGTCGAAAACGCCGCTGATGATGGAGTTCCAGATCACCAAGGAATACCTCGGCTTCGCGACCCACCTCGCCTATCTCGGCCCCCTCTATGAAGAGGTGCTGCAGTCGGACACGCACCGGCCGGGACGGGGTTCGAGCGTGGCGCGGATCGTCGACGGGCGCGCTTTCGGCCATCAGCTGACCGGTATGGCCGGCGTCGCCAACATCGGCTCGGACCGCAACTGGTCCGGCAGTCATTTCGATCAGGCCAACTGGTACGTCTTCGGCCGCATGGCATGGGACCCCGAGGGAACGCGGGCCCGGCCCATCGCCGGGGAGTGGGCCCGCATGACCTTCTCCAATGACGCGCGTTTCGTCGAGCCGGTGGTCGCGATGATGATGGGGTCGCGGGAGGCGGTGGTCGACTACATGACCCCCCTGGGCCTGCACCACCTGATGGCGACGGGCCACCACTACGGACCGGGACCCTGGGTGTCCGACCTGTCCCGGCCGGAATGGAACCCTGTCTATTATCACCGCGCCGATGCGCAGGGGATCGGCTTCGACCGAACGGCGTCGGGCTCGAACGCCGTGGCCCAGTATGCGCCCGAAGTGGCGGCCGGGTTCGCTGATCTGTCGCGCGTCGACGAGCGTTATCTGCTGTGGTTCCACCATCTGCCCTGGGACCACCGGATGCGGTCCGGGCGGACCCTGTGGGACGAAATGGTGCTGACCTACGATCGGGGCGTGACCACGGTCGGCGGGATGCGGGGGACCTGGGCGTCGATGCAGCCCTATGTCGACGACCAGCGCTTCGACGAGGTCTCCGCCTTCCTGTCGATCCAGCAGAAGGAGGCGCGGTGGTGGCGCGACGCCTCGGTGGCCTATTTCCGCACCCTCTCCAACCGGCCGTTGCCCGCCGGCTCCCCTGAGCCGGAGCATTCGCTGGACCACTACAGGGCGCTGAGCTTCCCCGAAGCGCCCGGGAACTAGGCGCCGGCGTCGATCGTCATGGACAGCGAGAGGGTCTGACCGGGTTCGAGGATGACCAGACCGGACGCTTCGTCGGCGGAGGCGTTCAGCGCGTTCGGCCGGTGACTGACCGGCTCGATACAGACGAAGCCGGCGCGGCGCGGCGCGTAGACGTGGACGCGGCGCGTCCCCGGCGAGGCGAGGGTCACGGACCAGTCCGCATGCGCCAGCCGGGCCAGCCCGTTCCAGTCCTCGTAGGCGTTGTCCACGAACGGGGCGTCGGCGATCGCGGGGCCGTCGCTCCAGTCGAACACGGCCGGGGCCGGAACGCGTTCGCGCGGAATCAAGGTGTCGTCGGCGCGCCAGACGCGCGGCGCCGCCACCGTCAGCCGGTCCTCCGGAAGGCGGTTGAGATAGGGATGCAGACCCAGCCCGGCGGGCTGGGTCTCGCTGTCCTGGTTGGTCATCGAAAGCGTGATCCGGAGACCGCGCCCGGACAACTGGAACCGCTGCCCGGATGAGAAGGCCCACGGCCATTCTCCTCCGCCGGGATGCCGGAAGGTCAATACGGCTTCGGCCGGGTCGGCCCTCTCGACTTCCCAGGGGCGCCGCCAGCCGAGACCATGCAGGGCGTGCGGCTCGAAACCGGGCGTGACGCCGACATCGCGGGCGCGGCCGCCGAAGACGAACCGGCCGTCGGCGATGCGGTTGGCGTAGGGAACCAGCGGAAAACAGGCGGTCTGCAGCGGATCGACCGCATCCCGCGGCGTCGGCCTGAGGACCGGACGCCCCAGCCACTCAAGTTCGGCGACCGAGCCGCCCAGCGCCGGGTTCAGGACGGCGCGCCAGTCGCCGGCCTGAAGACGGATCACAGGCGGATCAGGGCCTGCGGCAGGCCCGGTCGATCCACGCTCATGCGGAACAGGCCGCCGGCCGCCGGCGCCTTCGCGCGCTGGGCGGCGTCCATGCCCATCCAGGCGGTGGTGAAATACATCGTCTTCAGATCGTCTCCCGCGAAGGCGACCTTGGTCACGGCGGGAACGGGCAGCTCGATCTTCCCGAGCGGGCGGCCTTCCGGGTCGAACCGGTCGACGCCCCAGCCGCCGAACAGGCCGACGTGCAGCACGCCGTCGGCGTCGACGCACGGGCCGTCCGGATAGCCGTCCCCGGTCAGGGCGAACAGGCGGCGCGCGGCGATCCGACCGTCGGCGTGGTCATAGGCATGGATCGTCTTCTCGAGGGTGTCATGGTGGTACATGGTTCGCCCGTCGGGGCTGAGCGCGGGACCGTTGGTGACGCCATAGCCGTCGTCCATCCGTTCCGGTTCGCCGCCCGTCCAACGATACAGGGCGCCGGACCTCGATTCCTCCGCGTCGTCCATAGATCCGAACCACAGCGATCCGTCCGGAGCGACGAAGCCGTCGTTGAGGCGATTGCCCGGGCGGTCCGTCTCCACCGGCCGGATCAGGCTGAAAACGCCCGTCGCGGCGTCGAACCGGTGCAGCCCGCCGCGCACGCCGCAGATCAGCGTCCCGTCCTCGGCCGGCAGGGCGAAGCCGATCTGGTCCGGCGCCTCCCACGAGGCCTGCGACCCGTCGTCGTGGCCATAGCGGTGCAGCCGACGGCCCTTGATGTCGACGAACCAGAGCGCCCGGTCCCGCGCGACCCACACCGGGCCTTCGCCCAGTTCGGCCTTCACGTCCCAGACCAGTTCCGGCGCGCCGCCCACGGGTCAGCTCCAGCTGTAGGCGGTCTTGGTCTGGGTGAAGAACTCGACCGCCGCGAACCCCTGTTCGCGCGCGCCGTAGCTCGACTTCTTCGAACCGCCGAAGGGCACGTGATAGTCGACTCCGGCGGTCGCCAGATTGACCATCACCATCCCGGCCCGCGCGCGCCGCTGGAAGTCGCGGGCGTGTTTCAGGGAGGTGGTGACGATGCCGGCGGACAGGCCGAACTCCACGCCGTTGGCGATCTCCAGCGCCTCCTCATAGCTCCCGACCCGGATGGTCGAGGCGACCGGACCGAACACCTCCTCGGTGTTGATGCGCATGTCCGGCAGGGTGTCGGCGATCAGGGTCGGCTGGACGTACCAGCCGGGCTTGGCCAGCTTCAGACGTTCGCCGCCGGTGACGATGCGGCCGCCGTCGCCGCGCGCCACGTCGATGTAGCGGTACGAGGTTTCCATCTGATCCTCGGACACCGCCGGCCCCATCTGGGTCTCCGGATCGAGAGCGTCGCCGACCCGCAGCGCCGCGACCTTTTCGGCCAGGGCGGCGACGAAGCGGTCGTGGATGGCGTCGTGGACGATCAGGCGGCTGGAGGCGGTGCAGCGCTGGCCTGTGGCGAAGAAGGAGCCGTCCAGCGCGATCTGCACCGCGCGGTCGAGGTCGGCGTCGTCCATGACGATCAGCGGATTCTTGCCGCCCATCTCGAGCTGGACCCGCGCCTGCCGCTTGATCGCGCCCAGGGCCACGCCGGCGCCGACGCCCTGCGAGCCCGTGAAGCTGATCGCGTCCACGTCCTTGTGGTCGACGATGGCCTGTCCGACGCGGCCGCGGCCGATGACCATATTGACCACGCCCCTGGGCAGGCCGGCCTCGTGCAGGATGGAGACGAGGGCCTCGGCCGTGGCCGGCGTGGGACCGGCGGGCTTGATCACCACGGTGTTTCCGAAGGCGAGGGCCGGGGCCATCTTCCAGGCCGGAATGGCGATCGGGAAGTTCCACGGCGTGATGAGGCCGTAGACGCCGACCGCCTGGCGATAGGTCTGGATCTCGACCCCGGGGCGCACCGACATCAGGTTCTGGCCGTGCAGGCGCAGGGCCTCGCCGCCGAAATATTTGAGGATGCGCGAGGCGCGGACCGTTTCGCCGATGCCCTCGGGCAGGGTCTTGCCCTCTTCGCGGGACAGCAGGCGGCCGACCTGTTCACGGCGCTCGAACAGGATGTTGGAGGCCCGGTCCAGCACGTCGGCGCGGACTTCGGGCGAAGCCTCCGACCAGCCGGTGAAGGCGGCCTTGGCCGCGGCGACCGCGGCGTCGACCTCGGCCTCGCCGCCGTCGGGCGTGCGGGCGACGATGTCGCGCGTATCGGACGGATTGTGGCTCTCGCCGGGCCGCTCGGTCGTCACCTTCTCGCCGTCGATCCAGTGAGAGAGTTCCAGCGTGTCGGTCATGGCCCGTCCTTTGTCGTTGGGTCGTTCGGGCGGCGGGGGAGCGCCGCCCGTTCAGTCGTCCGGCCGATGTAGGCCTAGCCGGTCATGTCTTCCAGTTCGCGTCCCTTGGTTTCCTTGATCAGTGACGAGACGAGGAAGAAGGAGACGACGGCGCTGGCGGCGTAGAAGCCGTAGGTGATGGTCAGGCCCAGCGACGCCGCCATGGGCGGGAAGCTGACCGAAATGCCGAAATTGGCGATCCACTGGGCGAAGCCGGCGACGGCCAGGGCCGAACCCCGCATCTGGTTGGGGAACATCTCGCCCAGCATCACCCACATGACGGGGCCCCAGCTGAGGTTGAAGAAGACCACATAGGCGTTGGCCGCGATCAGGGCGATCATGCCGGTCTGGTCATCCAGATGCAGCGCGCCGTCGAGCATGGTCGCCCGCGAGAAGCACCAGGCCATGACGGCCAGGGTCACCGCCATGCCGGCCGAACCGATCAGCAGCAGCGGCTTGCGGCCGATCTTGTCGATGACGGCGATGGCGAACAGGCAGGCCGCGATCGACAGCACGCCGGACAGGATGTTGATCTGCAGGGCGTCGTTCTCGGAGAAGCCCACCGACTGCCACAGGACGGCGCCGTAGTAGAAGACGATGTTGATGCCGACCAGTTGCTGGAACACGGCCAGGATCAGTCCGGCCCAGACGATCGGCTGGATCTTGCGGGTCGTGGGATGCAGCAGGTCCGAGAATTTCGGTTTGTGGTCCCTGGCCAGGGAGGCGCGGATTTCGGCCACCTTGCGGGCGCCCGCGCCGGCTCCGAACAGCTTCGACAGCACGACCTCGGCTTCGGCGTCGCGGCCCTTGACGACGAGGTAGCGGGGGCTCTCCGGAATGAAAAGCAGGGCGATCAGATAGATGCCGGCCGGGATGACCTGCATCCAGAACATCCAGCGCCAGGCGGGGAAGCCCATCCAGAACTCGGCGGTCGATCCGCCCGCCGTCGCCGCCAGCGCATAGTTGGCGACGAAGGCCCCGGTCAGGCCGATGATGATCATGATCTGCTGGATGCTGGACAGTCGTCCGCGGATGGCGGCCGGGGTCACTTCGGAGATGTAGGCCGGCGCCAGGACGCTGGCCGCGCCGACGCCCAGGCCGCCGATGAAGCGGGCGATGATGAAGTGGGTCGAGGTGTCGGCGGCGCCGGCCCAGATGGCGCTGATGATGAAGGCCACGGCGGCCAGCAGCATCACCGTGCGGCGGCCGATCAGGTCGGCGAGGCGGCCCGCGATGAAGGCGCCGACGGCGCAACCCAGCAGGATGGCGCCGACGTTGAAGCCGGTGCCGAGGGCCGACAGGTTGAAGGCGCTTTCCAGCCCGTCCTGGGTGCCGTTGATGACCCCCGAGTCATAGCCGAACATGAAGCCGCCGATGGTCGCCACGGCGACGATCAGCACGATGAAGCCGATATTGACGCGATCCGCGCCCGCCAGATCCGGGCCTGACGCCCCTGTCGGTCCTGCCATCTTCATTCCCTCCCTTGGCGGCCCTTGCCGGGCCTTATGATTGGACGTTCGACCTACCTCCAGCCGGCGTCCACGAAATACTCATGACCCGTTACAAAGCGCGCGTCATCCGAAGCGAGGAAAAGGCCCAGGGCGGCGACGTCGCCCGGTTGGACCCGGCCCTTCAGGCACTGGGCGGCGACGATCTCGGCCTCGCCTTCCGGCGTGTACCATCTGGCCTGGCGCGGCGTCTGGACGTTGCCCGGAACGATGCAGCAGACGCGCACCCCGTCCCCGCCCAGCTCGCGCGCCAGGGCGCGGGTCATGCCTTCGATGCCGGCCTTGGCCGTCTCGTAGAGCGACAGGTCGGGGAGGCCGAGGTGCCAGGAGATGGAGCCGAGGTTCAGGATCACCCCCTTGCCGCGCGCGCGCATCGCCGGCGTCACCGCCTGGGTCGCGAAATAGAGATGGCGCAGGTTCACGCCGATACGGTCGTCCCAGTACTCGGGCGTAACCTCGTCCAGGGCGTGGCGATCGTCGTTGGCGGCGTTGTTGACCAGCACGTCCGCGTCGCCGTGAGCGGCCGCGATATCGGCGAAACAGGCCTTGAGCGAAACCAGGTCGGTCAGGTCGCAACGCTTGAACACCGGGGCGGGCGACAGGTCGGACAGCGAGGCCTCGAGCGCGCGGGATTCCGCCTCCATGACGTCAAGGAAGACCACCCTCGCGCCCTGTCGGGCGAAGGCCTCGGTGAAGGCGGCGCCGATGCCGGAACCGCCGCCGGTGACGATGATCAGCCTGTCTCTAAGAGACGGATAGACGGCGCTCATTCGGTCGCTCCCCCAGAAGGCCGCGACCGGCCAGATTGTACATCAGATCGACCACGCCGAACCGCCAGGGCGGCGCCCGGTCGGTGGTGGTCACGCGGTTACGCAAGGTTCCGAGCCGCCCGGACGAGACGGTGACCAGATCGCCCGGCTTGTGGGTGAAGCCTTGGCCCGGCGCATCCCGATCCTTGATCGGGGCGAACATGGTGCCGAGATAGAGGGCGAACCCGTCGGGGTACTGGTGGTTCTCGTTCAGCGTCTGGCTGATCAGGTCCAGCGGATCGCGGCTGATCAGGCTCATCGAGGATTCGCCCTCCAGTACGAACCCGTCCTGGCCGCGCACCTCCAGGGAAATGCGGGCGCCGCGGACGTCGTCCATGTCGAAATCGTCGCCGAACAGACGGACGAACGGCCCCAGCGCGGCCGAGGCGTTGTTGTCCTTGGCCTTGCCGAGCAGCAGGGCCGAGCGGCCCTCGATGTCGCGCAGATTGACGTCGTTTCCGAGCGTGGCTCCGACGGGGCGGCCGGTCGGATCACAGACGATGGCGACCTCGGGCTCGGGATTGTTCCAGGCGCTGTCCGGCCGCACGCCGACGAGATCGCCCCAGCCGACCGAGGACAGGACCGGGGCCTTGGTGAAGATCTCGGCGTCCTTGCCGATGGCGACTTCCAGATACTGCGACCACAGCCCGTCGGCGATCAGGGCGTCCTTCAGGGCGTAGGCCTGGTCCGAGCCCGGCTTGACCGCCGACAGATCGGCGCCGACGCGGTCGGCCAGGGCGGCGCGGATCGACTGGGCGCGGTCCGCGTCGCCCCGCGCGCGTTCCTCGATGACCCGTTCCACGGCGGAGACGGCGAAGGTCACGCCCGACGCCTTGACGCACTGAAGGTCGACCGGGGACAGCAGGCGAGGCGAGCGGTCGGAGTCGTCCCACGCGGGG
Source organism: Brevundimonas sp. (assembly GCF_036677305.1). Classification (GTDB taxonomy): domain Bacteria; phylum Pseudomonadota; class Alphaproteobacteria; order Caulobacterales; family Caulobacteraceae; genus Brevundimonas. Next base: position 34,235 of record NZ_JAKFEB010000085.1, on the reverse strand, counting down.
CCGAGATCAAGGGATTCGAGGTCGCCCAGATCCACGCCGGGGGCGTCGCGCAGGTCGGTCGCGGCGGCCGCTTGCGCTGACGTAGGGGCGAAGGCGGAGATATCGGTCACGCGCCCGTCGCGGACCAGGACGGGGGTCGGTCCTTCGGGCAGGCTCAATCGACCCAGGAACACGCCCTGACGCCAGTCGACCGGCAAATCGTTCACTAGAGCCGTCAATTTCCCCCGCTGTCCCCGTCTGTGCGGAGCTCTTCTTTGGTAGCGCTATCATCTCTATTCGCCGCCCCGACTGTCAAGCGCTTTGGCAGAGAAGCGGACTTGTTTCCGGTGACCGGTTCCTTAAAAGTCGGACAAATAGATAGCGGGCGGGTGGCGAATGTCGAGACTGTGCAAAAGGTCCGTCGGACCCGTCCTGGCCCTGATCCTCGCCGGCGGCGTCTGCGGCGCGGCCCTGGCCCGGCCGAATGACGACGCGCTCGCCGGGACAGCGGTGTTCGAACGCTTCGTCTACCGCGGCGGCGATCCAGCACACGAAGGTCTCCGGCCCCGCCCGGACCAGTATCTGAACCCGATCCTGCAGGGCTTTTATCCCGACCCGTCGATCACGCGCGCGGGCGACGACTACTATCTGGTGACCTCGACCTTCAGCTACTTCCCCGGCATCCCGGTCTTTCACAGCCGGGACCTGGTGAACTGGACCCAGATCGGCAATGCCATCGATCGGCCGGGCCAGCTGGATTTCGGCAAGCTCGGCCTGTCTCGCGGCGTCTTCGCCCCGACGATCGAGCACCGCGACGGCGTCTTCTACATCCTCAACACCTGCGTCGACTGCGGCGGCAATTTCCTCGTCACGGCGTCCGATCCCGCCGGGCCGTGGTCCGATCCGGTCTGGCTTCCGGACCTCGAGGGCGGCATCGACCCGGGCCTGTTCTTCGACGAGGACGGCAGCGCCTGGATCGTCAACAACGGTCCCCCCGAAGGGACGCCCCGGTATGACGGCCACCGGGCCATCTGGATCCAGCGATTCGATCCGGCGGGGCGGAAGACCTTCGGCCCGCGAACGGTTCTGGTCGATGGCGGCGTCGATCCCTCGACCCGTCCGATCTGGATCGAGGGGCCGCACATCATCCGGCGCGGCGACTGGTACTATCTGGTGTGCGCCGAGGGCGGGACGGCCGAAGGGCATTCCCAGGTCGTGCTGCGCTCGCGCCGCCCCGACGGCCCTTACGAGGCCTCGCCTGACAATCCCATACTGACCCAGCGCGGCCTGCCGCGGGACAGGACGCATCCCGTCACCTCGGCCGGCCATGCGGATCTGGTGCAACTGCCGGACGGGTCATGGTGGGCGACCTTCCTGGCGGTCCGGCCCTATGGCGACGATCTCTACAATACGGGGCGCGAGACCTTCCTTCTCCCCGTAGACTGGTCAGGCGACTGGCCGCGCATCCTCGAGCCGGGGCGCGCCATTCCGTACCTCGCTGCGCGCCCGAACCTGCCGCGCCGGCCATCGGCGGTCCCTCCGACCAGCGGCGACTTCCAGGTCGTGGACGAGTTCGACGGCGCGCGTCTGGCCCCATCCTGGATGATGATGCGAAATCCGCGCGACCCCTGGTTCGACCTGACCAGTCATCCCGGCGCCCTGACCCTGCGCATGAGGTCCGAAGGGCTGGGCGACAACGCCAACCCGTCCTTCCTCGGCCGCCGTCAGCAGCATCAGCATGCGACGGCCGAAACGATCCTGCGCGACATCCCCGCCCGGGAGGGGGATCGCGCCGGCCTGGCCGTGCTGCAGAGCGACGACTACTGGTATGCGCTCGGCGCCGTGCGACGGGACGGGCGCGCCCTGATCGAATTGCGCCGCCGCCGGGGGGCGGAAACAGATAGCGCCGGAGAGGTGATCGCCACGGCCCCGCTGGGCGGTGAGGGGCCTGTCAGGTTCCGCATCGCCGCCCGCGCCGGCGCCTATGACTTCGCATGGGCGCGCGGGGAAGGGCCCTGGACGACGCTGCTGGAAGGCGCCGACGGCGAGATGCTCAGCACCCGTGTCGCGGGCGGATTTGTCGGCGCCGTTTTCGGACCTTTCGCCCAGGCCGGACCGCCGCCCTGAAGCGGGTCCGGCCCGGCGCTGTTGATCGCCCTAGTCCGTCACCGTCAGGGTCGCCGTCTTCAGATCGACCGAGTTCGGACCGGACATCACGGTGAAGGTGCCGGGTTCGACCACCCGTTCCATGTCGATGTTCCAGAACCACAGGTCTGACGGCCGGATCTCGAAGGCCACGGTGGTGCGGGCGCCCGGCTCAAGGGTCACGCGCTGGAAATGCTTCAGCTCCTTGACCGGCCGCGTCACCGAGGCCTGGTCGTCGCGGACATACAGCTGGACCACCTCGTCGCCCTTGACCGGGCCGGTGTTGCGGACGTCCACTTCCACCCGGACCGTCTCGCCGTTGCGAATGCTGGCGCGCGCCAGACGCGGTTCGGAGATGTCGAAGGTCGTGTACGAAAGGCCGTAGCCGAACGGGAACAGGGGCTTGGTCTCGCCGAGCAGATAACCCCGCCGCGAGGTCGGTTTGTGATTGTAGAAGATCGGCAGCTGACCCACGTGGCGAGCGACCGAAAGCGGCAGCTTGCCGCCCGGATTGACCCTGCCGAACAGCACGTCGGCGACGGCGTGACCGGTCTCCTGACCGAGATACCAGCCTTCGATCAGGGCTGTGGCGCGCTCGGCGAGAAGGTTTACCGACAGGGGGCGGCCGTTCAGCAGCAGAACCACGGTGGGCTTGTTCAGGGCGAACACGGCGCGCGCCAGATCGTTCTGCTGGCCGATCAGGTCGAGGGAGTCCCGGTCGCCCAGGTGGCCGTCGGCCCAGGCCTCGCGGCTGGTCTGCTCATTGTCGCCCAGCACCATGACGATGACGTCGGCGTCGCGTGCGTCCTGCACGGCCTGCTCGATCAGCCGGGCGTTGACCGCCGGATCGACCAGGGTGACCGTGTCGGCCGCCCAGACGCGGCTTTCGGTGATGCGGACCGCCTCGGAATAGACGACCTCGAACTTGCCGCGGCCTTCAGCCTGAAGGCCCTCCAGGACACTGACCACGTGTTTGGGAACCTCGGAATAGCCGCCGATCGGCGTGTCGCGCGCATGGGTGCCAAGCACCGCCAGCTTGCGGATACGGCCCGCGTTCAGCGGCAGCAGGCCGCCTTCGTTCCTGAGCAGGATCATCGAACGCTGCGCCGCTTCCCGGGCCAGGGCGACGGCGTCCGGCGTCGCGGTCAACCGCTCGGCCGCGCGGGCGTCGACATAGGGCCGCTCGAACGCGCCCGAGAGGAATTTCATCGTCAGCAGACGTCGCACCGCCTCGTCGATCTGGGCCTCGGTCACCTTCCCGGCGCGGACCAGGTCCGGCAGGCGCGCATAGCCCTCGCCGTCGGGCAGTTCGATATCGACGCCGGCGTCGAGCGCGCGGACGGCCGCCTCCTCGATCGAACCGAACATCCGGTGGCGGGTGTTCAGTTCACGGATGGCGAAATAGTCGCTGACCACGGCGCCCTTGAATTCCCACTCCGCGCGCAGGACGTCGTGCAGCAGCCAGCGGTTGGCGTGCGACGGCAGGCCGTCGATCTCGTTGTACGACGCCATGACCGACATCACCGGCAGTTCGCGCACGGCGCGCTCGAACGGCGGGAAGAAATTCTCCCTCAGCGTCCGCTCGGAAATGTTCGACGGGCCGACGTTGGTGCCGTTCTCCGGTTGGCCGTGGCCGGTCATATGCTTCAGCGTCACCAGGACCTTGTCGGGCGCCAGGGGCAGGGTCTCGCCCTGGAAACCGCGGATGGCGGCAAGCCCCATCTCCGACACCAGGTGCGGATCCTCGCCGTAGGTTTCCTCGATGCGGCCCCAGCGCGGATCGCGGGCCACGTCCACGACGGGGGCGAGGGCCAGCTGGGTTCCGCGCGCGCGCATCTCGCGCGCAGCCACGGAGAAGACGCGGGTGACCAGCGCAGGGTCCCAGGTGGAAGCCAGGGCGATGGCCTGCGGGAAGCTGGTGGCGCCGCGCGCCACATAGCCGTGCAGCGCCTCCTCGTGCATCGTCAGGGGAATGCCGAGCCGCGTCTTTTCGACCGCCCAGCGCTGGGCGGCGTTGACGTAGTCGGCGGTCTGGCGCGGGTCGCGATTGACGGCCGCGCCCGCGGCGCCGGCTGCTCCGTTCAGCGCGGGATCGACGCCGCGGAAGTCCGAGGGGCGCGATATCTGGCCCAGGCCGTGGGGGAATTTCTCGCTGGCCCTGGTCGCGGAGAAATCGCCGTCCGGTTCCTGGATGTCGCCCTTCTTCTCCCAGATGCCGACCATCTGGGCGACCTTCTCGTCCAGGGTCATGCGCCGCAGCAGATCCTCCACCCGCGCCGCGACCGGCTGAGCGGCGTTTCGATACAGTGCGGCGGCTTCGGGACGTCCGGCCGTCTGGGCGCGGGCGGCGCCGGCCAGCGGCGCGACCGCGGCGGCGCTGAGCAGGCCGGTGACGAACGTGCGACGCCCAAGCGTCACGGACAAACCGTTGGCGGTTTTCATCGGACTTCCTCCCATGTGACCCCGCCAGTTCGGGAAAACCCGTCCAGCGATGATAGCGCTATCATTCAGGTTATGACCGGCATGGTCCAGCCGTCAACTGACTCCCGTTACCCGGGTGTGCTAAGGCCCTGTCCGAACCCCCGATGAAGGAAACGATGGCTGTTTCTCCCCCCGTCTTTCACAAGGAATCCGGTCGCCGGAAGGTCGGCAAGGAACGGCTGCACGGCTCGATCGCGCACCAGCTCGGCGTGGCCATCACGTCTGGCCGGCACAAGCCCGGCGACATCCTGAGCAATGAGATCGAGTTCAGCGAACGGCTGAAGGTCTCGCGCGGCGCCTATCGCGAGGCGGTGCGGATCCTGGCGGCCAAGGGCCTGGTCGAGAGCCGTCCGCGCGTCGGCACCCGGGTGACGGAGATGATTCGCTGGAACCTGCTCGATCCGGACGTCCTGGCCTGGTTTTTCGAAGCCGAGCCCGCGCGGGAGGTGGTCGAGGGCCTGTTCGAACTGCGGATGATCGTCGAACCCGCCGCCGCCGCCCTGGCCGCCCTGCGTCGCACGGAGGAGCAGGTCGAGGTCATGCGCGCTGCGCTGAACGACATGGAGCGGCTTACGCTGAAGACCGAGGCGGGGCAGGCGGCCGATCGCGACTTCCACCAGGCCGTCCTGGCCGCCACCTGCAACCCGCCGCTGGCCAGCCTGGCCTCGACTATCGGCGCCGGGGTGCGCTGGACCACCTTCTACAAGGGGCGCAAGCGCAAGCTGCCGGCGGATCCCATGCCCGAACACTGGGCGGTCTTCGACGCCATCGCCGCCGGCGATGCGGACGGCGCCCGGGAGGCGATGCAGGTTCTGGTCGCCAACGCCCTGTCCCAGACGGCCGAGGCGCTCGGCGATCGCTGAAGCTCGGGCGGCGCCATTGCCAAGGCTCGGCGGCGCCGTCTATTTGTCGGAGTATTGAACTCCACGAGCTGTTGAATGACCCGCCGACTCCGTTCCCGCGCCTGGTTCGACAACCCCGACAATCCGGACATGACGGCCCTCTATCTGGAGCGGTACCTGAACTACGGCCTGACGCTGGAGGAGCTGCGCTCGGGCAAGCCGATCATCGGCATCGCCCAGACGGGTTCGGACCTCAGCCCCTGCAACCGCCACCATCTGGTTCTGGCCGAACGGGTGCGCGAGGGCATTCGCGAGGCCGGCGGCATCGCCCTGGAATTCCCGGTCCATCCGATCCAGGAAACCGGCAAACGCCCGACCGCCGGGCTGGACCGCAACCTGGCCTATATGGGTCTGGTCGAACTGCTGCACGGCTATCCGATCGACGGCGTGGTCCTGACCATCGGCTGCGACAAGACCACGCCGGCCTGCCTGATGGCGGCGGCCACGGTCGACATCCCCGCCATCGCCCTGTCGGTCGGACCGATGCTGAACGGCTGGCACAGGGGCGAGCGGGTCGGGTCCGGTTCGATCATCTGGAAGGCCCGCGAGATGATGGCGGCCGGCGAGATCGACTACGAAGGCTTCATCGAGATGGTCGCGCGCTCGGCGCCCTCGGTCGGCTACTGCAACACCATGGGCACGGCGACCACGATGAACAGCCTGGCCGAGGCGCTCGGCATGTCGCTGCCCGGCTCGGCCGCCATTCCGGCGCCCTACCGCGAACGGCCGCAGATGGCCTATCTGACCGGCAAGCGCATCGTCGAAATGGTCGATGAAGATCTCAAACCCTCCAAGATCCTGACCCGGCAGGCGTTCGAGAACGCCATCGTCGTCAACTCCGCCATCGGCGGTTCGACCAACGCCCCGGTTCACCTGACGGCCCTGGCGCGGCACGCCCACGTCGACCTGCCGCTGAAGGACTGGGAGACGATCGGCCATCAGGTGCCGCTTCTGGTCAACCTTCAGCCGGCCGGCGCCTATCTGGGCGAGGACTTCCACCAGGCCGGCGGCGTTCCCGCCGTCGTGGCGGAACTGATGCGCCACGGCCTGATCCATGAGGACGCCCTGACCGTGAACGGCCGGACCATCGGCGAGAACTGCCGCGACGCCGAAGCCGTCCTGCCCGATGTGATCCGCAGCTTCGACACGGCCCTGGTCGAGGACGCCGGCTTCCTGATCCTGAGCGGCAATGTCTTCAGCAGCGCGGTCATGAAGACCAGCGTCATCAGCGCCGAGTTCCGCGACCGCTATCTGTCTGACCCGTCCAGCCCCGACGCATTCGAGGGCGTGGCCGTCGTCTTCGACGGGTCCGAGGACTATCACCGTCGCATCGACGATCCCGCCGAGAACATCACGGCTGACAGCATTCTGGTCATGCGTGGAGCCGGCCCCGTCGGCCATCCCGGCGCGGCCGAGGTCGTCAACATGCGCCCGCCTGCGTACCTGATCCGCCAGGACATCCTCGCCCTGCCCTGCATCGGCGACGGGCGGCAGTCGGGCACGTCGGGCTCCCCCTCGATCCTGAACGCCTCGCCCGAGGCGGCGACGGGGGGGAACATCGCCCTGCTGAAGACTGGCGACCGGATGCGGATCGACCTGAACACCCGCCGCGTCGACGTCCTCATCGACGACGCCGGGATGGCCGAACGCCGCAAGGCCCTGGAGGCCGCGGGCGGCTACCGGTATCCCGCGTCCCAGACCCCCTGGCAGGAGTTCCAGAGGGGCTTCGTCGGAGAACTGGAGACCGGCGCCGTGCTCGAGCCCGCAGTCAAATACCACCGGATCGTCGACACCCTCGGCCTTCCGCGCGACAACCACTGAAGCCAGCGAGGGGAGGCGACCATGGACAAGCCGTCGGGTCCGGCGGGCGGCATCCGCCGCGTCGTCATCGTCGGGGGCGGCACTGCGGGCTGGATGACCGCGGCGGCGCTGGGCAAACTGGTCGCGCCCACCGGGGTCGAGGTGATCCTGATCGAGTCAGCCGAGATCGGAACGGTCGGGGTCGGGGAATCGACCCTGCCGCACATCCGCGACTTCAACGCCCGGCTCGGGATCGACGAGGCCGAGTTCATGCGCGCCACCCGGGCGACGTTCAAACTGGGCATCGAATTCACGGACTGGGCGCGCATCGGCGACCGCTACATGCATCCGTTCGGGGAGTTTGGAGCGCCCGGCGGAAGCACGCCCTTCCACCACTACTGGCTGGCGGCGCGCGAACTCGCCGATGTCGGGTCGCTGGACGACTATTCCGTACCGATCGTGGCGGCCTACGCCGCGCGCTTCGGGCCGCCGGACGATGATCCCCGATCGATCCTGTCGACCTACAATTACGCGTACCAGCTCGACGCCAGCCTCTATGCGCAATTCCTGCGGCGGTTCGCCGAGGGGCTGGGCGTCACGCGGATCGAGGGCAGGATCGTCGACGTCCGCCAGGACGGCGAGACGGGCGCGATCCGGTCTGTGGCCCTGGAGCGCGGCGAGACGGTAGCGGGCGACCTGTTTATCGACTGCTCGGGCTTCCGCGGCCTGCTGATCGAACAGACGCTCCGGTCAGGATATACGGACTGGTCGCACTGGCTGCCGTGCGACCGGGCCGTGGCCATACCGTGCGCAGGCGTCGGCCGCACCGAGCCCTATACCCGATCCGCCGCCATGGGCGCGGGATGGCGGTTCCGCATCCCGCTGCAGCACCGCATCGGCAACGGCTACATATACGGCAGCGCCTTCATCGATCAGGACGCGGCCACCGCCGACCTGATGTCGAAGCTGGAGGGCGAGGCATTGAATACGCCCAACCATCTGCGCTTCACGGCCGGACAGCGGACCCGGAACTGGGTCGGAAACTGCGTTTCCGTGGGGCTGGCCTCGGGCTTCATCGAGCCGCTGGAGTCGACCAGCATCTATCTGATCCAGGCCTCGATCACCAAACTGGTCGAGCTGTGGCCGTCCCGTCCGCTGGACGAGGTCGCGGCGAAGGAATTCAATCGCCAGATGGATCTGCAATACGAGCGGATCCGGGACTTCATCATCCTGCACTACAAGGCCACCGAGCGCGACGACACCCCGTTCTGGGACTACATCCGGACGATGGGCATCCCCGACAGCCTGGCGGAGAAGATCGAGCTGTTCCGGGAAAAGGGCGTGGTCCAGGAGTATCGCGAAGGCCTGTTCCTGCACCCGTCATGGGTCTCGGTCTATGTCGGGCAGCGGATCATCCCGCGAACGCATCACATGCTCGCCGACGCTGAAAATCCGGAGCGGCTGGTCGCGGGCCTGCAGCGCCTGCGGACCGCTGTGGCGGAGGCGGCGGGACGGCTGGCCCTGCAGGACGACTATATCGCGGGCTACTGCGCGCGGCCCGCCGAGCCGGCGGCGCCCGCGGCCTGATCGTCCAGCGGCGCGGGGTCGATGAAGGCGGCGACCCAGACCAGGGGTGCGTTCCAGTTGATGGCGACCTCGTTCAGCGCATAGGCGCGCAGGTCGTCCGCCCAGCACGTCAGGGGCGCGCAATGCCCGGCCATGGTCCGGGCGACGTCGTCCGTCATCGCCGTATTGTTGGGGCCGCCGGACAGGGCGCCGGCGGGCGGAGCCGGCCAGGCCGGATCGGCCGAATGAGCCCAGAACCTGTGATGGGGATTCACCATCGGCCGCGCGCCCCATCCGCTCACGAACGAGCGGTCCAGCGGGTTGCGGCCCAGCAGGAAGTCGAGCGCATGGATCACGCCGTCCCGGAACGCCGCCTCGCCCGTGAAGTCGTGGGCCAGGCCCAGGATCATGGCCCGGTTCATCAGCGCGCCGTTCGAACCCCATTCGAACCGCGTCCCGCCGCGCGGCAGGCCATAGCCCTGGGCCCGGCCTTCGACGAGATACGCGCGGGCGGCCTCGACAAGGCGCCGGCGGGCCGTGTCGCGGTCGGCCGGGTCCAGCGCCGTCGGAACGACGGCGAGGGTGATGGTTCCCAACGCCGCGGTCGCGGGCCAGGCGGGGTCGCCGGTCGCCGAGGCGCCCGAGCGGGGGCCTCCCAGCCAGTGGGGCGAGGCCTTCAGCGCCTCAAGGTATCCGGCCTCTCCGGTGGCCGCGAACAGCTCGGCGGCGGCCCAGTAGAATTCGTCCGCGACCTGGCCGTCGCCATAGCCGCCGCCGCCGTCGAAGGCGCTGCTGGCGAAGACGGCGGGATGGCGCCGCGCCGCCGCCCAGGCGCGCCGCGCCGCCGTCAGGCAGGTGGCGGAGAAGGCGGGGTCCGCCTCGCGCCAGACCCGTGCGCACTGGGCGGCGACAGCGGCGAGATTGAGGGTCGCCGCGGTCGAGGGCGGGTAAAGCAGCCGCTCGGCCGGGGCGTCCGCCGGGGCGGTGGGCAGGGAGGTCCAGCTGCGGTCGTGGACCTTGTGATGCGCCATGCCGCCCGCATCGATCTCGATCAGGCGCAACGGCTCGCCGGCGGGCGCCAGCCGGCCGTCGGGAACCCGGGCGGTCGCGCCGTCGGGTATCTGCATCCGCAGCAGAAAGTCGATCTCGTAGCGGGCCTCGTCGAGCAGGTCGTCGACGCCGTTTCCAGCCTCGGGGATATCGAGGCGCCCGTCATCGAAGGCGCCTCGTCCGGCGCTCCGCGCCCGCTCCGCAGCGTTGACCAGGGTCCACACGGAGATGCCGCCGTTGACGACGTATTTGCCGTGGTCGCCCGCGTCGTACCAGCCGCCCGTGACGTCCAGGCTGTAGTCGCAGCCGGGCCAGGCCGTGCCGCGCTGGTCGACGCCCGAGAAGCAGGTCGCGACCTCGCGCGCATGGCCCGCGGGCCGGGCGAGGTCCGGACGGGACACGTGATCCGCCGAGATCGGGACGCCCGCCCGGTTCTGATAGAAATAGGCCATGGCGTCGTACTTCAGCCGGGCGAACGGTCGCGCGGCGATCCCGAACGGTCGGCTGGTCTGGTTCGCGACCTCCAGGCGGTAGCCTTCGCCCGCGCGCGTCAGCGTCGAGAAATCGATCTGGTGGACCGTCTCTCCGGAGGCGGCGTCGGCGCCGAACACCGTCGTGACGCCCCGGGCGACGGTCGTCCCGGCCGTATCGACGACGCGCCAGGGCAGGGGAGCGGCGGCGGCCGAGGCGACCGTGGCCGCCTTGGGCCCGGAGATTTCAAACCCCGCCTGGTTCATGCGCACGGCGGCGGGGCCGGAGACCTGGGCGGCGGCGGAGGGGACCGCGGCGAGGACGCACGCGACGACGGCGAACGCTGCGCGGCGGGGGCTCATGGCTCGTTACGGGGCAGTTTGGCCGCGTCGTAGTCCTGGCCGAAATTCAGGACCAGCGCCGGTCCGAGGTCGACGGTCTGGTTGTCGGTGGCCAGATGAACCGACAGGTTGGTCTGACCGCCGGCGAAGTCCTGCTGGGCCACGCCCGAGGCATAGATCATCTTCCATTCGGGGCCGACCTCGCCGGTGTCCTGGGCGATGGCCGCATAGGGGGCGGCGGCCTGCTGGACCCGGAGCGGCAGGCGGCTGGTCTGCCGGCCCTCGGGCGGCGTCTCCAGCCGGGCCCAGACGGCCAGAAGGATGGTGTCGCCGCGCTTGATCTCGCCGCGGATCGGCATCTGCGCGGCCATCGTCCATGGCTGTTCGGCCCGCTGGGCGGCGACGCGGATCGCGCGCTCGCCGAGAACCCCCTCGGCCCGTTGCGGACGCGGCGCGCGGCTGACGCCAAGCACCTGCCAGGAGTCCACCGGCGGGCTGTTGATGATGCGCTGCACGATGTCGTCGTCCTGGGCCATGACGGCGACCGGCGCGGGCGCGGCCGACAGCATCAGGGCCGCCGTTACGGCGAGCAGGGTCTTCCGCATGTCCATCTCCCTCGTCCGGGTTCTGCGACCCGGTGATCGTCAATACTCAGACAATTATCGAGCGATTGGCAAGGGTCGGCGCCGGCCCTGTGCCGGTCAGGCCGCGCAGTTGTTGCGGATGAAGTCGGCGTGGCCCGGCATCTGGTCCGCGCAGGTGCGCATCACGCTCCTGATCTCGGCGAGACGGGCGCGCGTCTCCTCCAGACTCAGGACCTCGGCCACAGGATCGAACCGTTCGGGCGTCAGGCCCTGGCCGGTCATGACGGCGAACCAGCTGGTGTCGTTGAACAGCTCGTCGTCCTCGCGGAAGATCCGGCCGGTTGTTTTGAAGAGCCGGTATTTCTCCTTCAGGCTCTCGGGCACATCCATGGTGCGGACCTGATCCCAGAACGGCGTGTCGTCGCGTTCGGTGGCGTTGTAATGCAGCACGATGAAGTCGCGGACCTGTTCGACTTCCCGCTTCGTCATGCGGTTGAAGCGGTCGATGTCGGCCTGGGGGAAGGTCCTGTCGGGGAACATCTGCAGCAGTTTGGCGATGCCGCTCTGGATCAGATGGATGCTGGTCGACTCGAGCGGCTCGATGAAGCCGGAGGACAGGCCGATGGCGACGCAGTTCTTCACCCAGGCCTGTTTGCGCCGCCCGGTGACGAAACGCAGCATGCGCGGATCGGCCAGGGGTTTGCCGTCGAGATTGGCCAGCAGGGTCGCCGCCGCCTCGTCGTCTGAGATGTGGTCGCTGGAGTAGACGTAGCCGTTGCCGATCCGGTGCTGCAGCGGGATCCGCCACTGCCAGCCGGCGTCGCGCGCCGTGGAGCGGGTGTAGGGCGTGAAGGCCGGCGCGCTTTCGCACGGCACGGCCACCGCCCGGTCGCAGGGCAGCCAGTGGGTCCAGTCCTCGTAGCCGGCCTTCAGCGTCTGTTCGATCAGCAGGCCGCGGAAACCGGAGCAGTCGATGAACAGTTCGCCCTCGAGGCGCTCTCCGCTCTCCAGGACCACGGCCTCGATGAAGCCGTCGGTCGACCGCTGCTCGACGCTGACGATCTTGCCTTCCTGGCGGCGGACGCCCCGCGCCTCGGCGAAGTCGCGAAGGAAGCGGGCGTAGAGGCCGGCGTCGAAATGGAAGGCGTAGGCGATGCTCGACAGCGGCGACGGGCCGGCGTCGATGGAGCGCATGAAGCGGTTCTCCTTCGCCGCCAGCGCCTGCAGCGAATAGGCGTCGACGGAGTGGGTGTCGCCCAGCTGATGCAGCCGCTGCCAGTAGGCGTGGAAGGAGACGCCTTCCATGTCGACGCCATAGGGGCCGAACGGATGGAAATAGACGTGCCCCTTGCGGCCCCAGTCGACGAACTGGATGCCCAGTTTGAAGCTGCCCTGGGTGCGGCGCAGGAATTCGTTCTCGTCCAGACCGAGCATGCGGTTGAAGATGCCGATCTGGGGAATGGTGGCCTCGCCGACGCCGACGATCCCGATCTCGTCGGACTCGACGAGGACGATCTCGGCGTAGTTCGGGCCCAGAAGCTTGCCCAGGGCGGCGGCCGTCATCCAGCCGGCGGTTCCGCCCCCGACGATGACGATCTTCCGGATGCGGGTATCGGACACGGCGGACTCCTCAGGCGGCCGCGACGTGGCGGGCGATGGTTTCGGATTGCAGCGGCATGGCCTCGGCGACGGCGCGCACATGGGCGCGCGTCTCTTCCAGCAGGCGGACCAGGTCGGCCTCGGGCAGGGCGTCGACCAGCGGATCGTAGGTTTCGGGCGTCACCTTCTGGCCGAGCATGACGGCCAGCCAGCTGGACTCGGCGAACAGTTCGTCCTCGTGCCGGAAGAAGCGGCCGCTGTGCCGGAACAGGTCCATACGGCGCTGCAGGGATTCGGGGACTTCCATCGCGCGGCAGGCGTCCCACAGCGGCTCGCCGACCCGGCCGTTGGCCTTGTAGTGCAGGATGATGAAGTCGCGGACCTGCTCGATCTGCATATTGGTCAGGCGATTGTATTCGGCGATGTTGCGCGGGTCGAAGCCGCGGTCCGGGAACATGGCCAGCAGTTTGGTGATCCCGGCCTGGATCATGTGGATGCTGGTCGACTCGATGGGCTCGAGGAAACCCGAGGCCAGACCCAGGGCGACGCAGTTCTTGACCCAGGCCTGTTTGCGGCGTCCGGCGCGGAAGCTCAGCTTCCAGGGCTCGGCCAGCGGCGCCCCGTCGAGGTTGGCCATCAGGGTCGCGGCCGCCTCGTCATCCGAGATGTGGGCGCTGGAATAGACATAGCCGTTGCCGATGCGGTGCTGCAGCGGGATGCGCCACTGCCACCCGGCCCTGCGCGCGGTGGCGCGGGTGTAGGGCGTCAGGGGCCCGTCGCCATGGGCGCACGGGACGGCCACGGCGCGGTCGCAGGGCAGCCAGTGGTTCCAGTCCTCGAATCCGGCCTTCAGGGTCTGTTCGATCAGCAGGCCGCGGAAACCGGTGCAGTCGATGAACAGGTCGCCCTCGACGGGGTCGCCGTGCTCCATGACCACGGACTTGATGAAGCCGGTGCCGCCATGCTGTTCGACGCCGGTCACCTTGCCCTCGCGCCTTATGACGCCGCGCGCTTCGGAATATTTGCGCAGGTAGCCGGCGTAGAGGGCGGCGTCGAAATGATAGGCCCAGACCATGCGGGTGACCGGCGACCCGGCATCCCCCGGGCCGAAGCGGTTGAGCCAGGCCGCCGTCTCGCAAAGATTGTATTCGCCGAAGGCTCCGGCCTTCCCCTGATCATGCAGCTTGCGCCATATCTGGTGGAATTTGACGCCGTCGATGTCCCCCCCGAACGCGCCGAACGGGTGCATGTATCGATCGGTCGGCGAGGTCCATCCGACGAAGTCGATGCCGAGTTTGAAGGCGCCCCGGGTCTGTTTGACGAAGTCGGCCTCGTCGATCCCGAGCATGGCGTTGAACGTCCGGATCGGCGGGATGGTGGCCTCGCCGACGCCCACGGTCGCGATGCTGTCGGACTCGACAAGCGTGATCTGCGTCACTCCGTTGGCGCGCAATCGCGAGAGGGCCGCGGCGGCCATCCAGCCCGCCGTTCCGCCTCCCACGACAACGATGTTCCGAATCGGATTCGACGCCATTCCACTTCCCCACCGAGCGCGATCTCCGCCGCGTCTCACTCGACAATCACCTTGCAGAACAGCGAAATCAACGGGCTTGCGCACTGCCGAATGCTGAGATACGTTCATTACTCAGACATTTCACCGCTACACAATGGTAGCGCTAACACAAAGAAATGCTGAGCAGGGGAGGTTCAAGGCCATGCGTTTTACCACGCCACGCGTCCGTCCTGAGATCGCCAGGAGCTCAATGCTCAGAGGGGGCGCATCGCTTATCGCTTTCGCCGCCGTCATGGCTGCGACCCCGGCGTTCGCACAGGATCAGACGCCGCAGACGGACGCCACCGAGGTCGACGAGGTCGTCGTAACCGGCATCCGGGGAAGCCTGCGCAGCAGCCAGACGATCAAGCGGGACGCCGAGGTCTTCGTCGACTCGATCACCTCCGAGGATATCGGCGCCCTGCCGGACCGCTCGGTGACGGAGGCGCTTCAGCGCGTGCCCGGCGTGGCCATCGACCGTTTCGCCGCCGGCGTCGATCCGGATCACTTCTCGGTTGAAGGCTCGGGCGTCGTCGTTCGCGGCCTGACCTTCGTCCGCTCCGAGCTGAACGGGCGGGACACCTTCACCGCCAACAACGGCCGGGCCCTGAGCTTCGCGGACGTTCCGCCCGAGCTGATGGCCGGCGTCGACGTGTTCAAGAACCCGTCGGCCGACATGATCGAGGGCGGCATCGCCGGCACGGTCAACCTGCGCACGCGCGTGCCCTTCGACTCGCCCGGTCGGGTCATCGCCTTCTCGACCGAGGCCAGCTACGGCGACTTCGCCGAGAAATGGGCCCCGACCTTCTCGGGCCTGATCAGCGACCGCTGGGACACCGAGGCCGGTGAATTCGGCCTGTTGCTGAACGCGGTCTATTCGCAGCTGCTCTCGCGCGGCGACGGGCAGCAGATCTCCAACTACGGGCCGCGGACGCTCTATTCGAACGGCGACGTCGTCTCCAGCCCGGGCGCGACGGCCGTCGGACCCGTGTGGTTCCCGCGCGGCGCCGCCTTCCGCTCGCAGTCCTTCGACCGTGAACGTCGCGGCTATGCGGCCGCCGGCCAGTGGCGCAGCAACGACCGGACCATGATCGCGACGGCGCAGTTCCTGCGCTCCGACGCGAGCCAGGCCTGGACCGAGCACGCGATGGAAATCGCCACCGACAACGTGACCAACAACGGCGACTCCCAGGCGCAGCAGGGCACGACCCTGACCTTCGGCCCGGACGGCCTGTTCACCAACGGCATCATCACCGGCACCACCGGCTGGCGCGCCGACCAGAACGGACCGGATCCCCGCACGCCGATCAACGGCCTGCAGAGCAACAACATCCGCCGCGACGTGAACCAGAACGCGGTCACCACCGACTACGGCCTGAACTTCAAGTGGCGGGCGACCGACCGTCTGGGCCTCACGTTCGACTACCAGCACGTCGACTCGACCGTCGATGTCCTCGACGCCGGCATGTGGAACACCACCTACCAGAACGCCTCGATCGACATTAACGGCAGCGACATTCCGGTCGTCACCTTCCTGCCGCCGTTCCTGAACGGCACGCCTTGCGCTGGACCGCCGACGGCGGCCTGCCCCGGCTACTACCGCGGCGCCAACAACAATTTCTCGTCGCCGTACAACAGCTTCCCGCGGTCGGCCATGGATCACAAGGAGGCCAGCGAGGGCAAGCTCGACGCCTTCCGGGTCGACGCGGACTACAGCTTCGAGGACGGCTGGATCCGCTCGCTGCGGTTCGGCGGACGCTTCGCCAAACGGGACCAGACGACGCGGTTCAGCACCTATAACTGGGGCGTCCTGTCCGAACAGTGGGGCGACAACGGCCCCGTGTGGCTGAGCGACCTGGTCGACGGCGTGCCGAACGCCGGCGGCGCGCCCGGCACGGTCGGATTCAATCCGATGGACTACAACGCGCCCTTCTCGTTCGACAACTTCATGCGCGGCGAGGTTCCCACCCCGACCGGAGACCAGCCCCGCCTGTTCTTCAACCGCAACATCATCGACCAGTACCAGGACTACGCCGCCTACGGCCTGGCCATCGGCGACGAATGGCGCGCGCGTCTGAACGGCGCGGGCTGCCCGCAGAACTGGGTGCCGCTGGCGTTGCGATGCAATGCGGACGCCGACGGCTTCCTGCGCCAGGAAATCAATCCGATGCAGGAGGAGACCGCCTCCGGCTACATGATGATGCGGTTCGGCAACGAGCTCTCCAACGGCTGGAACCTGAGCGGCAACGTCGGCCTGCGGTACGTCACCACCGATCGCGCGGCGCAGGGCTTCCAGGCCTTCAACCTGGTCACCTTCCCGGATGAGGCGACCTGCGCCATCCCGGTGCCGCCGCCCCAGCAGCCGGTGCCGTTCTGCACGCTGGCTCCCAGCGTCCGGGCCGAGGCTCGCGCCTTCGCGAACGGCGCCGTCATCGCGACCGATGCGGAGACGTCGTTCGACTACTGGCTGCCCAGCTTCAATGCGAAGCTTGAAGTCGGCAACGGCTGGCAGTTCCGCTTCGGCTTCTCGCAGGCCATCACGCCGCCTGACATCGGCCTGACCCGGAACTACTACAACATCGCCCTGTCGGCGAACCAGCAGGACATCGTCAACGGACGTCCCACGGGGCGGTTCGCGGTCGGCAATCCGTATCTGAAGCCGATCACCTCGACGAACTGGGACGCCTCGGCGGAGTGGTATTTCGCCGCCGTGGGCCAGCTGACGCTCTCGCTCTTCTACAAGGAGCTGGACGACGTCATCACCAACGGCACCGAGCGGCTGTCCTTCACCAACAACGGGGCGACCTTCGACTCGGTGGTGACGACGCCGGTCAACTCGGAAGACACCGGGACCGTGAAGGGCTTCGAGCTGGCCTACCAGCAGACGTATGACTTCCTGCCGGATCCGTTCGACGGCCTCGGGATCAGCGCCAACTACACCTACATCGACTCCTCGGGCGTCGCCCAGAGCACGCTGTCGTCGACCGATCCCGATGTGGCCGCCGGTCGTGTCGCCAATATCGACACCAGCCTGCTGCCGCTTCAGAATCTCTCCGAGCACACGGTCAACTTCGCCGGGTTCTACGAGAAGGGACGGCTTTCGGCCCGCCTCGCCTACACCTGGCGGTCCGAGTTCCTGATCACGCCCCGGGACGTCATCGTTCCCTTCGCGCCGATCATGAACGAGGACACGGGCCAGCTGGACGGCTCGATCTTCTACACCGTCAACGACAACTGGAAGATCGGCATGCAGGCGGTCAATCTGACCAATGAGCTGACCCGCACGTCCCAGGTCCTGAACAACGACCTGCTTCGGGCGCCGCGCTCCTGGTTCATGAACGACCGTCGCTTCACCCTGATCGCCCGGGCGACGTTCTAGGTGTCTCCGCCTTCAGGGGCGCGCCGCACGCCGGCGCGCCCCTGATTTTTTCGAGGACCGATGCTTACTCGTCGACAGACCCTCGCTATCGCCGCCGGCAGTCTCGCCGCCGCCTGTTCCGGCCTGCCGGCCAGGGCAGGGACGGAAAGCCTGCAGCAGCTCGCCGCCCGGTCGGGCCGCCGCTTCGGCAGCGCGGTCGGAGCGGGACGGGCGTTGACGGCGTCGCTGGCGGACGCCGGCTATCGCGACCTGCTGATCCGGGAATGCGGTCTGCTGGTGCCCGAGAACGAACTGAAATGGTACGCGCTCCGCCCCGATGCGGAGACCTTCAACTATGCGCCGGCCGACAGCATCGCGGATTTCGCGCGCGAGCACGGCATGGGCGCGCGCGGCCACACCCTGCTGTGGCATCACCCGCGATGGTTCCCGGCCTGGGCCGAAGGGCATGACTACGGCCCGCGTCCGGCCTCGACGGTAGAGCGGATGCTGGTCGATCACATCGAGGCGGTGGTGGGCCGCTATGGCGCGCTGATCGATTCCTGGGACGTCGTGAACGAGGCGGTCGACGCGGATACGGGAGCTCTGCGCGAAACCCCGTTCTCGAGCCGGATGGGCGGGCCGGAGGCCGTCATGGACCTGGCCTTCCGCACGGCCCGCGCCGCCGCCCCCGGGGCCCAGCTGGTCTACAACGACTACATGAGTTGGGAAGCCGGGCACGAGACGCATCAGGCCGGCGTCCTGCGACTGCTCGAGGGTTTCAGGGCGCGCGGCGTTCCGGTGGATGCGCTCGGCGTCCAGAGTCATATCGGCTCGGGCAATACCGACGACTCCGAGGGTTTCGACACGGCGCGCGAGGACAACTGGCGCCGCTTCCTCGATACGGTCGTGGGCATGGGCTACGATCTGGTGATCACCGAGTTCGACGTCCACGACAAGAATCTGCCGCCCGATCCCGCCCTGCGCGACGCGGCCGTGGCCGAGCTCGGAGGCCGCTACCTGGACCTGATGCTGTCCTATCCGCAGATGGGCGACGTGATGTGCTGGGGTCTCTGCGACCGCTATACCTGGCTTCAGAACACCTGGCTGCGCGCCGATCGCCTGCCCAAGCGTCCGACGCCGTACGACGCCGACTATCGCGCCAAGCCGCTGCGGGGCGCGATCGCTGAGGCCCTGCGGAAAGCCCCTCCAAGAGCGGCCTGAAGCGGCGGATATTGCCCAATGAGAACGTTCGCAGGATAGATATCGACCTAGCCGGGCCTCCGTCCGGGAACCGCTCCGAGGACCGCATGATCCGTTCGTCTCTGCGCATTTCCGCTCTCGCCCTGGCCGTCGCCCTCGGGGGCTCCGCCGCCTGGGCCCAGTCCGCCGCGCCCGCGGTCCCGGAAGCTGCGCGGGCCCATCCGGAGCTCTGGCCCCGCGCGGCCTCGCCGGCGGCCATGACCGACAGCCGGACCGAGGCCTTCGTCGCCGGTCTGATGGCCCGGATGACGCTGGAGGAGAAGGTCGGCCAGCTCATCCAGGCCGACATCTCCACGATCACGCCGGATGACATGCTGACCTATCCGCTGGGCTCCATCCTGGCGGGCGGCAGTTCGGGGCCGTGGGGCGACGACAAGGCGTCCGCCGACCGGTGGCTGGCGCTTGCGCGGGCCTTCCGCGAGACCAACGCCCGGCGCGGCGGGACGGTGATCCCGCTGATCTACGGCATCGACGCCGTGCACGGTCATAACAACATTCCCGGCGCCACCCTGTTTCCGCACAACATCGGACTGGGGGCGGCGCGCGATCCGGACCTGATCCGCCGCATCGGCGAGGCGACGGCGCTGGAGGTGGCGGCGACCGGCGCCGACTGGACGTTCGGGCCGACCCTGGCCGTGCCGCGCGACGACCGCTGGGGCCGCGCCTACGAGGGTTATGCGGAAGACCCCGAGGTGCAGCGGTCCTATGCGGGCCCGATGACCCTCGGCCTGCAGGGCGAGCTGAGCGCCGACCGGCCGTTGGCGCCGGGCCGGATCGCCGGATCGGCTAAACATTTCCTCGCCGACGGCGGCACCTTCGAGGGCGTGGACCAGGGCGATTTCCGCGGCACGGAGCAGGAACTGATCGACACTCATCTGGGCGGCTACGTCCAGGCGATCGACGCGGGCGTGCTGTCGATCATGGCCAGCTTCTCAGGCTGGAACGGGGTCAAGCATTCGGGCAATCCGACGTTGCTGATCGACGTGCTGCGCGGCCCGCTGGGCTTCGACGGCTTCGTGGTCTCCGACTGGAACGCCCACGGTCAATTGCCCGGCTGTTCGAACGAGAGCTGCGCCCTGGCGATCAACGCCGGCATCGACATGCTGATGGCGCCGGACAGTTGGAAACCTCTTTACGCCAGCACCCTGGCCCAGGCGCGTTCAGGCGAGATTCCAGCGGCGCGGCTGGACGAAGCCGTGCGCCGCATCCTGATCGCCAAGGTCAAGACCGGCCTGTTCGAGACCGCCCGTCCGTACGAGGGCCGGTTCGAGGTCCTGGCCTCGCCCGAACACCGCGCCCTGGCGCGTGAAGCGGTGCGCAAGTCGCTTGTGCTGCTGAAGAACGAGAATTCGGTCCTGCCGATCCGCGCCGGGGCGCGGGTGCTGGTGGCCGGCGCGGCGGCCGACGACATCGGCCAGGCGGCCGGAGGCTGGACCCTGAGCTGGCAGGGCACCGGCAACACCAATGCCGACTTCCCGCAGGGGCAGTCGATCCGCGCCGGCCTCGAGGCGGCGGTGCGCGAGGCCGGCGGGACCGCCAGTTTCGCGGCCGACGGCGCCTTCGGCGAAAAGCCGGACGTCGCCATCGTCGTCTTCGGCGAGACCCCCTATGCGGAATTCCAGGGCGATCTGGACAACCTCGACTTCGCGCCCGGCGAGCCGCTGGAGATGCTGCGCCGGTTCAAGACGGCGGGGATACCGACCGTCGCCGTCTTCCTGTCCGGCCGCCCGATGTGGACCAACCCCGAGATCAACGCCTCGGACGCCTTCGTCGCCGCCTGGCTGCCGGGGGCGGAGGGCGGCGGGATCGCCGACGTGCTGATCGGGGATGGCGAAGGACGGCCGCGTCACGACTTCACCGGCCGGCTCTCGTTCAGCTGGCCCGGGGACGCGGCGGGCGCGCCGTTGAACCGGGGCGACCCGGGCTATGATCCGCAGTTCGCCTATGGCTACGGCCTCAGCTATGCGGCGCCCGCCCCGGTGGGGATGCTTTCGGAAGAGAGCGGCGTATCCGGCGAGGCCTCGAACATCGACCGCTATTTCGTCGACGGCCGGTTCGTGGCCCCCTGGGGTCTGGTGCTGCGCGACGCCGGGGGAGAACTGCGGCTCGGTGGCGAGGCCCGCGGGGAAAGCCCCCGCCGCGGCGTGACCGCCGCCCCCGCTGACGGGGAGGCCCAGGAAACGGCGCGCGCCCTGACCTTCGCCAACGGCGGCGGCGAGGCCGCCATTACCGGCCCGGTGGTCGATCTGGGTCGCCAGACCAACGGCGAACTGACCATCGCCTTCCGGTATCGCGTCGACGCCCGGCCCACGGCGTCGGTGGCCCTGGTTCTGGGAGGCGGCCGGGTGGACCTGACCCCGGTGTTCGCCGCCGCCCCAATGGGCGAATGGAGGACCGCCACGGTGCGCCTGTCCTGTCTGCGGGATGCGGGAGCCGACGTCGGGGCGCTCGACCAGCCCTGGGGCTTGGCGACGCGGGGCGCCTTCGCCGTCACGGTCGAGGCGATCCGGCTGCAGCCGAACAGCGGCGACACGGCCTGCCCCGCTTCAGGGGCCGGCGCCGGCGGGAAATAGGAACGATGTCGATGCGCGGGATGCGGCGAGCCCTGCAGGGTCTGGCGATCGTTGGAACGATGGTCCTGACGTCGCCGGCCGAGGCCCGGGAAGCCCCGCGTCTCGCCGCCATCTTCGCCGACCACGCCGTGCTGCAGCGCGACCGCCCGATCTCCGTCTGGGGAACCGGGGCGGCGGGCGCCCGGCTGACGGTCGACCTGGGCGGTCAGACCGTCCGGACGACGGCCGGGGCCGACGGCCGCTGGCGCGCCCTGCTTCCGGCGCGCGGCGCAGGCGGGCCCTTCACGCTCAAGGTCGTCGACGCCGACGGCGCGGGGGACGAGGCCGGAGACGTGCTGGTCGGCGATGTCTGGCTGTGTTCGGGCCAGTCGAACATGGAACTGCAGGTCAGCAGGACGCTGAACGGACCCAGCGTGATCGGTTCGGCGAACGACCCGGCCCTGCGGCTGCTGACCGTCGCCAAGGATTTCGATCCCGCGCCCCAGGCGGAGTTCCGCAACCCGGTGTCATGGGCTCCCGCGGGACCCGAGGCGGTCGGGAATTTCTCGGCGACCTGCTATTATTTCGGCCATGACCTGCGGCGCGACCACGAGGTCCCGATGGGGCTGATCAACGCCAGCTGGGGCGGCTCGAACATCGAGACCTGGATGAGCGGGGAGGCGCTTGAGCGGGCGGGGGAGGGCCGGCGGCTGTCCATCCTGTCGCGGCTCGCGAGCGATCCCGTCGCCGCACAGGCCGACTGGGGCGGGCAGTGGCAGGCGTGGTGGGGCGGACAGGCGAGCGACACGCCCTGGTCGCCCGCCGACGCCGGTCCCTGGACCGCCGTCCCCGCCATGGCGCCGTGGGAGCGCTGGGGCGTGCCTGAACTGGCCGTCTACAACGGCATGGTCTGGTTCCGGCTGGATATCGATCTGACGGCGGCGCAGGCGGGGGAGGCGCGGACCCTGTCGCTGGGCAATGTCGACGAGGCGGACCAGACCTGGATCAACGGCGTGGCCGTGGGGGCCTCGGGCTCCGGCGACCGTCTCTATCAACTGCCGCGCGGCCTGCTGAAGGCCGGCTCGAACACCATCGTCGTCAACGCCTATGACACCTGGGAAGTCGGCGGCCTGTACGGGCCGGCGGAGAAACGGGCGCTGATCCTCGCGAACGGGGAGTCCGTGCCGCTGGACCCGGCGGGCTGGCGCTACCGCGCGGCCACGAATGTGGGGATCGCGCCGCCGCGCGCGCCCTGGTCCTCGACATCCGGCCTCACCACCATCGGCAACGCCATGATCGCGCCGCTCCACGACTACGGCCTGAAGGGAGCCCTCTGGTACCAGGGCGAGTCCAACACCGGCGAGGGTCTGCGCTACCGCGACCTGCTGGCGGGACTGATGGCCGACTGGCGCGCGCGGTTCGGCGCGGAAGACCTGCCGTTCCTCATCGTCCAGCTGGCCAATTTCGGACCGCCGCCGACGGCGCCGGGTCCTTCGGGCTGGGCCGAGCTGCGCGAGAGTCAGCGGCGGGCGGTGGCGGCGGACGATCACGCCGGACTGGCCGTGGCGATCGATCTCGGCGACCGCTGGGACATCCACCCGGCGCAGAAGCAGGAGCTGGGGCGGCGGCTGGCGCGCGCGGCGCGCCACGTCGTTTATGGCGATCCGGCGCCGCCTTCGGGGCCGACGCCGACTTCGGTCGAGCGGATCGGAGACGAGATCGTGATCGCCTTCGCCGATGTCACGGGCGAACTGAGGACGCTCAGCGGCGCGCAGATTGTGGGCCTCGAGCTGTGCGTCACCGGTGACGACTGCCGCTATGCCGCCGCGACGGCCTCGGGTCGCACGGTGCGGATTCCGGCGCAGGCCGGCGAGCAGATCGGCGAGGTGCGGTTCTGCTGGGCGGATAGTCCGGTCTGCAACCTCTATGACGCCGCGGGTCTGCCGGCGGGCCCGTTCCGCGAACGGGTCGGCTTCCGGAGCCTGCCCGGGTCGGATTGACCCCTAGCGACCGGCCGGGGCCGAGGTCTCGGCCAGGGCCATCTCGAACGGCGCGGCGGGCGGGGTCGCGCCCGGGAGGCGGCGGCGGGGCTGGATCTGCATCACCAGGGTGCGCCCGCCGTTGACGATCCGGTTGCGCGTGCGCTGCGGCGCGCCGGGCTGTTCGGCGGCGGCGAGTTGCAGGGGCAGGGCGATGCGGCCGTCATCCAGGGCGTACAGCAGCTGATACCGGTCGGCGACCGCGGCGAGCGGCGTCAGGTCGGCCCGCTTGTTGTCCAGCACCAGGGTCCGTTCGCCGGCCCGCGCCAGCAACACGGCGTGCTGTTCGCGATCGACGGAGTCCCAGACCACGGCGATGCGCAGGTCCGCGGCGGCGAAGCCCAGCTGGCGCAGCGCGAAATATTTGGCGGTGGCGAAATCCTCGCAATCGCCGCCGCGCTCCAGCATCTCGCGGGGGGTGGCCCAATAGTCGGCCTGGGCCCAGTTGTCGGTGTCGGCGACATAGGTCAGGGCGTTCACCTGGCGGTTGACGGCCTTCAGTTGGCGGACGTCCGGGCGCGCGCTGAGCTTGTCGAGCTTGCGGCTCCATTCCGCCGCCTGGCAGCCGGGCGCCGTGGTCTTGGCCGCGGGCTTGCACGCGGGGGCTGCGGGACGCGGCGCGGCGTCCTCGGCCGCCATGCGGGCGGTCATCGCCGCCCAGCGCGGGGCGACCATGGCGGTCCCCCCGCCCGTTGACGCGAAGGCGAGGTCCAGCGCGGCTTCGGCGTCGTGGGCGCTGGCCGGAAGGGCGGCGCACAGCATGGCCGCTGCGGCGAACACTGTGATCCTGAAGCCCTGGCGCATGAAGTAAATCCCGGTCGTTTGACTGACCGGAAGCTTCGCAGCGGGGCTTTAAGGACACGCTCAACAGAGGTGGTTAAAATATTAAGAACGACAGAATAGTTATGAAACCATATATAAAGCTTAATCAATCGATTTAACTATTCAAGCATTGCATGCGACTCAATTGAGGCGCGAAGGGTGAAATCAAATAGTTCCGGGCAGGATGTAGGTAGAAAACCCTAGGGAATGCCGGGCGTGTCTGGGCTCCATCAATATATGGGGTAAAACGATCGTGGTTAACCGCAATATGTGGGGCTGGCCTCCCTAAAATATTGCGGTTATATCTGTCGGCGGTCGGGTAGGCAGCCTCGGGCGGCGCGCCGTCCAGCTCCCGGGGGGACTATGAAATTGACGCGCCTATTCGCGCCGGCGACGGCCGCGACAATCCTGGCCATGAGCGGTCTGCTCCTGACCGCTGTGAACGCCCATGCGCAAGTGGCCCGCGCGCCCCAGGTCGATCCCGGGCGGATCGACGAGCGTCTGCGCGACCGTCGCGAGCTGCCGCCGGTTTCGCCCGTCGAGGTGCCCCTGCTTCCGCAGCAGGAGGCGGGACCGGAGACGAGCCTGTCGGTGACCTTGCGCGAAGTCCGGTTCGAGGGCGCGACGGCGGTCCCGATCGAAACGCTCAATGCGATCGCGCAGCCCTATCTCGATCGCGAGATGCCGTTGTCAGGCGTGTTCCAGCTCGCCGAGGCCGTCACGGCCGAATACCGCCGCCGGGGCATGGTGCTGTCCCGCGCCGTGGTGTCGCCGCAGCGGATCGAGAACGGCGTGGTCACCATCCAGGTGCTCGAAGGCTATATCTCCACCGTGACCATAGAGGGCGACGCGGGCGGCTATCGCCCCTTCCTCGAACAGTACACGGCGCCTGTCACTGCATCGCGCCCGGCAGACGGACGCGTTCTGTCGCGGGCCCTGCTGCTGGCGCGCGACCTGAAGGGCCTCGATATCCGTTCGGTCGTCACGCCCTCGGCCACCCTGCCGGGCGCGGCCGACCTGAGCCTGGTCGTCGAGCGCAAGCCGGTCGACGCGTTCTTCGCCGTCGATAACCGCGGCTCCCGCTGGCTGGGCCCGCTTCAGTTCTACGGCGGCGTGACCTTCAACGACGGCCTCGGCTTCGGCGAGAGCATCGCCGCCGCCTTTGTCGCCGCGCCTGCCGATGGCGAGCTCGGCTACGTCTCGCTGGACTATGACCAGCCGCTGGGCGGATCGGGTCTGCGCTTCAACGGCTTCTTCAGCTACACCCGCACCGAGCCGGGAGAGGAACTGGGCATCCTCGGCATCGAGGGCGAGAGCACGACGGCCGGCTTCGGCTTCGAATATCCCCTCATTCGCAGCCGCGAACTGAATGTGATCGGCCGCACCACCTTCACCGTGCGCAACGCCGAGTCCAGCAACACCCTGGTCGATCCGATCTTCGAGGACCGCCTGCGGACGCTCACCGCCGATATCGGGGGCAACTACGCCGATCCCTGGGGCGGACTGAACAGCGCCCGCCTGGGGATGGTGACCGGCTTCAGCATTTTCGACGGCACCGTCCTGGCCGACCGCGACAAGTCCCGCGCCACCGGCACCGGCGTCTTTATCCGGCTCAATTTCGAGATGTCCCGCGTCCAGCACCTCGCGGGCGGCGTCTATGTCCAGGCGGCGTTGGCGGGGCAATGGAGTTCCGACAGCCTGCTGGCCTCCGAGGAGTTCGGCCTCGGCGGCTCCTACTTCGGCCGCGCCTTCGATCCGTCCGAGATCACCGGCGACGAGGGCCTCGCCGGCAAGATCGAACTGTTCAAGACCATCTCTCTCGACGGCGTGTCGTCGATCGAGCCCTACCTCTTCTATGAGACCGGCTTCGTGCGTCAGATCGATCCGCTGCCGGCCGAATCCCGACGGGACACCCTCGGCTCCGGCGGCGTCGGCGTGCGGATCGCCGCCGACGACAACTGGGCCGCCTCCCTCGAATACTCCCAACCCTTCGAAAGGGACGTGGCGTCCCAGGGCGACCGCGACGCCCGCGTATTCTTCTCGATATCTGCCGCCTTCTAAGGCTCGGAAAAAACTGCGCCCGCCCCGGGCGAAAACGGGGCCCTGGAGACGACCATGAGCAAGCGCACCAACCTCCGCACCGCCCCCGCCGTTCGCCGCAGGTCCGTACTGATGGCCACGGCGGCGGCCGTCGCCCTGGTCGGCTTGCCGATCGGCCCCGCATGGGCCGATCAGGACGTGGCCTCGCCGAATGGCGGGTCCGCCGCCGTCGGCGGACCAGAGCGGTCGCGCGGCGAGGATCTCGCGCGCGGGCCCCAGGGATCGGCGCGGATCCCGCGCCGCGAAAGCGTCGCACGCGTGCCCTACACGGCCCCGACGCCCCTGCCGGCCGTCGCTCGCGACGCCCTGCCCCGGGATCCCAACGTCGTCGCCGGCGGCGCGACCTTCGCCGAGGACGGTTCGCGCCTTGACGTCACCCAGTCCACGGATCGCGTGGTCATCGACTGGCGCAGCTTCGACATCGGCCAGGGTTCCGAGGTCAATTTCTTCCAGCCCGGCACAACCTCGATCGCGGTCAACCGCATCTCCGAGGGCGGCCTGCCCAGTCAGATCCAGGGCATCCTGCGCGCCAACGGCACGGTGGTGATCCTCAATCCGAACGGCGTGATCTTCTCGGCGACCTCGCGCGTCGACGTCGGCGGCCTTGTCGCCTCGACCGGCCGCACGGACGTGGGCCAGTTCATGGCCGGTTCGAACCGACTGGAGTTCACCGGCGCGACCTCGGGCGAGATCCTGATGGGCGGCTCCATCAACATCGCCGACGCCGGCCTGGCGGCCTTCGTCGCTCCCCATGTGCGTAACGACGGGGTCATCAACGCCCGCCTCGGCCGGGTCGCGCTCGCCTCGGGCGAGACCTTCACCCTCGACCTCGCCGGCGACCGGCTGATCGAGCTGGGCCTCGGTTCCAGTTCGCCGCTGGTCGAGAATTTCGGATCCATCCTGGTGGACGGCGGACGGGTTCAGCTCAGCGCCGTGGCCGCCGGCGCGGTGGTCGACCAGGTGATCAACGCCGGAGGTCTCATCTCCGTCGCCTCGGCCCGCGCCGAGGGCGGAACGATCGTGCTGGAGGGCGCCAACGGCGGCGTGACCGTCAGCGGCGAACTGAACGCCTCGGGAGCGACCGGCGGGGGCGACATCACCCTGGGCGGCGCGAACATCCAGACCACGGCGGGCTCGCTCCTCCGCGCCGACGCCGTGGACGCCGGCGACGGCGGCTCGATCGTGGCGATCGCAGACGGCAAGGGCTCCTACGCAGGCGCCCTGTCGGCGCGGGGCGGCGCGAACGGCGGAGACGGCGGCTTCATCGAAACCTCCGGCAAGACCGTCAGCCTCGACGCCGGACTGCGCGTGGACACGACGGCGGTCAACGGCGTGAACGGATCATGGTCGATCGATCCGGAAGATCTGGTGATCGGCGCCGGCGAGGCCGCGGCCGTGGTCGCCAGCCTGTCCACCACCAATGTCGTGCTGCAGGCGCAGAACTCGATCACGATCGACAGCCTGATCAACAGCTCGGCCCAGTCCAACGCCAACACCCTGTCCCTCAATGACGAGGGCGGCGTCGCCGGCCTGACCGTCAACCTGAACGCGGCGATCCGCCTTGGCGTCAACCAGCGCCTGCTGGGCCAGGCCACGCAGGTCAACGTCCGCAACGGCGGCGTCATCCAGAATGCGGTGGACGTGGCCCTGGCGAACGCCGGGATTCTGATCAGCGCCGGGGACTATGTCGGCGGGACGATCATCAACAAGAACGGTCTGACCCTGACCGGCGAGGCGGGCGCCCGGATCGTCATGCCGGAGACGCCCGAACTCAACGGCGTGACCATCGCCGCCGACAATGTGACCGTCCAGGGCCTTGAGATCGTCGGCCCGGCGTCCGCCCAGTCCTATCTGACCTATGGCTGGTCGGGCATCACCCGTGGCATCTTCGCGATGAACGGCGCCGACAACTTCACCATCGCGAACAACAACATCCACGGCGTCCGCACCGGCATCCTGGTCGATGGCCGCAACGCCGGCGGCTCGATCACCGGCAATATCATCGACAACACCAAGAGCGGGATCTCGGTCCAGTACACGGACGCAGGCCTGCTCAACGCCGAAGGTTTCGCGGTCAATATCGCGGGCAACAGTCAGGGTCCGTTCGGCAACGAATGGGGCTTCAACTTCCACCTGAACGGCCACCAGACCCCGGGCGGTCTCGTCGGCAACGCCGTCAAGATCGCGCCCACCGCCTCTATGGCGGTGCAACAGGCCCTGCTGGCCGTGTCGGCGGCCAACGGCGGCATGTCGGCCCAGGACCAGGGGTATAATTTCTCCAACCGGACCTCGGTCAATGTCGGCGTCGGCGGCAACGACGCCAACCAGGGCAGCGCCCTGGGCCAACTGGCCACGATCCAGGCCGGCATCAACGCCGTGGTCACCGGCGGCAGGGTCAATGTCGGCGCCGGCACCTTCGTCCAGCCGACCGGCTCGCCGGCCTATCTGTGGGTCAACAAGTCGGTCGAGATCGCCGGCGCGGGCCAGGGTCTGACCATCATCGACGCGCGCGGCGCCTCGACCTACGGCATCCGCGTCCAGGCCGACAACGTCAACCTGCACGACTTCACCCTGTGGGGCGTGGCGGCCGCCGGCAACACCTACGGCATCAAGGTCGAGCCGCTGCAGACCGGCCCGAGCGATCCGAACGCCCGCCTGTTCAATTTCGCGCTCAGCAACGTCACCATCCAGGGCTCGGGCAAGACCGAACTCGACCTGAACGGCGTCATCGGCGCGACGATCGCCAACGTCACGGCCAACGGCATGGCCGTCGGCGGGTCGACGATCACGGCCGGCAACGGCATCTCCATCACCGACAGCGCCAACATCACCCTGACGGGCGTGACCACGCTCAACAACGGCTGGGGCGGCCTGGCGCTGTACCAGACGAACAGGACCTTCAACCAGCAGGTCGACAATATCTCGGTCGACGCCTCGAACACCTTCAACGAGGCCAACGGAATCTATCTCGAGGATCAATCCGACGGCGGCGGCCTCAGCGTCGTCGGCGGCGTCGGTCTCGACTACGGCGCCCTCAGCATCGCCGGCTACGACTACATCGTGAATGACCGGAGCAATCCGGCCGACATCTACACCTGGTTCCAACGCGACCAGGCCAGCGCCTTCAACTGGCTGGGCCTGACGGGCCGGGCGGCGACCGGTTCGATCGAGGGCTGGAACGGCTCCGGCGGGAACAACGTCTTCTCCGTCGGCGTGATCGGCGGAACCGCCATGTCGATCAACTCGGCCATCCGCGCGGCGCGCAGCGGCGCGATCATCAACGTCGGCGCGGGGACCTACGGACAGGCGCTCGATATCGACAAGTCGCTGTCGATCCTCGGCGCCGGCGCCGGCCTGACGATCATCCAGCCGACGGCGCTGCTGGCGACGGGCGTGGGCCACAAGTACGACGCCAACATGAATGTGTCGGTCTTCGTCCACGGCGCGAGCAATGTGATCCTGGACGGCCTGACCATCGACGGCAACAACCTGGCCGGCAACGCCGGGGTGTTCTGGTCGAACGCCTCGGGCGAGCTGCGCAACTCCCACATCACCAATGTGCGGCCCTTCAGCGGGCTCCAGACCGGTCATGGTCTGGCGGTCGACGCCACAGCCGGCAACACCACCAACCTGCTGGTCTCCAATGTCCTGTTCGACAACTGGAACAAGAACGCCATCGACGCCGTCACCGGCCAGGGCGCGACCAACAACGGCGGGACCATCAACCTGACGATCCAGGGCTCGACCTTCACCGGCCGCGGCGCGACCGGGACCATAGCCCAGAACGGCGTCGTGCTGTGGGAGCGTGGCGGCGGCGTGGTCAACGGGACCATCAACAACAGCACCTTCTCGAACATCGAATACACCGGCTCCAACGCCACGGCTTCCGGCCTGCTGGTCTATGGTTCGCCGAACGGCCAGACCTCGGTGCACGGCACGAGCTTCTCCGGGGTGCAGACCTATCTCGCCCTGGACGGCGGCACGCTGAACGAGCTGAACGCCACGGGGAACGTCTTCGACGGCGTCGCCGCCGACACGGCCACCCTGGCGCAGCTGTTCGCCATCGAGGACCGCATCAGTCACGGCGTCGATCTCGCCGGCGCAGGCCTGATCCGCATCAAGGCCGGCCAGGTGTTCGTCACCACCGGCGCCGGTTCGGGCGCCATCAACCGGGGCCTCGCCCTGGCCTCGACGGGCAACACCGTCAATGTGGCCGCGGGCACCTATGCGGACACCGTCCAGATCTCCAGGGGCGTCACCCTCGCCGGCGCCGGCATCGGCCAGACCAATCTGACCGGCGGCATTCTGATGTCGGGCTCGTTCAGCGATCTGACGCTGAGAGGCTTCACCGTCACCGGCAACGCGGGCGGCAATTTTGTCGTCCAGGGCGGCCAGATCACCAACCTGACCGTCGACGGCGTGCGCATCGACGCCCAGAACGTCACGGGCCGCCACGGCTTCGGCAGCGGCCAGTACGGCGGCGCGATCTCGATCACCAACTCCCAGTTCGCCAACATCGACGGCTGGGTGGTGTTCGACACCCGCAGCGGCGCGGGCGCCGGAGGCGGCACGCAGATCGCCAGCGGCGTGTTCTCGAACAACATCATCGACAACTCGAACGGCAGCATCGCCTTCCGCCAGCAGACCGGGGCCTTCGCCTATCCGAATATCGTCATCGCCAACAATACGGTGACCAACGTCGGCAACTCGACCAACTCGTTCGGCGGCGTCTTCAAGGTGTTCAACGGCAATACCGTCGACTTCACCGGCAACAGCGTCAGCGACGTCGGGACCAGCGGCTTCAACCCGGCGGGCGAGGCGGCCTACGGCGCGGTGCTTATCACCCGCGACGTCCAGCAGCTGAACATCATCGGCAACACCTTCACCAACAACAACCAGGTCCTGGCGATCGAGCCGGGACGCGGCCTGTCGACCAACACCTTCCTGGCGGGCAACACCTTCACCAACAACCGCTACGGCATCTACATGCCGAACAACGCCCTGGCGGGCGGCGCGGTCACCTTCGGGGCCGGCAACAACTTCATCGCCGGCGCCAACACGCTGCAGCACATCGTCTGGCGCAGCGCCGCGGGCCTCGACCTGACCGGCGTGGCCTTCAACGGCAAGCTGGGCTCGGCGATGAGCCTCGCGGAACTGTTCGACGTCGAGGACCTGATCAGCCACGGCACCGACGTCGCCGGGCGGGGCCTGGCCCGGGTCAAGGCTGGCCAGGTCTTCGTCACCACCGGCTCGGCCTCGGTCCAGCGCGGGGTCAATGTCGCCAGCACGGGCGACACCGTCCATGTCGAGGCGGGGACCTATACGCTTCCCGGCGAACTGAGCATCACCCGCAGCGTCAGCCTCGTGGGCGCCGGCGTGGGCGGCACCATCTTCAACTCCCAGTCGGCCGGCTACGGCATCTTCGCGGCGGCTGACAACGTGACGCTGAGCGGCTTCACCTTCAACGGCAATCCGACCGGCAGCTACGGCATCAAGGTCCAGCCCAACTCGGGCGCGGCGGGCGCCCGCGTTCATGATTTCGCCATCACCAACGTCGCCATCAACGGCACGCGCCGCACCGGTCTGGACCTCAACGGCGTCGTCGGCGCCGTCATCGACGGGGTCACCGTGACCGGCTCCATCGCGGGCAACGGCATCTCGATCACCGACTCGGCCGACGTGACCGTGCGCAACACCACCACCTCGGGCAACGCCTGGGGCGGGCTGGCGCTCTACCAGGCCAACCGCTTCTACAACCAGCAGGTCAGCGACATCGTGGTCGAGGCCAGCAACGTCTTCGGCGAGGTGCGGGGCCTCTACACCCAGGACGAGTCGGCCCTGTTCGGCTTCGGCTCGCTGACCCTGCTGGGCTTCGACTTCACCGTCCGCAACGACGTCTTCCAGGCGGACGCCGCCGGATACACCTTCTACAAGGCCACCCTGCAGGACGCGCTGAACTACGGCGTCGCCCTCGGCGCGGCGGGCAGCTACGTCCAGGGCTGGGACGGCAGCCAGGGCGACAACCACTTCTATGTCGGCGCGGGCAATGCGGGCGCGGGCCAGCAATTCCTGTCGATCCAGACCGCCTTCGACAAGTCGTCGACCGGGTCGTTGATCGACATCGCGTCCGGCGCCTATGGCGGCGTCGCCACCCTGGCCGGTCAACGCGACCTGCGCTTCGGCGTGGTGGAGCTGGGCGGGCTCAACCTGACTTCGGGCGCTGCGGGAACGATCATCTCGGGCGACGTCACCGCGACCGGAGGCCTCGACTTCGACGGCGCGATCGTGCTGGGCGGCGACACCCGTCTGGCGGCGGCCGGCGACATCAGCCTGATCGGCGTCGACGGCCAGCACGCGCTGGCGGTCGAGGGTCAGGGCCAGGTCTATGTCGGCCAGGCCGGCGCCTCGGTCGCGCTGGCCTCGCTCTCCGTGCTGGGCTCGGACATCGTCCTGCGCGGCGCGACCACCACCGGCGGCCAGTCCTTCGCCGGCGACACCGTGCTGCTGTGGGGCGGCTTCGACGCCGGCGGCAACGTCATCGTCAGCGGCCCGGCGACCCTGGGCGGCGACACGGTCATCGACAGCGACGGCGACATCCAGCTGGGTTCCGTCGACGGCGAGTACAACCTGTCGCTCAATGCGACCGGCGCAGTGGACGTCGGCGCGATCGGCGCGGCGGAGGCGCTGAATGGCCTCAACGTGCTGGGCGCCGCCATCACCTCGCACGGCGCGACCACCCAGGCCGCGCAGAGCTGGAACGCGACGACGGTCGGCCTGTCCGGCGCCTATGCCGCGGGCGGGGACATCACCGTCAACGGGGCGGCCAACCTGAACGGCTCGACCAGCCTGACCAGCGACGACTATGTCGCCCTCGGCTCGGTCGACGGCGCTCACGACCTGACGGTCGAGGCCGCCAACTCGGTGAGCGTGGGTCAGATCGGCGGAACCACGGCCCTTGTCGACCTGGTCATCGAGGCCGGCCAGATCACCGCAGCCGGCGCCCGGACCACGGGCAGCCAGATGTTCTCCGGCGCCCGCGTCGGCCTCTCCGGCGCCTTCATCGCCGGCGGCGATTTCACGGTCGACGGCGACACGGATCTGAACGGCGATGTCGTGATCGACGGCGACGACGTCACCCTGGCGTCGGTCGACGGCGGCCATGACCTGTCGGTCGAGGCGGACGGCGCGGTGAGCCTCGGCGCCCTGGGTTCGACCACCGCTCTCGCCTCGCTCGACGTCTCCGGCGTCTCGATCTCGTCGAACGGCGCAGCGACTACCGGCGACCAGAGCTTCCGGGCCGCTTCGATTGGTCTGTCGGGCGGTTACATGGTCGGCGGCGACTTCACGGCCGACGGCGCCACGAACCTGACCGGCGACGTCGCCATCGACGGCGATGACGTCACCCTGGCCTCGGTCGACGGCGCTCACGACCTGTCGGTCGATGCGGACGGCGCGGTCAGCCTCGGGGCGGCGGGTTCGACCACCGCCCTGGCGTCGCTCGACGTCTCCGGCGCCTCGATCGCGTCGAACGGCGCAGCGACAACCGGATCGCAGACCTTCCAGGCGGCTTCGATCGGTCTCTCCGGCGGTTACATGGCCGGCGGCGACTTCACGGCCGACGGCGCCACGAATCT
>NZ_JAKFEB010000084.1:0-2136 GCF_036677305.1 Brevundimonas sp. | reverse complement strand
TGGCCCTCGCTGGCGTAGGTGAAGCTGTAGCTGATCGAGAAGGCGAAGGCCCCCTGCCCCAGCGCCGCCAGATGCTGGGCCTTCGTCAGGCGCAGGTTCTGGCGGAAGATGAGACAGCCGAGGAACAGCAGGGCCGAGGCCAGGCCGAACCGCCAGACGATCGAGGCCAGCGGCGGCACCGTCCCCAGCTGCAGGGTGATGGCGTACCAGGTCGTGCCCCAGATCATGGCGCAGATGATCACGCCCACGACGCCGAGCAGTCTGGCGCGGGACATGGGCAGGCGGGCGACGGTTGCGGCTTCAGTCGGGGAGGACATGGTTCGCAGATGAACCGCGTCGGCACGGGGCGCAAGCGCGGTTGTCGCGATCCGGCATAAGGACGGCTTATGACGTCCGGATGCCGCCGGTCAGGCGCGCAGTTTGAGCCCGGCGCGGACCTCGGCGGGCACGGCCTGATAGACCGTCGCGGGACGGATGTTCAGCCGCTCGCGGACCTGATCCAGCGGCTGGTCGAACAGGGCCTCGTAGTCGAGCCCGGGCAGCCAGCGCGCGGCCTTGCCGTTGCGATACGCCTGCCAGACGGCCCGCCGCGCGGGCACCGAACGGGCCTCGCGCCGGATTTCCCGCGCCGCGCCCCAGCCGATGAAGGCGAAGCCGAGGTTGCCGGTCTGGCCATAGGAGAACGACACCACGCAGGCCTCGCCGAGGGCGTCGGTGCCGTAGCCGGTCAGGACGTGCCAGATGTCGTGGATGTCGCGCAGGCGGCGCGAGTACCAGAGGATCGGATGCGGGGCGTCGATGAAGGGCACGACCTCGCGCTCGACCTCGGCCAGGCCGTCGGCGGTGAAGCCGCGGGCCTCGCGGAAGGCGCGGTAGCCGGCCCCGACGGTGCCGGCCTCGAACCGCGCCAGCCAGGCGGGATCATCCAGCTTGTGCGCCAGTTCCTCGCGCAGGAAGGCCTGCCGGCCGCCCTCCATGGTCGCCAGCATCCGCTGATAGCCGCGCGAGACCGACCGGCCGCTCAGGGCCTGCATGATGCGGAAGACCTGGACCGTGTCCTCCTTGTCGCGGATCAGCCGCTGGAAGGCGCGCAGGGCCGTGAACGGACGCAGGCCTTGGGGACGCAGCTTGCGGAAATCGTCGACTTCGGCGGTCAGGGTCATGGCGGGATCCGGTCGGCGCGCGCAATGTGGCTGTGGGCCGCGTCTGGCAGGAACGGGGCCGCGTAGCTTGGGTTATCGACGATAACACTGTTTGAAGGCCGCGTCTTTGATGTCCAGCTCCGGTACGGCGCCGCCGGTCCCCCGGCTTCAGTCCCTCGCCCTGGCGTGGCCGCCCCATGTGCTGCGTCAGGAAGACGTCGCGGCCAACGGCGCAGAAATGTTCGCCACCACCCACGGCGGGTTCGAACGCCTGGCCCCGATCTATCGCAACGCCCTGATCGAGACGCGGCATTCCTGCGTCCCGATCGAATGGTACCTTGAGCCGCACAGCTTTTCGGAACGCAACGACCTGTTCCTCGAGAACGCGGTCAGGGTGCTGGCCGAGGCCGCCGGCAAGGCGCTGGCGCAGGCGGGCCTGGAGGCGGGCGATATCGACGCCGTCGTGGCCGTCTGCACGACCGGCATCGCCACCCCCGCGCTCGACGCGCGGCTGATGCAGGTGATGGCCTTCCGGCCTGACATCCGGCGGCTCCCGGTCTTCGGACTGGGCTGCGCGGGCGGGGTCGTGGGGCTGGCGCGGGCCGCGGATCTGGCGCGGGCCCATCCCGGTGAGCGGGTGCTGCTGCTGGTCGTCGAACTGTGCGCCCTGACCTTCCGGGCGCAGGACCGGTCCAAGAGCAATCTGGTCGCCACCGCCCTGTTCGGCGACGGCGCGGCGGCGGCGGTGGTCAGCTGCCGCGACGACGCGACCGGACCCGTGCTCGGCGCCAGCCGCGAGCATACCTGGCCCGACACCCTGGAGGTCATGGGCTGGGACGTGGCCGACGACGGGCTGAAGGTGGTGTTCAGCAGCGACATCCCGACCCTGGTACAGAACGACTTCCGACCAGTCGCGATGGACTTTCTGGCCGATCAGGGCCTGACGTCCGCCGACATCGGCGGCTTCGTCTGCCATCCGGGCGGCGCCAAGGTC
>NZ_JAKFEB010000083.1:0-25658 GCF_036677305.1 Brevundimonas sp. | reverse complement strand
CTGCGGCGCATGACGCCGCAAGTCTCCCCCCGGCCGGTCTCCGCAAGGAGCCGTCCGGGCGTCGGCAAGGCCCGAACAGGGCCGGCGGCCGGCACGCGCGTGGAAAACGACGACGCGGGGCGGCTGTCTCGTCGAAACGGTAACTCTGCAACAGCACCGGGCGAGCCCGGTCGCCCCGCGCCCTCCCCGAACTTTTCAGCGGAAGCGCCGAAGAGCGATGACGCACGCCTCATGCCGCGCTAAACCGCCGCCAAACCCCCAGGAGCCTTTCCCATGACCGTCGCCGCCCGCCTCGCCGAACTCGGCATCTCCCTGCCGGAACCCGCCAAGGCGGTCGCCAACTATGTGCCCTTCGTCCGGACGGGCAATCTGGTCCACATCTCGGGCCAGCTGTCGAACGACGCCTCGGGCGGCCTCAAGGGCACGGTCGGCGGCGATGTCTCGCAAGAGGACGCGGTCAAGGGCGCCCGCATGTGCGGCGTCAACCTGCTGGCCCAGATCTCGGCCGCCCTCGACGGCGACCTCGAGCGCGTCGTCCGCGTCGTCAAACTGGGCGGCTTCGTCCAGGCCGCCGGCGACTTCGAGGCCATCCCCGCCGTCATCAACGGCTGCTCCGACCTGATGGTCGAGGTCTTCGGCGACAAGGGCCGCCACGCCCGTTCGGCCGTCGGCGTCTACAAACTGCCCCTCGGCTTCGCCGTCGAGGTGGACGCCATCGTCGAGGTGCGGTGACGCAAACCGTTCTGTCTTCCCGCGAAGCGGATTCAATCCCCGGCCCTGGCGCCGACCTGACCGCTTGGGCGGTTCATCACAACGGGCACGACGAAATCACGGCGAACACAACGGTATCTGCATCTGGCTCCGGCCCCGTTGTGCCCGTCGTGATTTCGTTGTGTTCGTTGTGATGAACCCGCTTCGCGTGGGGTGAGCATGGATTTCCAGATCCACATCCATGACCGGCTCGCAGACATAGGCCGCGAGGCCTGGGACGCCTGCGCCTCCCCGTCCGGCGATCCGTTCGTCTCCTTCGACTTCCTCGACGCCTGCGAGGCCTCCGGCAGCGCCGTCCCGCGTCAGGGCTGGGCCGGCCGTCACCTCGCCCTGCATGCCGACGGCGGCCGCGTCATCGGGGTCATGCCCCTCTGGCTCAAGGGCAACAGCCAGGGCGAATACGTCTTCGACCAGAGCTGGGCCGACGCCTATGAGCGCGCGGGCGGCCGCTACTATCCCAAGCTGCTGGCCGCCGTGCCCTTCACCCCCGTGACCGGCCCCCGCTTCCTCGCCCACCCGGACGCTGACGAAGCCACAGTGCGTCAGGCCCTGCTTCAGGGCGCCCTGGCCCTGACCGGACGGCTCGGCGTCTCGTCCCTGCACGTCAACTTCCCCGCGCGTCCCGAATGGGACGCCATGGGCGAGGCCGGCCTGCTGCAGCGGCAGGACATGCAGTACGTCTGGCGCAACGGCGGCTATGAGACCTTCGACGACTTCCTGTCCGCCCTGTCCTCGAACCGCCGCAAGACCATCCGCCGCGAACGGCGCGAGGCCCGGGCCGGGCTCGACATCCGCGTCCTCACCGGCGCCGACATCACCGAAGCGCACTGGGACGCCTTCTTCGCCTTCTACATGGACACCGGCGGACGGAAGTGGGGCCGGCCCTATCTGACGCGCGACTTCTTCGCCCGCCTCGGCGCGACCATGGCCGACCGCATCGCCCTGGTGATGGCCTTCCGCGACGGAGAGGCCATCGCCGGCGCCCTGAACCTGATCGGCCGCGACGCCCTGTACGGCCGCCAGTGGGGCGCGCTGGAGGAGGTCCCCTTCCTCCATTTCGAGCTCTGCTACTA
Organism: Brevundimonas sp.; assembly: GCF_036677305.1. GTDB lineage: Bacteria > Pseudomonadota > Alphaproteobacteria > Caulobacterales > Caulobacteraceae > Brevundimonas. The sequence continues at coordinate 23,814 of NZ_JAKFEB010000083.1, read as the reverse complement.
CCAGGCCATCGAATTCGCGATCTCCCGCGGCCTGTCGCGCGTCGAGGCCGGGGCGCAGGGCGAGCACAAGATCGCGCGCGGCTACCTGCCCTCCCCCGTCTTCTCGGCCCACTTCATCGCCGACCCGGCCCTGCGCGACCCGGTGGCCCGCTACCTCGAGGGCGAGCGCCCGGCGGTCGAGGCCGAGATCGCCGTCATGACCGACGAACTGTCGCCCTTCCGCAAGGCCTAGTCCGCGCGGCGCGGACGGTCCTCGCCGATGAACCAGCCGGCGATCCAGCTGACGATCCCGGTGACGATGGCCGCCCCGATCCCCGCCCACAGGCCGTCGACCACGAAGCCGCCCAGCAGCATGGCCACCAGTCCGATCACCGCCGCATTCACCACCAGCAGGAACAGGCCGAACGTCAGGATGGTCAGCGGGAAGGTCAGGATCGTCAGGATCGGCCGCACGATGGCGTTGGCCACGCCCAGCAGGATCGCCGCCAGCCACAGCGACGGATTATCGCTGAACCCCACTCCGGGCACGACCTGCGCCGCCAGCCACAGGGCCAGGCAGGTGACGAGAAACTGGACGATGAAACGCAGCATGGAGGCCTCCCGATTCAACCGGGACTGTACCGCGGACGGGCGATCGATGCGCCATGTTTTGCACCCTCACCCGTCATTCCGGGGCCGCGCAGCGGAACCCGGAACCCAGGTGACTGGACTCGGACGCCGGGCTCGGGCTGAAGTCGGCGGATGCTCCCCCGGGTTCCGGGTTCGCTCTCCGAGCGCCCCGGAATGACGATGAAAATGACAGCGCGATTGGAAGCGAGGCCCGCGATGACCCTGAAGGCCGCCTACGACCCCGACAACATCTTCGCCCGGATCCTGCGCGGCGAGATTCCCTCGGTGAAGGTGTGGGAGGACGACGACGTCCTGGCCTTCATGGACGTCTTCCCCCAGTCGGAAGGCCATGTCCTGCTGATCTCGAAGACCTCGACGGCGCGGACCCTGCTGGAGATCGAGCCCGACGCCCTCGCCCGCCTGACCGAGGCCACGCGCCGCACGGCCCGCGCCGTCGAAAAGGCGCTTCAGCCCGACGGCGTCCAGATCATGCAGCTGAACGGGGAGGCGGCCGGCCAGACCGTCTTCCACCTGCATTTCCACATCATCCCGCGCTGGGCCGACCGCCAGATGAAGGGCCACGGCCACGCGCCCATGGCGGATGTGGAAACCCTGCGCGGCCTCGCCGACCGGATCGCGGCGGCGCTGGACTAGTCGGCGCGGAACTGCAGCTCGGCCAGCTTGGCGTACAGCCCGCCCTGGGCCATCAGCGCCCGGTGCGTGCCTTCCTGCACCACCTTGCCGTCCTCCATCACCACGATCCGGTCGGCGCGCAGGACGGTGGCCAGGCGGTGGGCGATGACGATGGTGGTGCGGTTCTCCATCGCCTGATCCAGCGCGGCCTGCACCAGACGCTCGTTCTCGGCGTCCAGGGCCGAGGTCGCCTCGTCCAGCAGCAGGATCGGCGCGTCCCGGACCAGGGCGCGCGCAATGGCCATCCGCTGCCGCTGCCCGCCCGACAGACTCTTGCCGCGCTCGCCCAGGGGCGTGTCGAACCCCTGCGGCAGGGCCTCGACGAAGGCCAGGGCCTGCGCCTCGACGGCGGCGGCGCGGATGGCGGCCTCGTCCGCCTCCTCGCGCCCGAAGCGGATATTCTCGCTGGCCGAGCCCGAGAACAGCGGCGCCTCCTGCGACACCCAGGCGAAGCGGCCGCGCACGGCGACCGGATCGGCCTCCCGCACGTCGATCCCGTCCACCGAGACCACGCCCGACTGCGGGTCGTAGAAGCGCAGCAGCAGCCGGATGACCGTGCTCTTGCCGGCCCCCGACGGCCCGACCAGCGCCACCGTCTCGCCCGGCCGCACGGTCAGCGAAAATCCTTTCAGCGCCGGAAGGTCGGGCCGACCCGGATAGGCGAACTGCACCGCAGACATCGACACCTCGCCCGTCGGCGGCTCGGGCAACACCCGCGGCGTCTCCGGCGCGCGAATGGCCGCTTCGCTGCGCATCAGCTCGTCGATCCGCTCCATGGCGCCGGCCGCCTTCTGCACGTCGCCCCAGCTCTCGCCCAGCGCGCCCACGGCGCCCGCGGCGAACACCGACAGCAGGACGAACTGCAACAGCGCCCCCGGCGTCATCCGCCCGGCGATCACGTCCTGGGCGCCCAGCCACAGCACCAGGGTCACGCCGCCGAACATCACCACGATGATCAGGGCGGTCATCAGGGCCCGCGCCCGCATCCGCACCAGCGACACGCCGAACGCATCCTCCACGGCCTTGCCGAAGCGGTCGATGGCGCTGGCCTCGCGACCGAAGGCCTGGACGGTCTCGATCGCATCGACGCTCTCGCCGGCGAAGCCCACGGCATTGGCGAACCGGTCCTGCGAGGCCACGGTCAGTTTGCGCACCCGCCGTCCGAACAGGAAGATCGGCCCCAGCAGCAGCGGCACGATCAGCAGCACCATGCCCGTCAGCTTCGGGCTGACCACGAACAGCAGCACCGTCCCCCCGATCAGGGTCAGGAAATTGCGCAGGGCGTAGGACACCGAGGTGGTCAGCAGCGTCTCGACCAGGGCGATGTCCGTCGTCAGGCGCGACAGCACCTCTCCGGTGCGCATGGCGGCGTAGAAGGCGGGATCCAGCGTCAGGATGCGCTGGAACAGGCCCTTGCGCAGGTCGGCGATGACCCGCTCGCCCGTCTTGGTGACGAAATAATAGCGGACGGCGGTCGCCAGCCCGAGGAACAGGGCGTTCGCTCCCAGCAACAGGAACCACAGGTTCAGCTGCGATCCGCCGTTGTCGAATCCGTTGTCGATGGCGCCCCGCGCCGAGGCGGTCAGGGCCAGGGAGGCCGCGGTGGACAGGATCAGCCAGATCCCCGCCATCGCCATATGGCCCCTGTGCCGCATCGCATAGGGCAGCAACCGGCCCAGCGGGCGGATGTCCCGGCGCTTCTCGCGCCGCTTGCCCGCCTCGCCCAGCTGCTCGATCAGGACGGCCCCCGCGCCGGGGCGTCCCCGGATGTCAGCGGCGTCTACGGTGGCGGTTGCATCTGTCATGGCGCGCGCCTCTTGCCCCGGAACGGCCCCCGGTGTAAACGCCGCCGCTCATTCCCGCCGTTTCCTCGGCGGGTTTCTCATTTTCGCGCTCCGACGGTCGGCATCGTCATCGCGCAGAGACCGGATCAGGACCATGAAGGCGGATACGCACCCCGACTACCATTTCATCACCGTGACGATGACCGATGGTACGACCTACCAGACGCGCTCGACCTACCAGAAGGAAGGCGCCGTCCTGAACCTGGACATCGATCCGCTGACCCACCCGGCCTGGACCGGCGGCAACGCCCACCTGATGGACCGCGGCGGTCGCGTGTCGCGCTTCAACAACAAGTTCGCCGGCTTCATCAAGAAGTAGGCCGCTGTCGGGGCGGGCTTTCCAGCCACACCCTGAAGCAAGACGACAACAAAGGCGTCGGTCCCCGGACCGGCGCCTTTCTGTTTGGCCGGAACGCCGATAACATCACGGCGTTGGCCTTTCGGGGGGCGGAACGCGGTGTTCCGCATCGAAACCGGCATAGAGATTTTGGCGATGAATCGACGGCAACTCGGATTGGGCGCGGCCGTGACGGCGTTTGCGTCGGCGATGGGTCAGGTCGCCCTGGCCCAGACCCGCGATCCGGCCGCCGTCGCCTTCTATGATCGCTTCAACGACCAGCTGGCGACCCTGCCCGCCGGCATCCAGCCCGACGTCCGCGCCTTCTACGAGCTGAACGGCTGGCGTCCCGTGTGGAACGCCGAACGGCTGCGGGCCCTGCAGGCCGCCGCCGGCCGCGCCGAACGGCACGGCCTGGCCCAGTCCGACTATTTCAACTTCGAAGCCCTGGCGGCCGATCGCAACGCCGCCGAGATGCGGACCACCGCCGCGGCCATGGACTATGCCCGCGTGCTGGCCGAGGGCCGCGTCCGCCCCGAGACGGTCGAAGACCTGTGGGAGATGCAGAAGAACCGGGTCGACCTGCCCGTCGGCCTGAACGACGCCCTGGCCCAGAACCGTCTGGTCGACTGGTTCGAGGGCCTGGCCCCCACGGACATCGGCTATTCCAACCTGTCAGCGGGCTATGTCCGCTACCGCCGCCTGATCCGCGAGGGCGGCTGGCCGGTCTTCCGGCAGGGCGCGACGATCGAGCCGGGCGCCAGCGACGTCCGCATTCCGGCGCTGATCCAGCGCCTCGTCGCCGAAGGCGACCTGCCCGCAGCCGACGGCGCGCGCCTGACCCAGCAGGGCATCGTCTACGGCCCCGAGCTCCAGGCGGCCGTGCGCGGCTTCCAGGTCCGTCACGGCCTCGTCGCCGACGGCCGTATCGGAACCGGCAGCCAGCGCTCCCTGTCCGCCTCGGCCGAGGACCGCGCCCGCCAGATCGCCCTGAACCTCGAACGCCGCCGCTGGTTGAAGCGCGAGGTCGCGCCCGAGCGGATCGAGGTCAACACCGCCGCCGCCATCATGGTCTACTGGAAGGACGGCCGGCCCGTTCACTCGAACCGCGTCGTCTGCGGCGCCCCCTCGACCCAGACCCCCAGCCTCGAAAAGCCGTTCGCCTCGGTGGTCGCCAACCCGCCCTGGTATGTCCCGGCCTCGATCGCCCGCAACGAGATCCTGCCCCGCGGCCCCGGCTATCTGGCCAGCCAGAACATGTACGTCCAGAACGGCCAGGTCATCCAGCGCGCCGGCCCGACGGCGGCGCTCGGCTATGTGAAGTTCGAGCTGCGCGACAGCTACGCCATCTTCCTGCACGACACCCCGTCCAAGTCGGCCTTCAACCTGGCCATGCGCCAGCGGTCGCACGGCTGCGTCCGGGTGCAGGGCGCGGTCGAGTTCGCCCGTCTGCTGCTGTCGCCCGATCCGGTCCTGCTGGCCGAGTTCGACACGGCCCAGGACACGCGCGAGACCAAGCGCATCCAGACCGGCCGCGAGATCAGCGTACGCCTGCTCTACTGGACCGCCTTCGTCGACGGCCAGGGGCGCGTGGCCTTCCGCGAGGATGTCTACGAGCGGGATGCGAAACTGGCCGAAGCCCTCGGCATCGCCCTCAGCCTGCCCAAGCCGGTCGATGACGGCGCCCGGGTGGCGAACGACGTCGGGCCGTAGGGCTCAGGGGATAGTGTCGGCGTCGACCCGCAGGGCGACGCAACTCGCAGCGATGACGTCGACTCGATGCGGCCAACCTGGGGTCACATAGCCGCCGGTCGTCCGATTGATGCCGTTCGTGTCGCGGCAGGCCGCCATGACGCTTCCGTCCGCCGTGAACCGCGCCGTACGGACGATCCGCTTCCCGGCGGGCAGGCCGCCCGCCCACGAGAAGTCGCCGGGATGGGTCGATTGGACCGAAAGGTTCAGGGGCGTGTCGCTGCGGTTCTCGATCAGGACCAGCGAACGACCACTCTGAATCCCCGCGGCGGCCAGCGCCCCGATGATCACAACGGCAACGCCGAGGCTGATCAGAAGCCGGGGCCGTTTCACTGCCCGAAGGCCGCCGTCAGCCGGTCCAGCTGGCTCTGCACCGGATTGACCGCGTCCTCTTCGGGCGCGTCCAGATACATGCGGCGGTCCAGATGCAGGACGCGGTCGTGCAGTTTCTCGGTCCGGACCAGATATTCGACCAGGGCGATGGGCAGTTCGCTGTTGGTCGGGTCCGTCTCGGGCTTGCGATCGGTCAGCCGGTAGCGCGCCTCGCACGCCGTCAGCGCCGTCATATCCCCCTCGCGCACCGCCCGCTGCACCAGCAGCCACGAGGCGATCTGCATCAGCCGGGTGGTCAGCTTCATGCTCTCGCCGGCGTAGGCCAGGGCCGTGGCCCGCGAGAGCAGCTTGGATTCGCGGCGGCCGTCCCCGTCCAGATAGGCGGCGGTCTCCTCGACCAGCTCCATGCCCTCGCGGAAGGTGCGGTCGAACAGCTCCGAGCGCGCGAAGTCGTCGACGACGGCGGCGCGGCTGCGGCCGGCGGACGGAGGAATGTCGGCGTCGGTGGGCATGAAGTCGGTCAAACTCATAAGGGAACGCGTATCCGTATCACGAGCGGCACGGTTTCGCGCGGCGCATCAACGGACTGCAACGGTTGTGCCAACAGGTTGATTCAGGGCCGGAAGTTGAACATGGCGTCGGCGGCGTTGCGTTGCGACGACTTGCCCTCGATGGCGGCCCGGGACCGCGCGATTTCGGCCTCCAGCCCTTCGATGCGCTGCTTGAGGTCCTCGACCGAATAGCCGTCCAGGTCCTCTCGCGTCAGGGCGATCAGGGGGGCGCCGCGCGCCGGACGGGGCTCCAGATCATCGAACATCGCCGCCTCCTTCGTGGCCAAGGGATACGCAACCTCGTATCAAAACGCCCGGAGACGGACGATTGCAAGAACGGGATGAACGGATGCGGGTCATCGAGATCGCGGGCGGCGCGGGTCCGGCGGAGGCCCTGACGCTGGCGGAGCGGCCCGATCCGGTCGCCGGACCGGGTCAGATCCGGATTCGCGTGCGCGCCGCCGGGATCAACCGGCCCGACCTCCTGCAGCGCCTCGGCCGCTATCCGGCCCCGCCCGGCGCGTCGGACATTCTCGGTCTGGAAGTCGCCGGCGAGGTCGACCAGGTCGGCGAAGGCGCAGCCCGCTGGGCCATCGGCGACAGGGTGTGCGCCCTCCTCGGCGGCGGCGGCTACGCCGACTACGCCGTCGTCGACGCCCGCCACGTCCTGCCCGTCCCGACCGGCGTCGATCTGATCGAGGCCGCCGCCCTGCCCGAAACCATATGCACTGTCTTCGCCAACGTCTTCGAGGCGGGCGCGCTCAAGAGCGGCGAGACCCTGCTGATCCACGGCGCCACCAGCGGCATAGGCGTCACGGCGATCCAGATGGCCAGGGCCGCGGGGGCCAGGGTGATCGCCACCTCACGCGGCCCGGACAAGGCCGCCGCCGCGGCGCGGCTGGGCGCAGACCTCAGCCTGGACGCCCTCGCCGACGACATGGAGACCGCCATCGCGGCCTTCGGAGGAGCCGACGTCGTCCTGGACATGGTCGGCGCCGACTACGCGGCGCTCAACCAGGCCGCGCTCAGGCCGTTCGGCCGCTGGGTGGTGATCGCGACCCTGTCCGGCTCCACCGCGCAGATCGACCTGGCGCGGCTGATGATGAAGCGGATCGTTCTCACCGGCTCGACCCTGCGCGCCCGCCCCGCCGACGAGAAGGCCCGGCTGATCGCCGCCGTCGAGGCTGCGGTCTGGCCCTGGGTCGCCTCCGGCGCGGTTCGGCCGCCTGTCGAGTCCGTCTTCCCCCTGGAGGAGGCCTCGGCCGCCCACCTCGCGCTGGAAGCGGGCGGCCATGTCGGCAAGATCGTTCTGACGACCTAGCGGCGTCCTCCGCGCCGGATCGGACGCATCGACGAAATCCGGTCGTTCAGGCCCGAGTTGCGCAGGTTCCGCATGTCGCCGTCCAGGGTGACGCACTGACCGCGGAAATAGGCGTCCGTGCAGACCTCCCACGCGCCGCGCAGCTCCATGGAACTGATGGCGTCGTTGAAGCCCGTGCTGGACAGGTTGGCGACCTCGTCCTCGAACCGGAAGGCGGCGCCCCGGAATTCGGCGTCACGATAGACCGTCGCCGACCCTCCGCGCCCTCCGCCCCAGCCGCCGCCGGGCCGGCCGTTGCCGCCGCCGTTGCCGCCGCCGGGCCGGCTCTCATAGTCGCCCCGGTTCGGACCGCAGACCAGCAGCCCCTCGCGGTTGACGATCTCGTAGCTGGCGCACCGGCTCAGATCGATCGATGTCTCGCGCACCTGCCCGCGGCTGGTGCGGCAGTCGGCGTACAGCCGGCCGCGGTTCACATATTCGCCGCTGCAGCTTTCGCGGTAGCTGCCGCGCGGCGCCGCCCGCTGGCCGTCCTGCACGGCCGGACCGGCTCCGCCTGAAACAACCGCCATGGCGGCCAGCATCTCGATCAACATGGTCGTCCCTCCCGAAGGTTTGCCGGGCGCCCGATGCGTCCGTGACCCCACCGTCACGCTTGCTCGATGAACCTTGGCTGTACGGCCTTGTCGGCATCCGTTTTCTTTTCCGGCGAATAGGCCTATATCGCCAACATCAACGCCCGGTCGAAAGGCCGGGCGCCGTCGTATCCAGAGCCCGGATTCCGGGCCTGAAAACCAAACCGGAATGCGTTCATGACCGACATCCTCATGCCCAAGGCCACCGCGGTCTGGCTGGTCGACAACACCTCCCTGACGTTCGAGCAGATCGCCGACTTCTGCGGCCTGCATCCGCTGGAAGTGCGCGGCATCGCCGACGGCGACGTGGCCCGCGACATCCGCGGCGCCGATCCGCTGGTCAACGGCCAGCTGACCCGCGAGGAACTGGACAAGGCCCAGAACGACGACAGCTACCGCATGCAGGCCGTGGTCAGCCGCCACGCCGAACTGATGAAGGGCGGCAAGCCGGCCCCGAAATACACGCCGGTCTCGCGCCGTCAGGACCGCCCGGACGCCATCGCCTGGTTCGTGCGCAACCACCCCGAGGTGACCGACGCCCAGATCGCCAAGATGCTCGGCACCACCAAGTCGACCATCGAGAGCGTGCGCAACCGCACCCACTGGAACAGCGCCAACATCAAGCCGGTCGATCCGGTGACCCTGGGCCTCGTCGGCCAGCTGGCCCTGGACGAACTGGTCCGCAAGGCCGCCGACAAGAAGGCCCGCGACGACGCGAAGAAGGGCGGCGCCACGCTCCAGCCCGTCGACGCCCCCGTCGAGCCGGTCGAGGAAGAGTTCGTCCCCGAAGCCCGCGAACGCCGCGGGGCCGAGCCCACCGCGGCCTCGGTGTTCGGCGACAAGGACTAGAATAAAACGGCCCCGGAGATCGCTCTCCGGGGCCGATGTCTTTGTCGGGAGGCCGCTTCGCTATCCTGCGCGAGCCTCCAGGCTGGTGATCTGTTCCTTGAGCCGCAGCTTCCGCTGCTTCAGCTCCCTGACGCGAAGCGAGTCCGTGGCCGGGTGGATCGTCTCGCGCCAGATGGTTTCATCCAGGTTGCGGTGACGGTTTCCCAGTTCGCGGATACGAGCTTCGATGGTCATGGCTTGCGCCTCCATGTCTAAGGGACCAGTACAGTCAGCGCCGGGTCTGACCCGCTGTAGAATCACATTCCGGTGAAACGCCGACCGTCCTGATACGGACCACCCTGGAGCCCGAATTGGCCGAAGATGTGAACGGAGCCGTACGGAACCCTTCCGGCTCATCCTCCAACAGACTCGTCGTCGGAATTTCCGGAGCGTCCGGCGTGACTTACGGCGTCCGCGTGCTGGACGCCCTGCGCGAACTGGGGGTGGAAAGCCACCTCGTCGTGACCCGCGCCGCCCTGCTGACCCTGTCGCAGGAGACCGATCTTTCCGCCGACGACCTGACCGACCGCGCCGACGTGACGCACCGGCTCAACGACGTCGGCGCCTCGATCGCCTCGGGCTCGTTCCGGACCATGGGGATGATCGTCGCGCCCTGCTCGGTCCGCACCATGAGCGAGATCGCCACCGGGGTGACCTCGACCCTGCTGACCCGGGCCGCCGACGTGATGCTCAAGGAGCGCCGCCCGCTCGTCCTGATGGTGCGCGAGACCCCGCTGCACCTCGGTCATCTGCGCACCATGACCGCCCTGGCCGAGATGGGCGCCGTCATCGCCCCGCCCCTGCCCGCCTTCTATGCGAAGCCGGCCAGCCTCGAGGAGATGGTCGACCAGTCGGTCGGCCGCGCGCTGGATGTCTTCGGCCTCGACTGGTCCGCCGTGCGCCGCTGGGGCGGGCTGAAGGGCGCGGCCGCGGAATGAGTCTCCGGGACTGGTCGCTGACCGCCTGGGCCGCCGACGGGGTCGCCGACGCCTGTCTGGAGCTCCAGGACTCCGCCGGTCAGAACATTCCCCTGCTTCTCTGGGCCGCCTGGTGCGCATCCGAGGGACGCACCCCCGACGAGGACGCCCTCGAAGCCGCCGGCGACACCGCCCGGGCATGGCAGGAAACCGCCATCGCTCCGCTGCGGGCCGTCCGCCGCGCCCTGAAGCCCCGCGCGCCCGATCTGGACGACGCCGCCCGCGAGGCCGTGCGGGAGCAGGTCAAGGCCGTGGAGCTTGCAGCTGAATTCCGGCTTCTGACCGCACTGGAAGCCCTGGCTCCGGCTCCCTCGGGCCCGGTCCAGCCCCCGCTCGCCGCCATGGTGGCCGCCGCCCGGGTCTGGTCGCCGATGACGCCGCGCGCCGGACTGGTGCGTCTCGCCGAGCGCCTTCCGGCCTGATGCGGCGCACGGTATAAAAAGGCGTCCGGGGTGCCAGTATGAATGACGACGAACCGTTTCTGACCGAGGAAGAGCAGGCGCTCCACGCCCGGCTCAAGCTGCTCCAGCTCGAGCACGCCGATCTCGACGCCTCGATCGAGGCCCTGTCGCGCATGCCGGTGCCCGATCAGCTGATGATCGCCCGGCTCAAGCGGAAAAAGCTGCTGCTGCGCGACGAGATCACCAAGATCGAGGACCGGATCCTGCCCGACATCATCGCCTGAGCCGGATTACCGGCCCTTCTTGCGCACCCACATGGCGGCGTCGGCCTCGGCCAGCCAGACCTCGGGGTCGGTGTGACCGTTGAAGGCGCGCACGCCGAACGATCCGCCCAGACGCGCCGACTGGCCGTTCCAGGTGAAATCCTCGGCCGCCAGCGCGTCCGCCAGCCGCTGGGCCTTCTCCCGGCCGCCGTTCAGGCCCGCGTTCAGCATCAGCAGGCCGAATTCGTCTCCGCCCAGCCGGCCCACCGCGTCCGATTCGCGCAGATTGTTGGTCAGCAGATTGGCGATATGCACCAGGGCCGCATCGCCCGCGGCGTGGCCCAGGCTGTCGTTGACGCCCTTGAACCCGTCCAGGTCGAGATACAGCAGCACCGCCGGCGTGCCGTGGCGCTGGCAGAAGGCCATGGCGCTCTTCATCGCCGCGATGAATCCCCGCCGGTTCAGAACCGGCGTCAGCACGTCGTGGTCCGCCGCCGCCTCGGCCGCTTCGGCGCGACGGCGCAGGGCCTCGATCTCCGCGCGCAGGCGCTCGATCTCGTCGTAGGGGTCGATAAGGGCCGCGTTGGTCACGAGCGAAGAGGGCTCCCCCGGCCGGCGACTCACACGCCCGACCAAGCGTCAGCCTAACGCGGTCGGTTGCGGGCGCAACGCGAGTCCTGTATCGCGCCGCTTTCCCGCGAAAGGGCGTGCACCCATGCCGACTCAGACTCCCGTGGCGATCATCATGGGCAGCCGCTCGGACTGGCCGACGATGAAACACGCCGCCGACGCCCTGGATCGCCTCGGCGTGGCCTGGGAGGCGAAGGTCGTCAGCGCCCACCGCACGCCGCAGCGCCTGTTCGACTTCGCCACCGGCGCCAAGGCCGCGGGCTTCAAGGTCATCATCGCCGGCGCCGGCGGCGCGGCCCACCTTCCGGGCATGGCCGCCTCCATGACCGAACTGCCCGTGCTGGGCGTGCCGGTCGAGTCCAAGGCCCTGAAGGGGCTGGATAGCCTGCTGTCCATCGTCCAGATGCCCGGCGGCGTGCCGGTCGCCACCCTTGCGGTCGGCGAGCCCGGGGCCAAGAACGCCGGCATCCTGGCCGCCCAGATCCTGGCCCTGGCCGATCCGGTGCTGGCCGGACGGCTGACGGCCTTCCGCGAAGCCCAGACCGAGGCGGTCCACGAGACGGTCGAGGACTGAGTGGCTCCTCTGGCTCCCGGCTCGACCCTCGGCATTCTCGGCGGCGGCCAGCTGGGCCGCATGCTCAGCCAGGCCGCGTCCCGCCTCGGCTTCAACGTCGTCATCCTCGACCCCGAGGAGAACAGCCCCGCCGGACGCGTGTCCCAGGGCCAGATCGTCGCCGCCTATGACGATCCCGCCGCCCTGATGGTGCTGGGCCAGACCTGTCAGGCCGTCACCTTCGAGTTCGAGAACGTCCCCGCGACCTCGGTCGAACGGCTGGCCCGGGGCGGGGCCGTCGTCGCCCCCGGCCCCAAGGCCCTGGCCGTGGCGCAGGACCGCGTCGACGAGAAGACCTTCCTGAACGGCGTCGGCGCCACCACCGTCGACTTCGCCGCGGTGGACAGCCTGGACGACCTGCTGGCCGGCCTCGACCGCCTCGGCGCCCCCGCCCTGCTGAAGACCCGGCGCGACGGCTATGACGGCAAGGGTCAGGTCTGGGTCCGCTCGGCCGCCATGGCGGCCGACGCCTGGAACGCCGTGGGTCAGGGCCGCGCCATCCTCGAGGCGAAGGCGCCGTTCCTGCGCGAACTGTCGATCATCGCCGCCCGCGGCAGAGACGGTGCGATCGCCGTCTATCCGCTGGGCGAGAACATCCACAAGGGCGGCGTCCTGAAGACGACCCTCGCCCCCGCCGCCGTCGACGCCAAGACGGAGAAGCGCGCCCGGGCCATCGCGAAGGCCGTCCTTGAAGGCCTCGACTACGTCGGCGTCCTCGGCGTCGAACTGTTCGATCTCGGCGAGGGCCGTCTGCTGGTCAACGAGATCGCGCCGCGCGTCCACAACACGGGCCACTGGACCCAGGACGGCTGCGTCTGCGACCAGTTCGAGCAGCACATCCGCGCCATCGCCGGCTGGCCGCTGGGGCCCACCACCGCCCACGCCCGTGTCGAAATGACCAATCTGCTGGGCGACGAGGTCGACCAGTGGACGAAGCTGTCCGGCAAGGCCGACGCCCGCCTGCACCTCTACGGCAAGGCCGAGGCCCGCCCCGGCCGAAAGATGGGCCATGTGAACCGGGTGAAGCCCCTCTGATCCGAGGTCGGTCGAGGGCAGAGAGTCTCGTACCCCGCCCCAAAAAATCGAACATCGGACTCCAACGAACGCGACTGCGTCGCTGAACATGGATTCATCGCGGCCTGAGCGGCGGCGACGAGGGATTGGATGCTGTCAAAGACCAGGCCCGGCGGGCATTCTCGCTATGTTGCACGGGCCTGCGTCAGAAACGGTCGCAGGTCGGGTCTGGCGGCGAGGCAGACGCCCTCGGCGGGGCGAAAGTAGCGGATTTCTGTCCTCAAAAGGGTGAGTGGGAGGGGGCGAGAGTCTCCATTCTCGAAAGCCGATCCTTCTCCCGCGGGGAGAGGTGGCGGGCAGCGCGGGATGAGGGTCGGGTGGTGAAGCAGCGAAGCCGCCCGCCTGCAGTCGACCCTCACCCTTTCGCGCCAGGACGACGGCTTCGCCGCCGTGCGCTCAAGCCCTCTCCCAGCGGGAGAGGGTCAAGGGGCCTTCGCCCCGTACCGCATTCGGCTCAGAGCCTCGCTGACCTTCCGCAGCGGCGCGTCGAAATCCCTGCCGGCCTTCCACTTCTCGAAGGCCATGACGTTCTCGATCCGGGCGGCCACGAAGGCCTCGGCCGCGTCCTTCCCGTCGAACCAGCGCATGGTCAGGGCCGGGATCAGGATGCCCGACAGGATCGCCCGCTTGGAATAGTGGTTCCAGTCGGTGGCCGTGTCCCCGGCCCAGTTCCACAGGTGGTCGGCGCTCTCCCACGCCAGCTTCAGCCCCAGATCGGCGTTGGTCGGCAGGGCCAGGAAGGCGGCGCAGCGGCGCGTGGCCTCCAGATCGGCGGCCCCCGCCTCCATCCGGGCCGAGACGGCGCGGGCGATTCGCTCGCGCATCTTCACCGACTTTGCATCGACCTGGGCCAGCACCGCCAGCGCCCGGTCGTCGTGCCTGCGCGACAGCAGGGCCGCCAGGTCCCGCGCGCCGTTTGGAAGCAACAGCTCCTCATCCCCCGGCGACAGGCCGTTTTCGGCGCAGGCGCGCCTCACCATCCGGCTGTTCCAGCCCAGGGCGGGAGCCAGCCGCACGGCCGCGTCCAGCACGGACTGCTCCATCCGGTCGCCCCAGTCTTCGCCGGGCGTCTCGTTCGACAGGTGTGGCGCTTCGGTCATGGCGACAGCATATGCCCACGCGGCGGGCGTTTCGACCCTTCAGATTGAAGCGCGACGATCTGGACAGCGGGGGGGCAAACGTGTATCAGCCCGCCTTCATCCGCGGACCCTGTCCCCGGAAGACGATTTTATTTGTCTGCCCGTCTCCCTTTCGAGGTGCGCGGCGGGCGGCCAAAGGAGAGTTCAACCTGGTACAGATTTTCGTTCGCGATAATAACGTCGATCAAGCGCTGAAGGCCCTCAAGAAGAAGATGCAGCGCGAAGGCAGCTTCCGCGAGATGAAGCGCCACGTGCACTACGAGAAGCCCTCGGAGAAGCGCGCCCGCCAGAAGGCCGAGGCCGTGCGCCGCGCCCGCAAGCTGGCCCGCAAGCGCATGCAGCGCGAAGGCCTGCTGCCGCCTCCGAAGCCCCGCGTGCCGGGCGTCGGCGGTCCGCGCTCCTAGGCGAACGCCAGACCAGACAGATCAAGGGCCGCCCCGGGAAACCGGAGCGGCCCTTTTCTTTTCCGGGATCGCGGGGATCAGGCCTCGTCGGCGGACAGGTAGTGAAACCGGATCAGGAACACCCGGGTCCCTGCGCCATGCTTCGCCGTCTTCAACAGGTCGACGAGGCCCTCGAACCCCGAGTCCCGGGCCATCCCGGGAGAGATGTCCTCGATGGACATCTCCCGCACGGCCTCGATCTCGATCCAGCCGCCGTCCATGGCGTAGCGTTTACCGACGCTGACACGCGGCGAGCGCCAGATCCGGATGCTGGAGGTGATCTCCCCGCTCCGGACCCGCGGACGAAGGGTTTTCAGGAACTGCACGGCGACGGCCGCCTAGCTTCCCCCGCCCCGGATCGCGGCTCCGAACGCCTTCCAGCTCAGCTTCACGTCCGAAAGGGCCCCGGCCCGGAACGCGCGCCCGGCGATCCAGACCATGAACAGGGCGAAGGCGAACATGCCGGCGATGGAGCCGATCAGTTCGATCATCGGCGGCTCCGACGGCAGGCGAGCCATCATGACGAACGGCGTGAAGAACGGGATCATCGACATGATCTGGATGACCGGCGCGTCCGGGGTCCGGAGCGCCATCTGCATGGTGATCATGGGGATGACCAGCACCATCATGATCGGACCCATCAGCGTCTGGGCGTCGCGGGGCGTCTCGCAGAAGGCGCCGATGGCGGCGAACAGCACCGCGTACATCATGTAGCCGCCGACCATGAAGGCCACGAACCAGCCCAGCATGCCGCCGTTCAGCAGCACGTCGCCGACGTCGCCGGCGTACTGGGGCAGGAAGCCGATCATGCCCGCCGCGCCGATCGAGCCCCAGGCCGCGAGCACGGTCAGGGTCAGCAGGGCCACCCCCAGAACCTTGCCCGCCAGGATTTCGGTCGCCGAGGCGGACGAGAGCAGCACCTCGAGGATCTTGTTCGACTTCTCCTCCATCACGCTGTTCAGCAGGATCGAGGCGCCGGTGATGATCAGCGACCACAGCAGGAAGCCGCCGATCAGGCCCATGATCTGGGGCAGCCGGTCACGGAACGAGACCTCGCCGCCGCTGGCCGACTTGGGCGAGAAGGCCGTCACCGTGGGCCGGAAGGCCTCGGTCGCCTCGACCACCGCGCCGTCGATTCCCGCCGCCTCGAACACCGTGCGGCGGTGGGCGGCGCGCAGGGCGTCGCGCACGAAGTCCTCGACCGTGTCGTCGGTGGCCCGGGCGGTCCAGACGCGGGCGCCGGGCGCGCCCGCGGCGTCGCGGGTCAGGAAGACCACGGCGTCCAGCCGCCTGTCCTTGGGCGTTTCCTCGTCGAGGAAGCGGCGGACCGCGTCGGTCTGGGCCTCGCCGGGCGCGGCGGCCGTGATCTCGGCCGGAGTGGCCACGATGCGCATCCGGGTCGCACCCAGCGACGCCAGCGCGCCCTGGGCTGCGTTCGGCGGCGGCGCGACGCCGCCCGTCGCCTCTTTGGCCTTCTCCGCCGCCTCCCTGGCGCGTTCCGCCTGCCGTTCGCTTTCGCGACGCAGGGCGTCGCTGACGGCGCCGGCCAGGCCGACGGCCGCCGGGCCTTCCTCGATCACCGCCACGGCGCGAACCGGCTCGGAGGTCCGGATCAGGATCGGCACCGCGCCGCCGATGACGGCGAACAACGGGAAGGCCAGCAGCGACAGCCAGAAGCCCACGGTCTTGGCGTAGGCGGCGTATTCGCGCCGGGCGATCAGGAATGTGCGGTTCATCGGGCGGCCTCCGACACTTTCACGGATTGATCGACGTCGGGATTGTCCCCTGTCAGGCTGATGAAGGCGTCGTGCAGGCTGGGCTCGCGCAGCTCGAAGCGCCGCACGTCCAGCCCGCCCAGGAAGGCCGCCTTCAGCGCCTCCTGCCCCTTGCCGCCCTGACCCAGGGCCGCCTTCAACACCCGGACCCCGTCGGTCTCGGAGACGACCTCGACGCCGGTCACGCCCGGCAGGGATCCCGCCTGCGCGGCGTCGATCGCCCCTTCAAGCTCCAGGAACCGGCGGGACGTCGCGCGCGCCTCGGCGACCGTGCCCTCGAAGGCCTTCTGGCCCCGCGCCAGCAGCACCACCTTGTCGCACAGCCGTTCGGCGTGCTGCATCACATGGGTCGAGAACAGCACCGTGGCCCCGTCCGCCGCCAGCTGCCGGATCACCGTCTCCAGGCCCTGCTGGTTGACCGGATCGAGGCCCGAGAACGGTTCGTCCAGAATGACGAACTCCGGCCGATGCACCACCGAGGCGATCAGCTGGACCTTCTGGGCCATCCCCTTGGACAGCTCCTTCATCTTCTTGTGCCGGGAGGCGCCCAGACCCTGGGCGTCCAGCATGTCCCTCGCGCGTCTGCGGCCCTCGCCGAGCGGCAGTCCCTTCAGCGAGCCGAAGAAGGCGATGGCGTCGACAGGCGTCATCTTCTTGTAGAGGCCCCGCTCCTCCGGCAGGAAGCCGATCCGGTCGCGCACCTTGCGGCCGTCGTCGGCGCCGAGGATTTCGATCCGGCCGGCCGAAACGCCCTGCAGGCCCAGGATCATGCGGATGGTCGAGGTCTTGCCGGCCCCGTTCGGGCCCAGGAAGCCGCAGATCGCGCCCTTCTCGACCTGGAAGCTCAGGTCCTTCACGGCCCGGAACTCCCCGTACCGTTTGCTTACGCCCTCCAGCGTCAACGCCGCCATGGTCCCCTCCGCCGAACTCGATCTCTTTCCATGATGGATAGGAGTGTAAAGGACGTTTGACAACCCGAAACGGGCGCCGTCGACGCCCTGTTGTCATGAATTCCGTGTCATGTTCGCGGGATACGAGTCGCCCGCGCCAGCGAAAGCGTGAATGCCCTACGAAGTTTCCCCCTCACCCGTCGCGCCCCGGTCCGGATCCCGGATGTGGACCGTCGGCGCCGGCGCGGGCATCGCCGTCGCCGCCCTGCTTCTGGCCGCCTTCCTTCAGCCCGTGTCGCCCATGTGGCTGTTCGGGGCCGCCGCCCTGGTCGCCCTGTCGACCTGGATGATCCATCGCCGTCCCCGCGCAGCGAGCGAGCCCGTCGGGACGACCGAAACGGAGCCGCCGGCGGACCGGCTGCTGCTGGACAGCGTGTTCGAGGCCCTGGCGGACCCGGTTCTGGTCGTGTCGGGCGGCGAGGCCGACGACATCGCCGGCCGCCGCATCGTCCTGGCCAATACGGCCGCGCGCGAGTTGCTTCGCATCCAGTCCGAAGGCGCCCTGCTGGTGCCCGTGCTGCGTGAACCCGCTGTGCTGGAAGCCGTCGACGAGGCCCTGTTCGGCGGCGTGGCCCGCACGACCGACTACGCGGGCGTGGGCGCCCAGACGCGGCACTGGCGCGCCCTGACCCGGCCCCTTCCCTCCGCCGACGGCCAGACCCTGGCGCTGGTCGTCCTGCGCGACGAGACGGACGTGCGCCGCATGGAGCTGATGCGCGTCGACTTCCTCGCCAACGCCAGCCACGAGCTCAAGACGCCGCTGGCCTCGCTGGCGGGTTTCATCGAGACCCTGAAGGGCCACGCGAAGGACGACCCCAAGGCGCGGGACAAATTCCTCGACATCATGGCGACCCAGGCCGACCGCATGAGCCGCCTTGTCGCGGACCTGCTGTCGCTCAGCCGGATCGAGCTGAACGAGCACATCCCGCCCGCCGGCCGGGTCGATCTGGCCCGCGCCGCCGCCGATGTGGTCGACGCCGTCAGCGTGCTGTCCGCCGACCGCGCCGTCACCGTCAGCCTGCAGGACCGGGGGCTCAACGCGCCCGTCAGCGGCGACCGCGATGAAATCCTGCAGGTGGTCCAGAACCTGGTCGACAACGCGATCAAATATTCCCCGTCGGGCGCGACGGTCGAGATCGTCATCCAGCCCGACATCGCCCTCGACGAGGCGTCGGCGCCCTGGTCCGGCGGCAATCGCGGCGACGGGGCGACCCGGCTGCCGCTGGTCACGCCCGACCGCGAAACCGGCCAGCGCTACGCCGCCATCACGGTTCGCGACCACGGCCCGGGACTGGCGCGCGAACATCTGCCGCGCCTGACCGAGCGCTTTTACCGCGTGGAAGGTCAGAAGAGCGGGGAACGGCAGGGCACCGGCCTGGGCCTCGCCATCGTCAAACATATCGTCAACCGCCATCGCGGCGGCCTGACGGTGGAAAGCGCCCCCGGTCATGGCGCGGTATTCACAGCCTATTTCCCGGTCGCCGCCCCGCGCTCCGCCCCGGCTCCATGACAGAAGGGCGTCAGGGGGCCGGGCAGCGTAACAGAACTGTCATTCACCCGTCGTAATCCGCTGACCATTCCCGGGCAGTTATCGCGGCGGGGCGTACGGGAAACCGGCGTTCCGATTCCTGCTGTTCCGGACGCCGATGACCTGGCTTTTCCTGCCGATCCTGATCGCCGCAGCCGTTGTCGCCTATCTGGGCGGCCGCCGGTTCGCGCGTCGGCGCGGCGAGGGCCAGCGGCCCCATTCCCGTCCCGGACAACACGGCGCCTACGCCCTGATCTGGACCGTGGTTCCGGCGCTCGTCATCCTGATCGCGGCCAATGTCTTCTCCGCGCCGATTGAACGGCAGCTGACCGCCTCGGGCGCGCCGGAAGCCGTGCAGCAGCTGGAGCCCTTCCGCCGCGAGGCCTTCTTCGCCGACGCCCGCGCGGTCGGGGCCGGGCGCCCGGCGGTGCAGATCTGGCCCGCCCCCTATGCCGAACTTCTGCCCACCGAGGGCCGGCGGGTCCACCGCATCGCCCTGATGCTCGAGCTGGGCGCCCTCGCCGCGGCCGTCGTCGCCGCCTTGCTGGGGGCCCTGTTCGTCTTCAGCCAGATTCGTCCC
The DNA here is from genome assembly GCF_036677305.1 of Brevundimonas sp. GTDB lineage: Bacteria > Pseudomonadota > Alphaproteobacteria > Caulobacterales > Caulobacteraceae > Brevundimonas. The sequence goes on along the minus strand of NZ_JAKFEB010000083.1, from coordinate 4,481 downwards.
GGCATGCGGGCCCGCAATCGCGTGGAAGGCTGGATCATCGGCCTGCTGTTCCTCTGCTCGGCCGTCGCCATCCTCACCACCGTCGGCATCATCGCGTCGCTGGTCTATGACTCGATCCGGTTCTTCTCCTCGGTGCCGATCACCGAATTCCTGTTCGGGACCCAGTGGAGTCCCCAGACCGCCATCCGCGCCGACCAGGTCGGATCGACGGGCGCCTTCGGGGCCCTGCCGCTGTTCGCCGGCACCTTCCTCATCATGCTGATCGCCATGCTGGTCGCCGCCCCGGTCGGCCTGTTCTCGGCCATCTATCTGTCGGAGTACGCCGGCCCCGGGTTCCGCGCGATCGTCAAACCCGTGCTCGAGATTCTCGCCGGCGTCCCGACCGTGGTCTACGGCTTCTTCGCGGCCCTGACCGTGGGTCCCGCCTTCCGGGTCTTCTTCAACGAGATCGGCGCCCTGCTGGTCGGCGGACCGCTGGACGGCCTCGGCCAGTATCTGATGCTGGTCCAGAACCAGATGGCCCTCGTCGCCGGCATGGTCATGGGCATCATGCTGATCCCCTTCGTCAGCTCCCTGTCCGACGACATCATCAACGCCGTGCCCCAGTCGCTGCGCGACGGCTCCTACGCCATGGGCGCGACCAAGTCCGAGACAGTGAAACGCGTGCTCCTGCCGGCCGCCCTGCCCGGCGTCGCCGGGGCGATGCTGCTGGCCATGTCGCGGGCCATCGGCGAGACCATGATCGTGACCATGGCCGCCGGCCTGGCCGCCCGCCTGACCCTGAACCCGCTGGACACGGTCACCACCGTGACCGTCCAGATCGTCACCCTGCTGACGGGCGACCAGGAGTTCAACAGCCCCAAGACCCTGTCCGCCTTCGGCCTCGGCCTGACCCTCTTCCTGGTCACCCTGATGCTGAACATCGTCGCCCAGCGCATCGTCCAGACCTATCGGCAGCAATATGACTGACGCGACCGTCACGCCCGAGATGCGCGCCGATCGCCTGCGCGCCGGTCTCAAGCGCCGCTATGCCCGCGAGGGCCGCTTCAAGCTGTACGGCCTGCTGGCCATCGGCGTGGCCGTCGGCTTCCTGCTGCTGCTGCTGGGCCGCATCATCGAACAGGGCCACACGGCCTTCTACGCCCACACCGTCACCGTACCCGTCTACATGGACCCGGCGCGCGTCGACCGCGGCTATCCGCAGGGCACCAATTTCGAACTGCTGGTGGCCGAACAGCAGCTGGCCCGCTTCGGCGTCGTCGACGACGCCCAGGGCACGAAGGCCACGGCCATGCGCAGCCTGTTCTCCTCGGAACTGAAATTCGCCGCCGCCGCCCGCGTCCAGCAAAACCCCAATCTGATCGGCCAGACCGTGCCCATCGCGGCCCCCGTCTCCGACGACGCCGACCTGTTCTTCAAGGGCGAGATCTCGCGCGACACCCCCGCCGACCAGCGCCGTCTCAGCGACGAACAGATCGGCTGGCTCGATCGCATGAAGGCCTCGGGCCATGTCGCCGCCCACTTCAACAGAGGCCTGTTCACCAAGGGCGACTCCACCGAGCCGGAACTGGCCGGGGTTCTCGGCGCCGTGGTCGGCTCGGCCCTGATGCTGCTGGTCACCGCCTTCATCGCCATTCCGCTCGGCGTCGGCGCGGCCCTGTACCTGGAAGAGTTCGCCCCGCGCGGCCGCATCACCGACCTGATCGAGGTCAATATCAACAACCTGGCCGCCGTGCCGTCGATCATCTACGGCCTGCTGGGTCTGGCCCTGTTCATCAACTGGATGCACCTGCCCCGCGCCAGCCCGCTGGTCGGAGGACTCGTGCTGGCCCTGATGGCCCTGCCGACCATCATCATCGCCACCCGCTCGTCGCTGAAGGCGGTGCCGCCCTCGATCCGCGAGGCCGCCCTGGCCATGGGCGCGTCAAAGACCCAGACCGTCTTCCATCACACCCTGCCCCTGGCCATGCCGGGCGTCATGACCGGCGCCATCATCTCCATGGCCCACGCCCTGGGCGAAACCGCCCCCCTGCTGCTGATCGGCATGGTCAGCTTCATCCCGGGCATTCCACACAGCATCGGCGAGCCGACCGGCGCCCTGCCCTCGCTCGTCTACATCTGGGAAAACGCTTCCGAACGCGCCTTCCATGAGCGCACGGCGGCCGCCATCCTTGTCCTTCTCGCCTTCATGATCGTCATGAACGCCGCCGCCATCTTCCTGCGCCGGCGCTTTGAACGCCGGTGGTAGCCCGATGAAATTCAACCTTTTCCGGGCTCCGGACGGCGTCGAGGGCGGCCAGCCCGCCGCCCCCGTCATCGCCGCGCCCCCGGTCGTTCACAACTCGACCCCCGTCGGTCCGACCAAGATCGCCGCCCGCGACGTGTCCGTCTTCTATGACGGCAAACAGGCGCTGTACGACGTCTCGCTGGACATCCCGGACAAGACGGTCACCGCCCTGATCGGCCCGTCGGGCTGCGGCAAGTCGACCTTCCTGCGGACCATGAACCGCATGAACGACACCATCACCGGCGCCCGCGTCACCGGCCGCATCGAGATGGACGGCGAGGACGTCAATGCGAAGTCCGTCGACCCCGTCCTGCTGCGCGCCCGCGTCGGCATGGTGTTCCAGAAGCCGAACCCCTTCCCCAAGACCATCTACGAGAACGTCGCCTACGGCCCCCGCATCCACGGTCTTGCCGCGTCCAAATCCGAACTCGACGGCGTGGTCGAGGCGTCGCTGAAGCGCGCCGGCCTGTGGGAAGAGGTCGCCGACCGTCTGCATTCGCCCGGCACCGGCCTGTCCGGCGGCCAGCAGCAGCGTCTCGTCATCGCCCGCGCCATCGCGGTCGAGCCCGAGGTCATCCTGATGGACGAGCCCTGCTCGGCCCTGGACCCCATCGCCACGGCCAAGATCGAGGAGCTGATCGACGAGCTGCGCGAGCGCTACTGCATAGTCATCGTCACCCACTCCATGGCCCAGGCCGCGCGCGTCAGCCAGCGCACCGCCTTCTTCCACCTGGGCCGCCTGATCGAGACGGGCGACACCGAGGACATCTTCACCAATCCGCGCGAGCGCCGTACGCTCGACTACATCACCGGGCGGTTCGGATGAACCAGCACACCGTCAAGGCCTATGGCGACGAACTGAACCAGCTGACGGCCGAGGTCGCCCGCATGGGCGGACTGGCCGAGGCCCAGGTCGCCGACGCCGTCGATTCCGTAGCCCGCCGCGACATCGCCCTGGCCCGCGCCGTGGTCGAGCGCGACGGCCGCCTCGACGCCATGCACCGCGACATCGAGCGCAAGGCCATCCGCCTGATCGCCCTGCGCCAGCCCGTCGCCTCGGACCTGCGCCGCACCCTCGCCTCGATGAAGCTGGCGGTGGATCTGGAGCGCACCGGCGACCTGGCCAAGAACATCGCCAAGCGCGGTCTGATCCTGGCCGAGGGCGATCCCATGCCCCCCCTGACCCGGTCCATCGAGCGGATGGGCAAGCTCGTCTCGATGCGTTTGCGCGACGTGCTGGACGCCTACGCCGCCGCCGAGGTCGACCGCGCCATCGCCGTCTGGAACACCGACGACGAGGTGGACGAGCACTACAACGCCCTGTTCCGCGAGCTGCTGACCTACATGATGGGCGACCCGCGCACGATCACGGCGGGCACCCACCTGCTGTTCATGGCCAAGAACCTCGAGCGTATCGGCGATCACGCCACCAACATCGCCGAAACCATCTACTACGAGATCACGGGCCAGGAATTCACCGGCGAGCGTCCCCGCTGGAACCCTGACCCGTCCACCGACCCCGACCCGACCCCCGCCCCGACGAAGCCCGCCTGACCGGAGAGTTCGACGTGCAGCCTTACGTACTGGTGATGGAAGACGAGGACGCCCTGGCGACCCTCCTCTCGTACAATCTTGAAAAGGAGGGCTATCGCGTCGTCGTCGCCGCCGACGGCGAGGAGGGCATGCTCCAGATCGACGAACGCCTGCCCGACCTGGTCCTGCTGGACTGGATGCTGCCCAAGCTGTCGGGCATCGAGGTCTGCCGCCGCATCCGCGGCCGGGCCGAGACGCGCAACCTGCCGATCATCATGCTGACCGCGCGCGGCGAGGAAAGCGACCGCATCCGCGGCCTCGACACCGGCGCCGACGACTATCTGACCAAGCCCTTCTCGATGAGCGAGCTGATCGCCCGCATCCGCGCCGTCCTGCGCCGCATCCGCCCGGGTCTGGCCGACGACCGCATCAACCATGGCGACATCGTCATCGACCGCGTGGCGCATCGGGTGAGGCGCGCCGGCAACGAGATCCACCTCGGCCCCACCGAATTCCGCCTGCTGGATCACCTGATGCAGCACCCGGGCCGGGTGTTCAGCCGCGAACAGCTGCTGGACGCCGTCTGGGGCAGCGACGTCTACGTCGAGGCCCGCACCGTCGACGTCCACGTCGGCCGCCTGCGCAAGGCGCTGAACGTCGA
>NZ_JAKFEB010000082.1:0-3857 GCF_036677305.1 Brevundimonas sp. | reverse complement strand
CGCCCAGGCCGAGGGCCTGCGCGACGGCGATCTGGTCCTGGCCGCCATCGAGAAGGGCGACCAGCGCTACGGACCCAAACGCGGCAAGATCCTCGAGAAGATCGGCCACGAGGGCGACGCCCGGGCCGCTTCCCTGATCGCCATCGCCGCCCACAACGTCCCGATGGGCTTCTCGGAAGCCGTCGAGAAGGAGGCCGAGGATCAGGAGCTGCCCTCGCTGAAGGGCCGCGAGGACCTGCGCGACCTGCCGCTGATCACCATCGACCCGGCCGACGCCCGCGACCACGACGACGCCGTCTACGCCATGCGCGACGACGATCCGAAGAACCCCGACGGCTGGGTCGTCTGGGTCGCCATCGCCGATGTCGCCGCCTACGTCCGGCCCGGCAGCGCGTTGGATCGGGAAGCCCGCGAGAAGGGCAACTCGACCTACTTCCCCGACCGGGTCGAACCGATGCTGCCCGAGCGCCTGTCCAACGGCCTGTGCAGCCTCAAGGAAGGCGAGAACCGCGCCTGCATGGCCGTGCGCATGGTCTTCGACAAGGACGGCAGGAAGACGGGACACAAATTCGTCCGCGGCCTGATGCGGTCGCAGGCCAAGCTGTCCTACGAACAGGCCCAGGCGGCCATCGACGGCCAGACCGACGACACGACCGGCCCGATCATGGAGGCCATCCTTTATCCGCTGTGGAACGCCTACCGGACCATGCTGAAGGGCCGTCTCAAGCGCAGCCCTCTGGCCATCGAAAGCCCGGAACGCCGCATCCGCATGAACGCCGAGGGCCAGATCATCTCGATCGAGCCCCGCGTCAGCCTCGAGGCCCACCGGCTGATCGAGGAGATGATGATCCAGGCCAACGTCTGCGCCGCCGAGACGCTGGAGCAGAAGAAGACGCCCCTGCTGTACCGCGTCCACGACGCCCCCAGCCAGGAGAAGCTGTTCAACCTCGGCGACTTCCTCCAGACCATCGGCAAGCCATGGACCAAGGGCGAGCCCGCTACGACCAAGCGGTTCAACAAGCTGCTGGACGAGACGCGCGGCGGCGACCACGCCGAGGTCGTCAACGAGGTGGTCCTGCGCACCCAGATGCAGGCCATCTATTCGGCCGAGAACGTCGGCCACTTCGGCCTCAACCTGGACCGCTACGCCCACTTCACCTCGCCGATCCGGCGCTATTCCGACCTGATCGTCCACCGCGGCCTGATCCGCGCGCTGGGCCTCGGCAAGGACGGGCTGACCGACCGCGAGGTCGCGGAGCTGCCCGCCATCGCCGAACAGGTGACCATGACCGAACGCCGCTCCATGGCCGCCGAGCGCGCCGCCATGGACCGCTACATGGCCGCCTTCCTGCAGGAGCGGGTCGGCGCGACCTTCGGCGGCCGCATCACCGGCGTGACCCGGTTCGGCCTGTTCGTCCGGCTGGAGGAAACCGGCGCCGACGGTCTGGTGCCGGTCTCGTCGCTCGGCGGCGAATACTTCACCCACGACGAGAAACAGCACGCCCTGATCGGCGAACGCTCGGGCCAGCGCTGGACCCTAGGCCGCACCGTCGAGGTCCGGCTGAAGGAGGCCACGCCCATCACCGGCGGTCTGGTGTTCGAGATGCTGTCCGAGCCGGCCCCGCGCGATCCCAATGCGCCCGCGCCCCGACTCGGAGCGCGCGGCCGCGGCGGCGGCGACTTCCCCAAACGCGGCGGCGGCCGTCCCGGCGGACCCAAGCCGCCCAAGGGCGGCCGGCCTTCCGGCGGGTTGAAGGGCGTGCGCAAGGGCAAGCGGCGGTAACCCATATCTCCGATCATCCCGGCGAAAGCCGGGACCCAGTGCTTTGGGTGATCAGCAGAGTGGATTGGGCGGCGAACATCGGCCTGAAGCGCCTGCGCCAGGCTGGACAGAACTGGGTCCCGGCTTTCGCCGGGATGCACGGAGTTCAGTGCGGCGCGACAGCGCCCGTCAGGCGCCCGCGAACAGGATCAGGTTCCCCGACGGATCGGCGACGATGAAGGTCCGCGCGCCCCATGGCTCGGTCCGCAGGGCCTGATGGAAGGCGACGCCCATGTCGGCGATCTCGGCGTACAGGCCTTCGATGTCGTCGGTGGTCACGGTGGCGGAGAGAACCTCCCCTTCGGCCTTCCGCAAGGCGTCGGAAAACACCGGACCGTCGATATTGCGCAGGTTCAGCTTCGCGCCGTCCCTGACGACCTGGGCGTAGAACGGCGGCTCGCCCCAGACGAAGGCGACGCTGAAGCCGAGGTTGTCGGTATAGTGCTGCAGCGCCGCCTGCATGTCGGCGACGAACAGCTGGGGTTCGGCGGTGAGTTTCATCGTTCGCGTCCTCGCTGACGACCGCGTCCGATCGTCATGCTATGCCGCCCCGGTGCGAACACCAGAGATCTTTGACGGCGACCAGGATGTGCGCGACGCCCCGCGCGTCGGCGGGGCCCGGCGCCCGAAGGACGCCGCCACCCTGATCCTGACCCGGGTCCGCAAGGGCGCGCCCGAGGTGCTGATGGTACGGCGCGCGCCCGGCCACGTCTTCATGGCCGCGAAATGGGTCTTCCCCGGCGGACGTATCGACCGATCCGACTTCACGGCCGCCTCGGCCACCGAACTGTCCGGCCAGGAAATGGCCCGGCTGGTGCGTGAAACGCCCGCCCGACGCGCCCGCGCCCTGGCCCTGACCGCCGTGCGGGAGACCTTCGAGGAGACCGGTCTGCTGCTGGCCGAACCCGCGCCCGTCGCCTCGGTCGCCGGACCCTGGCGCGAGTTCCGCGCCTTCGGCGCCCTGCCCGATCTCGCCGCCCTGTCCTACGTCGCCCGCGCCATCACGCCCCCCGGCCGCACCCGCCGCTTCGACGCCCGCTTCTTCATGGCCGACGCCAGGGCGCTGCTGCACCCCGAGCCCACCGCCGGCTCGGGCGAACTGGACGAAATCGCCTGGTTGCCGCTCGACGAGGCCCGCGCCGTCGACCTGCCCGCCATCACCCGCTTCGTGCTGGGCGAGGTGTCAGAGCGGCTGGCCAACCCGACCCGCCCCCTGCCCTTCGTCCGCATGGTGCGCGGCCGGCATGTGGTCGAGCATCAGGACTAGGCCCCGGCCTTCGCCCCCGGCCGCACCCGGCAGGTCTCCAGCCAGCGCGCCAGATGGGCCAGCTCCTCGGGCGGCCGGTATTTGATCAGCCTCGCGAAATCCAGACCGACAACGCCGACGATGTCCGCGATGGTGAACCGGTCCTCGGCCAGGAACTCATGGTCGGCCAGACGCCGGTCCAGGGTCTTCATGAATTTCTCGGCCCCGACCCGGTTGTGTTCCGCGACCTGCGGAACCTGCGCCGCCTCCAGCGCCGTCAGCGCCGGGTGCGAGTGACGCACCGTCAGCATCAGCGGATTGGCGAGATAGAATTCGCAGCGGCGGGTCCACATCTCGATCACCGCCTGCTCGCGCGCATCGACGCCGAACAGGTTGGGCTCCGGGTACAGGGCCTCGAGATAGCGGCCGATGGCGATCGACTCCGAAATCGTCGTGCCGTCGTCCAATTCCAGCGCCGGCACGTGAGGCACGCCCACCCGCGAGCGATAGTCCGGCGTCTTGTGCTCGCCGACCATGATGTCGATCTCGACCAGCTCGACGTCCTCGATGCCCTTCTCGGCCATGACCCAGCGCACCCGGCGGGGATTGGGGGCGCGGTGCGAGGTGTAGAGCTTCATGGTGCGATCCTCACCGGAGGGCTGGGCGTCAGCGGAATATGGCGGCGGGCATCGCGCCGACAATGGCCGCGGTCATCAGCGTGGCCAGAAAACCGGCGAACAGCCCCTTCCACACCAGACCCAGCACCTCCTCGCGCCGCTCGGGCATCAG
>NZ_JAKFEB010000081.1:0-2662 GCF_036677305.1 Brevundimonas sp. | reverse complement strand
TGGCTGGCCCCGCTGGCCGAGGCCGGCGTCGATGTCTTCCACTGTTCGCAGCGCCGCTTCTGGGAGCCGGAGTTCGAGGGTTCGGATCTCAATTTCGCGGGTTGGACGAAGAAGGTCACCGGCCTGCCGACCATCACCGTCGGCTCGGTCGGCCTCGACGGCGAATTCATCGCGGCCTTCGGCGGCGCAGGGTCAAAGCCGGCCTCGCTGGACGGCCTGATCGAACGGCTGGAACGCGACGAGTTCGACATGGTCGCCGTCGGCCGCGCCCTGCTGGCCGACCCTCACTGGGTCGAAAAGATCCGCGACGGCCGCCTCAATGAACTGAAGGATTTCGAGCGCAGCGCCATGGCGACGCTGAGCTGAGCTCAGGCCTCGGGCTCGACCACCACGGCCGTGCCATAGGCCAGCACCTCGGTGATCCCCGGCATGATCTCGTTGGCGTCGTAGCGCATGGCCAGGATGGCGTTGGCGCCCATTTCGCGCGCATGGGCGACCAGTTCGTCATAGGCCTCCTGACGCGCCGTCTCGGCCAGTTTCACATAGACGCCGACCCGCCCGCCGAGGATCGACTGCACCCCGCCGACCATGTCGCTGATCGCATTGCGCGAGCGCACGGTGATGCCGCGCACGACGCCCAGGGTCTTCACGACCCGGTGGCCGGGAATGTCGTTTGTGGTCACGATCAGCATGGCGGTCTCCAACGTCAACGTCGTTCCAGCACCCGGAAGACGAAGGCGTGGTCGTCCTTCTCGCCGGCCGGATGCGCCTCGGACGATACTTCGACAAAGGCCGTTTCGTCGAACGCGGGGAAGACGGCGTCGCCCTCGGGCTCGGCCTCGACCTCGGTGAGATAGAGACGTTTCGCCCGCGGCAGGGCCTTCTCGAACAGCGCCGTGCCGCCGATGACGCAGATCTCGTCAACGCCGTCCTCCTCGGCCGTCTCGCGCGCGATCTCGATCGCCTCGTCCAGGGTCGTGCAGACCAGGGCCCCGCGCGCCGCAAAGGATTCGTCGCGGGACAGGATGATGTTCAGCCGGCCGGGCAGGGGTTTCAGCGGCAGGCTCTCCCACGTCCGGCGGCCCATGATGCAGGGCTTGCCGAGGGTGACGGCCTTGAACCGCTGCAGGTCGCTGCGCAGCCGCCAGGGCAGGTCGCCGTCACGGCCGATCACCCCGTTGCGGGCGCGGGCGACGACGAGGACGAGCTGGGGCAGGGGCAAGCGGGACCTCGAGGGAAGCGGACGGCGGCGCAGCGGCCGCCGCCCGTTCTTACGCGATCAGACGACGGGTTCCAGCACCTTGAAGCGGAACAGCAGCGCCCCCAGCACTGCGCCGACGGCCGGGGCCGCGAAGAATACCCAGACCTGGGTCAGCGCCTCGCCACCCTGCAGCACGGCGGGGCCGAAGCTGCGCGCCGGATTCACCGAGACGCCGGTCACCTGGATGCCGACGATGTGGATCACCGCCAGGGTGATGCCGATGGCCAGCCCCGCGAAGGCGCCGTGCTTCTGGTCGCCGCTGACGCCGAGGATCACGACCACGAAGATGGCGGTCATCACCACCTCGAAGATCATTGCGGCGTGCAGCCCGTAGCCGCCGGGCGAACCCGCGCCGAACCCGTTGGCGCCCAGGTTGGCGAAGCCCGTCTTCGCCATCATGCCGATCAGCGCCGCTCCCGCGACGGCGCCGAGGAATTGCGCGACCCAGTACAGGCCCATGTCCTTCAGCGACATCCGCCCGGCCACGAAGGCCGCCAGACTCACCGCCGGATTGACGTGGCAGCCCGACACCGGACCGATGCCATAGGCCATGGCGATAATGGCGAAACCGAAGGCCAGGGCGATGCCCAGCTGGCCCACATGATCGAACCCGCCCAGCACGGCCGCGCCGCACCCGAACAGAACCAGCACCAGCGTGCCGACAAACTCGGCCGCGAACTTGTTCACCATGGCAACCTCCCCGTTGCTACGGCCCCGCCTGTCGCGGGGTCGAGGGGACGGTGCGCCGAGTCTTGGGACGGGGCTAGGACGGGGAATTACCGGATTTCAGCGCGGGGGTTGCCGCCACTGAATCAACGCCGCCGCGATCCAGAACCCGGTCATCACTGCGAACATCACGAGGAAGTCGCTTGAGGGCGCCAGCTGGTCCAGCTCTCCGGCGGGGAAATTCGGTGAAACTCTCGCATGGAAGAGGAGGAACTCCGCTTGCCGGGCTTCAAAGCTGCGCCATTGCCAATAGAGACCAATGCAGAACAACACGGCGAGGACTGACCAGACCGCCGCGACGGGCCGGCCGGACACGAAAGACATCAGTCGCGAAGCCATTTCAGCCACTTCCTTTCCATCGCGGTCTCCAGATCGATGCCCGCCCGGTCGCAATAGATCAGCAGCATACCCAGCACATCCGCCGCCTCGTCGCCCAGCTTGCCGGCGTCTGCCATTCCGCGCGCCCGGCCGCTCATGCGCAGATGCTCGGCGGTCAGTTCGCCCAGCTCCTCCTGCACCTTCAGCAGGGCCCAGTCGGCGGAGCGTTCGATGCCGTGCTCGGCGGCGTAGATGTCGGAGATGCGCAGGACGTCGGCCTGCAGACCCTTGAGGTCGAGGGACATCAGATCGCGACCGGCGCCTTGATGTGCGGCCAGGGCTCGTAGCCCTCGAGCA
>NZ_JAKFEB010000080.1:0-2468 GCF_036677305.1 Brevundimonas sp. | reverse complement strand
CGTTCGATGACGGTGGCGGTGCCCATGCCGCCGCCGATGCACAGGGTGATCAGGGCGGTCGAGCGGTTGGAGCGCTCCAGCTCGTCCAGGGCGATGCCGGTGATCATGGCGCCCGTGGCGCCCAGCGGGTGGCCCATGGAGATGCCGCCGCCGTTCACGTTCATCTTCGAATGGTCGATGTCGAGCGCCTGCATGTAGCGCAGCACCACGGCGGCGAAGGCCTCGTTCAGCTCCCACAGGTCGATGTCGGCGGGGGTCATGCCCAGCTTGCCCAGCAGCTTGCGGGTCACGAACTCGGGGCCGGTCAGCATGATCGAGGGCTCGGATCCGATCGAGGCGCCGCCGAGGATTTTGGCGCGCGGCTTCAGGCCCAGGGCCTTGCCGGCCTCCAGCGTGCCGATCAGGACGCCGGCCGAGCCGTCGACGATGCCGGAGGAGTTGCCGGGGGTGTGGACGTGGGTCATGCGCTCGACCTCGGGGTAGCGCTGGCCGATCACGGCGTCGAAGGCCATCTCGCCCATCATGGCGAAGGACGGGTTCAGGGCGCCGAGGGTCTGCATGTCGGTGTTGGGGCGGATGGTCTCGTCGCGGTCGAGGATGGTCAGGCCCAGCTGGTCCTTGACCGGCACCACCGATTTCGAGAACCGGCCGTCGGCCCAGGCGGCGGCGGCGCGCTTGTGGCTTTCCATCGAATAGGCGTCGACGTCGTCGCGGCTGAAACCGTATTTCGAGGCGATCATGTCGGCCGACACGCCCTGCGGCACGAAATAGGTCGGGAAGGCCGAGGAGGGGTCGACGGGCCAGGCGCCGCCGTCCGAACCCATGGGCACGCGGCTCATCGCCTCGACGCCGCCGCCGACGGCGAAGTCGGCCTCGCCGGATTTCACCTTGGCGGTGGCCATGTTCACGGCTTCCAGGCCCGAGGCGCAGAAGCGGTTGATCTGGACGCCGGCGGTGGTCTGGGCCCAGCCGGCCGAGAGCACGGCGGTGCGGGCGATGTCGGCGCCGAGCTCGCCCACGGGGGTGACGCAGCCGAGGATGACGTCGTCGACCTTGGAGGTGTCCAGATCGTTGCGGTCGCGCAGGGCCTCAAGCACCTGGGTCGCCAGGCTGAGGCCTGTGATCTCGTGCAGGGACCCGTCCTTCTTGCCCTTGCCGCGCGGGGTTCTCACCGCGTCGTAGATATAGGCGTCGGCCATGGGAGTCGGTCTCCAATAAGGACGGATTCAAGCTTGGACGCCAGAAAACCTACGTTTACGTCAACGTCAAGTTTTTTCGCCGTGATCTGAAGTGTCCAATGTCCGAAAAATTCGTGGGACATTTTCGGACAATTCGGACATTTCGCCGCCCGACGCGTTCCACCCTAGCCGCCTGGTGCGTCAGAATCGGTCGCATCAACCGGGCGCGTGGCAGACGGCCTCGATATTGAACCCGTCGGGATCGAGCACGAAGGCGGCGTAGTAGGTGGGACTGTAGTTCTCCCGCACGCCGGGCCCGCCGTTGTCGCGGCCGCCCGCCTTCAGAGCCGACTTGTGGAAGGCGTCGACCTGGGCCCGGCTCGCGGCGCGGAAGGCGACGTGGTTGGCCTCGCCCGGCCGGTCCTTGTCGGCGATGACGAATTCGGGCGCTTCGATCCCGAACATGACGATGGTCGCCTCGCCGTCCTTCTCCTCGGCCATGACCCGGAAACCGAGCGGAGCGAGGGCGGCGGCGTAGAAGGCGCGCGACCGGTCGATGTCGGTGACGTCGAGGGCGAGGTGGTCGATCACGGCGCGGCTCCCGGGCTGTTCTGCGAATGAACGCGAAACTGCTCGAAACGAGCCCCTTGTGTCGGGCGCCGGACGCCCGGAGGGGCGAATTCGCGAGAACGACTCTCAGCTGGGCTGACAATGGAACGCCAGCCTTCTCCGCGCCTTAAGCGGCCAGACCCCACCGTTTGCCAGGAGGAAGACATGGCCCAGACCTACGAAGAAATGGACGCGATCGCGATGCTGAAGGCCGACCACCGCAAGGTGGAGGACATCTTCGCGGCGTTCGAGAAGGCGACCTCGAAATCGAGGAAGCAGGCGCTCGCCGAACAGGCCTGTTTCGAGCTGAAGGTCCACACCGTGATCGAGGAGGAGGTCTTCTATCCGGCCTGCCGCGGCAAGATCGAGGAAGACCTGCTGAACGAGGCCTATGTCGAACACGACGGGGCCAAGCTGCTGATCAACGAGATTGAGGCCGGCGGTCCGGCAGAGGATTTCTACGACGCCAAGGTCAAGGTGCTGTCCGAAATGATCGAGCACCACGTCAAGGAAGAGGAGATGCGCTCCGAGGGCATGTTCTCCCAGGCTCGCGCCGCCGGTCTCGACATGGACGCCCTCGCCGACGCCATGCGCGCCCGCAAGGCGACGGCGATGGAGGAGTTCCAGGCCGGCAAGCCGGCCGTGACCCTGACGCTGGAAGGCGATGACACCGAAAAGGCG
>NZ_JAKFEB010000079.1:0-4029 GCF_036677305.1 Brevundimonas sp. | reverse complement strand
CCTACATAAATCCCCGCGAGCGCCCTTTTGAGCGTAGAGGTGGCCGGCAGGCCGCCGCCTTCCGCGTTCGCGCCACTGGACGCTCCCTCCGCATGTCGACGACGATCCCGGGGATCGAGGATGCCCAGACGCTCGCCCAGGCGATCGTCGACACGATCCATGAGCCGCTGCTGGTTCTGGACGGCGACCTGACGGTTCTCGCCGCCAGCCGCGCCTTCTACGAGATATTCAAGGTCGACCCCGCCCACACCATGGGCCGTCTGCTCTACGACCTTGGCGACGGCCAGTGGAACATCCCGGCCCTGCGTCTGCTGCTCGAGACCATCATCCCCGAAAAGACGGCGATGGACGGGTTCGAGGTCGATCACGACTTCCCCGGCGTCGGCCGTCGCAGCATGCTGCTGAACGCGCGCAAGGTGATCTACGAAACCAGCTCCAACAGCACCATCCTGCTGGCCTTTACCGACGTCACCGCCCGCCGCACGGTCGAGCGCGAACTGGCCCAGCTGCTCGAACACACCGAAGAGCTTCTGCGCCAGAAACAGATCCTGCTCCAGGAGATGCAGCACCGCGTCGCCAACAGCCTGCAGATCATCGCCAGCATCCTGCTGATCAAGGCCCGCGCCGTGACCTCCGAGGAGACCCGCCTCCACCTGAAGGACGCGCACCAGCGCGTGCTCTCGGTCGCCGAGGTCCAGTCCCATCTCCACGCCTCGGGCGATCTCGACCAGATCGAGGTCGGCCCCTATCTGACCAAGCTGTGCGCCAGCCTCTCCGCCTCCATGGTCGGCGAGAGCCAGCCCATCGCCATCCGCGTCGAGGCCGACCACGGCTTCATCGGCTCGGACAAGGCCGTCAGCATGGGTCTGATCGTCACCGAACTGGTCATCAACGCCATCAAATACGCCTTCCCCGACGGGCACGCGGACGCCCTTGTCCTCGTTACCTACGAGAGCGCGGGGGACGGCTGGGTTCTGGTCATAAAGGACAACGGCGTCGGCGCGCTGGGCGCCGTCCCTTCCGTTCATGGCGGTCTCGGCACGGCCATCGTCGAGGCGCTGGTCAAACAGCTGGATGCCCGCATGACAACGGCGCCCAGCCCCGGCGTGACGGTCTCGATCCGCCACGTCGCCTGATCCGCTCGTATCCGCCGCCTCCCGCGCCTACATCCTCTCCATGGTTCTCCGCATCCTCCGCAACCTGCTCATCGCCGCGCTTGTCTCGGCGGCCGCCACCGGCCTGATCAGCCTGTTCTGGAAAATGATCGGCGGCGGCGCCCTGCCCTTGCACGGCTGGATCGCCCTTTCGCTGGGCGTGCTGGGCACGGTGGTCCTCGCCTGGGTGCTGATGGGACTGGCCTTCAAGTCCGACCGCGAGGGCTGGGACGACCGCGTCGACAACACCCTCGACCCCGGCCGCGCCGAAGCCGACGACGACGGACGCTGACCCGCTCTTGAGCCGACGCCCCGCCCGCGCGATAGGTCGCGGATGACCGACGCACCCGCCCATCCGTCCGACATCACCTACGCCGGCTATCTGACCCTCGACGACCTTCTGGCCGCCCAGCACCCGATCTCGACCGAGCACGACGAGATGCTGTTCGTCGTCATCCACCAGACCAAGGAGCTGTGGCTCAAGCAGATCCTGCACGAGGTGACCCTCGCCCAGTCGCTGGTGCGCGCCGGCGACCTGGTCCCCGCCTACAAGAGCCTGGCCCGCGTCAGCCGCATCCAGGCCGTCATGACCATGAGCTGGGACATCCTGGCCACCATGACCCCCGCCGACTATCTGCGCTTCCGCGGCGTGCTGGGCTCGTCCTCGGGCTTCCAGAGCGACCAGTTCCGCCGCTTCGAATACATGCTGGGCCTCAAGGACGACCGCTTCCTGCGCTTCCACGAGGAACGCCCCGACGCCCACGCCGCCCTGCGGGCCGCCCTGTCCGCCCCCAGCCTCTATGACGACGCCCTGCGTCAGCTGGCCGCCGCCGGCCTTCCGGTCCCGGCCGAGGTCCTGAACCGCGACGTCAGCCAGCCCTGGCAGCCGTCGGAAGCGGTCGAGGCCGCCTGGCTGGAGGTCTATCGCGACACCACGCGCTGGTGGCCCTTCTACCAGCTGGCCGAAAAGCTGGTCGATCTGGACGACGCCCTGCTGACCTGGCGTCACAAGCATGTGGTCACCGTCGAACGCATCATCGGCCGCCGCCGCGGCACGGGCGGCACCGAGGGCGTGGCCTATCTGACGGAAACGCTCCAGCGCCGCTGTTTCCCCGAGCTCTGGTCGCTGCGCACGAAACTGTAGAACGGCGAAGCTGAAACCATTTCCGCTCCGTCTGCGCTTTGGAGGCTCCTCCCCCACAGCACAGGCAGATCACGATGAGCAGCCCCAACCACCACGACATCCACGTTCTCAACAGCCTGATCGAGACCACGATCGACAGCGCCGACGGCTATCGCGAGGCCGCCAAGGAAACCGACAAGGAAGGCTTCCGCACCCTGTTCGAGGCCCGCAGCTTCGAACGCCAGCAGGTGGTGTCCGACCTTCAGGGCGCGGTCCGCACCCTCGGCGGCGAGCCCGAGGACGACGGCACCGTCCTGGCCAAGGCCCACCGCGCCTTCCTGGACGTCAAACACGCACTGCTGCGCGACGAACAGGCCGTGGTGAACTCGGTCGAGAACGGCGAGGACTTCATCAAGGCCAAGTTCGAAGGCGCCCTCGAGGACTCGGCCGTCTCCGCCACCACCCGCGAGACCATCCGCCGGGCCTATACGACGGTGAAGGACGGCCACGACCAGATGCGCGACCTCAAGCACAGCCTCGAGGGTCAGAAGGACGCGGATAACCGCCTCTATCCGAACTGATCGGGCGGACCGGAAATAAAGAAGGCCCCGGCGTTTCCGCCGGGGCCTTCGTCATTCTGGCAGCTGTAAAGCGGCTTATGCTTCGGTGTCGGCGGCCGTTTCGGCCTTGCCGGTTTCCGGCACGACGACGCCCTTGACCGGACGCACGGTCTGCTTCTCGGCGATCCGGGCCGACTTGCCGCGACGGTCACGCAGGTAATACAGCTTGGCGCGCCGCACGACGCCGCGACGCTTGACCTCGATGGCGTCGATGTTCGGCGACATCAGCGGGAAGACGCGCTCGACGCCCTCGCCGAAGCTGATCTTGCGCACGGTGAAATTCTCGTTGATCCCGCCGCCGGCGCGGGCGATGCAGACGCCCTCGAAGGCCTGGATGCGTTCGCGCTCGCCTTCCTTGATCTTGACCATGACGCGCAGCGTGTCGCCCGGCTGGAAGTCGGGGATGGCGCGGACCGCGGTCAGGCGGGCTTTTTCTTCGGCTGCGATGGTCTGCAGGATGTTCATGTCAGTCTCCTTGAGCTTTTTTGCTCTTTACCTGTGATTTGGCGGGGTCATGCCCCGCGGGTGTCTTCTCCAGATGCGCCGTCCAGAGGTCTGGCCGCCGCTCCCGGGTCGTCTCTCGCCGCTGCTCTTCGCGCCATTGTGCGACCTTCTTGTGGTCGCCCGACAAAAGAACCTCGGGTATCTCCAGCCCCTCGAACGTCCGCGGTCGCGTGTACTGCGGATGCTCCAGAAGACCGTCCTCGAAGCTTTCCGAACTCAGGCTTTCGGCCTGGCCCAGCACTCCGGGGATCAATCGAACGCACGCCTCGATCACCACCATCGCCGCCGCCTCGCCGCCGGCGAGAACCGCGTCTCCGACGGAGACCTCCTCGAACCCGCGCGCGTCCAGCACGCGCTGATCCACCCCCTCGAAACGGCCGCACAGGACGGTGATCCCGTCCGCCTTGGCCCATTCCTTGACGCGCGCCTGGGTCAGGGGCCGACCCCGGGCGCTCATGTACAAAAGCGGCCGTTGCGGTTCCGCTACGCTGTCCAGCGCCCGGGCCACCACGTCCGCTTTAAGCACGGCTCCCGGACCGCCACCCGCGGGGGTGTCGTCCAGGAAGCCGCGCGTATCTGTGGAAAAGGCCCGAATGTCAACCGTTTCAAGGCTCCAGAGCCCGCGCTC
>NZ_JAKFEB010000078.1:0-4540 GCF_036677305.1 Brevundimonas sp. | reverse complement strand
TCGTATTCGGCCAGGCGGCGGGCGCCCTCGCGGGCGAAGCGGGCGTCGCGTTCCGGATTGCCCGTGCCCTCGATCGGGCGGGCGGCGGCGGCGCGCCGGCCGAAGCGGTCGTCGCAGATGGCGCGTTCGGCGGCGCTGAGCAGGTCGGGGGAGGCGCAGCCGACGGGGCTGGTCCGCAGGCCCTGGCCGATGCGGTCGCCCAGCGTGCGCGGGCGGACGGTCCAGCCGTCAGCCGGGGCCGGCGGCGCGTTGGGGGCCGGGGCCGCAAGGCGCGGGGAGGGGGGCGACGGGGTTTCGTCCTCGTCCTCGTCGCGCAGGTTCGGCGCGGTCATGGCGCGGGCCAGGGGCGGGGCCTCGACCTGGCGGGCCGCGACGGGCTGGCGCGGCGTCTCGTCGGCCATCAGGGGCCGTGGCTCCAGCTGGACGTAGACGACGGGGCCCTGGTCCGGGAGCGGGGTCCCAAGCCCCATGGTACGCAGGCCGATCCAGGCCAGAAGGCCCGCGTGCAGGAGCAGGGAGGCCGCGACGATCGCGGGCTTGCGCCAGCTTTCAGCCCCGGGCGGCCAGATCAGCTCAGGCTTTCTCATCCGCCCCTCTGCGTTCGACGTTCACTGGAGGTGGCGAGCATGGCGGCATTGGGGCGCTAGCGTTGGGTGAACAGGGATCGTAGTCCGGGATAGGGGCCTTCGTCGCGCGTATAGGCCCGCCAGGCGTCGTTCGCCTCGGCCTGACGGGCGAAAGCCTCGTCCCGGTCCTGGTTCGGCGGCGGTCCGGGATCGCGGGCGAGCGAGGCGCGCCGGGCCAGCCTTTCATCGCACAGCGCCTGTTCGGCCGTGTCGAGCAGACCGGGAGAGGCGCAACCGACGAGACTGGTGCGGAGGCTCCGGCCCATGCGGTCGCCGGGGGGGCGGGGATGAGCGGGCCAGGACAGGACGCCCACGCCTGCGCGCCGGGCCGGAACCTCCGGCGCGGACGCAAGCGGCGTGGGCTGGATCCGCCGGTCTCCCGCGTCGGCGGACCCCGTCGCGCCGGGCGCCTCCGTCACCCGCGTGCCGGCGTCGGCCATGGTCTCGACAGGCTGTGGGGGTCTCGGCGTCTCGCGGGTTCGGGCGGTTTCGCCTCGGAGCAGGGGTCGGGGCTCGATCCGGAGATAGATGAGCGGCCGCGGGAACATCGGATCGTCCAGGCCGCCATCGCCATACTGCCGGGGAGGGTCGAAGGCCTTCAGCGCCAGAGAGCCGAGGACGGCGGCGTGCAATCCCAGCGACAGGAGCACGATCGCCGGCGTGCGCCAGTACCCCGTGCGGGCGGGCCACAACCGGATCGGCCTTTTCATGCCCTGAACACCCGCCATACGCGTATCTGGCGTGCCGAGCGTGGCGGTATTGGGGCCGTGTGTGTTATCGCCTCGCCGGAGTGCGAAGGGGGGACGGCGATGCGGCGACTGGGGATCATGGCCTTTGCGGCCGCCGTTTCGGGCTGCGCCTCTCCGGCATGGGACGAGTCCAAACCGCAGCAGTGTCGCGTCCGGACGTCCTCGGTCACCCTGTCGTGCCTGAGCGCCCGGGACGGGGCCCTGAGCGATTGCCGCGTCGTCGAGGAGACGGTGCCCGGCTGCGGCTTCGCCGAGGCGGCGATGGAGGCCGCGGCCAGGGCGAAGGTTCGCCCGGGCGCAAACTGGCGCGAAGGCCAGAGGGTCAGCGTCACCACGCGGTTCCATGAGGATCGCAGCGCCGGCCTTGACCCCGGCCGCCCTCGCGCGTAGAAGCCCCCCACTTTCGAGGCTCCCGGTTCGCCGGGTTCCGGGATCGTGACAATTGAGCGGACGGGCTGTGCCCGCCGGAACGCCCGAAGCGCGCGTTCCGGTTTTTTCGTTTGGCGGTCGCGCTGTCGGCTCGAGATCAAACCCGGGGCGGCGCGTCAGCGTCGTCCGAAAAGAAGGCTCACCGGGGCGCTCCGGCCGAAAGGCACACGCCCCCATCGATTGAAGAGAACCGAGACTCCATGCCGACTATCAACCAGCTGATCCGCAAGCCGCGCCAACCGAAGCCGGTGCGCAACAAGGTGCCGGCCCTGAAGGGCTGCCCCCAGCGCCGCGGCGTCTGCACCCGCGTCTATACGACGACCCCGAAGAAGCCGAACTCGGCTCTGCGTAAGGTCGCCAAGGTCCGCCTGACCACCGGCATCGAAGCCGTGTGCTACATCCCCGGCGAAGGCCACAATCTGCAGGAGCACTCGGTGGTCCTGATCCGCGGCGGCCGCGTCAAGGACTTGCCCGGCGTTCGCTACCACATCCTGCGCGGCGTGCTCGACACGCAAGGCGTCAAGGATCGCAAGCAGCGCCGTTCGCACTACGGCGCCAAGCGTCCGAAGTAAGCGATCGCTCCATTCCATTCGCTGGTCCAGGCCAGCCGTCCGACACCGATTTAGAAGGCCAAGCCCATGTCCCGTCGTCACCGCGCACAGAAGCGCGAAGTTCTGCCGGATCCCAAATACAAGGATCTGATCGTCACCAAGTTCATGAACTACGTCATGTACGAGGGCAAAAAGGCCGTCGCCGAGAACATCGTCTACGGTGCGTTCGAGATCCTGGCCGACAAGAAGAAGGAACAGGAGCCCGTCGCTACGTTCCACGCCGCCCTGGACAACGTGGCTCCGGCCGTCGAAGTCCGGTCGCGTCGCGTCGGCGGCGCCACCTACCAGGTGCCGGTCGAGGTTCGCCCCGATCGCCGCCGCGCCCTGGCCATCCGCTGGCTGGTCAACGCCGCGCGCAAGCGTGGCGAGAACACCATGACCGAAAAGCTCGCCGCCGAGCTGCTGGACGCTTCGAACAACCGCGGCACCGCGGTCAAGAAGCGCGAAGACACCCACAAGATGGCCGAGGCGAACCGCGCCTTCAGCCACTACCGCTGGTAAACGCCTTCAAGGCGCCGCGTTCGGCGCCTATCTAGTGACTATCCGGCGCGGGCGGTTTGAGCTAAATCGCCCGCGCCCGCTTATCCGAACATCGACGATCTCCCCGAGGGCGCGCAACGCGTCCTGAACTCACTTCAAGGCACGCTTTCATGGCCCGCACGCACAAGATCGAGGACTACCGCAACTTCGGCATCATGGCCCACATCGATGCGGGCAAGACGACGACGACCGAGCGGATTCTGTTCTACACCGGCAAGTCCCACAAGATCGGCGAAGTCCACGACGGCGCCGCGACCATGGACTGGATGGACCAGGAGCAGGAACGCGGCATCACCATCACGTCCGCCGCGACGACCGCCTTCTGGAAAGAGAAGCGCCTCAACATCATCGACACCCCCGGCCACGTGGACTTCACCATTGAAGTCGAGCGTTCGCTGCGCGTGCTCGACGGCGCCGTGACGGTGCTGGACGGCAACGCCGGCGTCGAGCCGCAGACCGAAACCGTCTGGCGCCAGGCCGACAAGTACCGCGTGCCGCGGATCGTCTTCGTCAACAAGATGGACAAGATCGGCGCCGACTTCGACGCTTCGGTCCAGTCGATCCGCGACCGTCTGGGCGCCAAGGCCGTGCCGATCCAGTTCCCGATCGGTTCGGAATCCTCGCTGTCGGGCCTGGTCGACATCGTCGCCATGAACTCGGTGGTCTGGGACAACGACGCCCTGGGCGCCAACTTCACCGTCGGCCCGATCCCGGACGACCTGATGGACAAGGCCGTCGCCGCCCGTCAGTACCTCATCGACAACGCCGTCGAGCTCGATGACGAGGCGATGGAAGCCTATCTGGACGGCACCGAGCCCTCGCTGGAAGTGCTGAAGAAGTGCATCCGCAAGGCCGTGCTGACCGGCGCCTTCTACCCGATCCTGTGCGGCTCGGCCTTCAAGAACAAGGGCGTGCAGACGCTGCTGGACGCCGTCGTCGACTACCTGCCTTCGCCGGTGGACATCCCGCCGACCCCGGGCATCGACTTCAAGACGGAAGAGCCGATCGTTCGCCGCGCCTCGGACGACGAACCCCTGTCGGTCCTGGCCTTCAAGATCATGGACGACCCGTTCGTCGGCTCGCTGACCTTCTGCCGCATCTATTCCGGCAAGATGGAAACCGGCATGGGCCTGCTGAACTCGAGCCGCGATCGGAAGGAGCGCGTCGGCCGCATGCTGCTGATGCACTCGAACGACCGTCAGGACATCAAGGAAGCCTACGCCGGCGACATCGTCGCCCTGGCCGGCCTGAAGGACACCCGCACCGGCGACACCCTGTGCGATCCCCTGAAGTCGCCCGTCATCCTCGAGAAGATGGAATTCCCGGCGCCGGTGATCGAGATCTCGGTCGAGCCCAAGACCAAGGCCGACCAGGAGAAGCTGGGCGTCGCCCTGGCCAAGCTGGCCTCGGAAGATCCCTCGTTCACCGTCTCGACCGACCACGAGTCGGGCCAGACCATCCTCAAGGGGATGGGCGAGCTGCACCTGGACATCAAGATCGACATCCTGCGCCGCACCTACAAGGTCGACGCCACGATCGGTCAGCCCCAGGTCGCCTACCGTGAATCGCTGGGCCGCAAGGTCGA
>NZ_JAKFEB010000077.1:0-3272 GCF_036677305.1 Brevundimonas sp. | reverse complement strand
GTGGCCTGGCTGGGCTGGCTTTCCCACGACGGGGGGCAGCCGTCGAAACGGCCGGCGTTGACGATGGTCAGGCGGCGCTGGTTGAGCGGCATGACCGGCGACATCGAGCGGCGGCCGTGGCCGGTGTAGAGGTCGATCTTCTGACCCTTGATCGCGCCGCCGGTGTCGGAGGCGTACCAGTAGCCGTCGTGGATCGTGCCGTCGGCCATCCGCATGCCCACCGTCTCGCGGATGAACAGGCGGGTGCGGCGCGGAATGTAGCGGGGATCGGTGGCGACCGTGCGCATGGCGATCGGGCGGCAACCCAGGCTGTCGTTGCCCGTCGCTCCGCCGCCGCCTGCATGGTAGAGATTGGCGCGGGCGCTCCAGTCGGCGTCCTCGGCCATCATGGCCCGCTGTTCGGCGCTCAGAACACGTTCGCCGCTGTCGGAACCTTCGTCAGTCGAGGCGGTTGATACGACGACCGGGTCGGCTGCGACCACGGACTCGTAGGATACCGGCTCTCCGCCATGGGCGGGGAAGGCCATCGCCCAGAAAAGGGCGAGCGCAGCGGCTGTGCCGAGCATGAAAACGACTCACGGAAACGCCGGCCCCATACGCGTCCGGTGCCCGGCTTTTCGTTTCCAATTGTGGCGAAAACCAGACATCCATGCTGCGCTGCGACATCGCGTCCGGTTCTTCGGTGGATAAGTGGGCCTTGTGATGGTCAATCCGAATCTTGTTTGGCCAAATCGGACAAGTCTGTAAGCTGTATTCATCAGCAACAAAAACTTTGCTTGGGTGCGATGCTTACTGTCTATGGAGATATTCGCTCCGGCAACTGTTTGAAGGTCAAGTGGTTGCTCGACCGGCTGAACAGAGATTATCGGTGGATCGAAACCGACGTCATGTCCGGCGTGACGCGAAGCCCGGAGTTTCTGGCCCTGAATCCCGCGGGACAGACGCCGACGGCGGTGTTGGAGGACGGGCGGCCGCTGGCCCAGTCCAACGCCATTCTTCTGTATTTCGGCGAGGGGACGCCGTTTATCCCCAGCGATCGCTATGACCGCGCCCGGATGATGGAGTGGTTGTTCTGGGAACAGTACAGCCACGAACCGTATATCGCCGTGGTCCGGTTCCAGCGCGCCATGGCCGGCAAGCGGGCGGATGAGATCGAGCCCCGACTGGTCGAGCGCGGCCATGCGGCCCTGGCGCGGATGGAGGCGGCGCTGGCGCAGGGCGACTGGCTGGTCGGGGACGGTCCGACGCTGGCCGACCTGGCCCTGGTCGCCTACACCCGCGTCGCGCCCGAGGGCGATTTCGATCTGGCCGCCTATCCCTCCGTCGTCGCATGGATCGGGCGGGTGGAGGACGCGTTCGGGATACGCTAAGGCGGTCCGGTCATTCGCCGGAGCCCCCAGATGAAGCGTCTCGCACTCGCCGCCCTCGTTCTCGCCGCCGCCGGCGGCGTGGCGCTGCAGGCCGACGCCTGGGGAAATACCGGCCACCGGCTGATCGGCGTCGCAGCCGTGCGCGGCCTGCCCGACGAGATGCCGGCCTTCCTGCGTACGCCGGGCGCCTCGGCCGAGGTCGGAGAGCTGGCCCGTGAGCCGGACCGCACCAAGGGCGGCGGCCAGCCGCATGACCGGGAACGCGACACCGCCCATTTCGTCGACATGGACGACGCCGGCCGCATCATCAACGCGGGCGGGCCCTCCATCGACGCCTTGCCGCGTCTGAAGTCCGAGTACGACGCCGCCCTGATCGCTGCGGGCCTGGACGTCGACGACGCCGGCTATCTGCCCTACGCGATCATGGACGGCTATCAGCAGCTGGTTCGCGACTTCGCCACCTGGCGGGTGCTGAACGCCGCCGAGAAGCGCGAGCCGGATCCCGGCAAACGCGCCTGGTACCGCGAGGACCGGCAGCGCCGCGAGGCCCTGATCCTGCGCGACATGGGCTATCTGGGCCACTACGTCGGCGACGGTTCCCAGCCCCACCACACCACGATTCACTACAATGGCTGGTCACGGGATGTTCCAAACCCCGACGGTTTCACGACGTCGCGCCAGACCCACGGCGTGTTCGAAGGCGACTTCACCGGCCGGGTGGCGCGTCTGGACGCGGTCGAGGCGGGGATGACGGCGCCCAGGCTGGATGGCTTCGACCTGCGCGCCCGCGTCCCGGCCTATCTGAAAACGACGCTGGCCGAGGTGCGGCCCTTCTATGTGCTGGAGAAGGCCGGCGGCTTCGGCGAACGGGATGCGCGCGGTGCGGCCTTTGTGGCGGCGCGGCTGGCGGCGGGGGCGTCGGAACTGCGCGACCTGTATGTGCTGGCCTGGCGCGACGCGGCCGACGACGCGATCGGCTGGCCGGCGGTCAAGGTGGCCGAGGTCGAGGCGGGAACCGCAGACCCCTGGCTGGCCATGTACGGGGACGACTGACTCATTCACCGTGCATCCCCGCGAAGGCGGGGACCCAGTTCTTTCGCGAGGCAGACTGCATGGGACCGCCGTCGGTGAAAACAATCTGGCGCCGATGGCCCAAAGCACTGGGTCCCCGCCTTCGCGGGGATGATCGGATATGA
Organism: Brevundimonas sp.; assembly: GCF_036677305.1. Taxonomy (GTDB): domain Bacteria; phylum Pseudomonadota; class Alphaproteobacteria; order Caulobacterales; family Caulobacteraceae; genus Brevundimonas. The sequence goes on along the minus strand of NZ_JAKFEB010000077.1, from coordinate 706 downwards.
GCATCGATCCCGCCGAAGCCCTGATGGCCATAGCCTCGCGCCTGCGCGCGGCGGGGCGGGCCGAGGAGGCGGCGACAGCCTATCGGCAGCTGCTGGCGTTGCGGCCCGATCTGCCGGACAGCTGGTTCAACCTGGCGCTGATGGAGCGGCGGACGGGGCGGTTCGAGGCCGCGCTGGCGGCCTATGCCGAAGCCTTGCGGCGCGGCGTGTCGGGTCCGGAAGAGGCGTGGCTGAACCGGGGGGTGATCCATGCCGACGACCTCGGGCGGCATGATCTGGCGCTGAAGGATCTGGAAGCGGCGCTGGCGCTCCGGCCCGACTATCTGCCCGCCCTGCTGAACCTGGGAAACCTGCACGAGGATCTGGGACAGCGCGAGGCGGCGCGCGACGCCTATGCAAGGGCGCTGACGGTCGCCCCGGGCCACCCGGTCGCGCTGGCGCGGTCAGCCGGTCTGGCGCGACCCGGCGGTCCCGACGACCCGGTGATCCAGAGTCTCCGCTCGGCATTGGCCCAGCGGGACCTCCACCCCGACGACCGCGCGGAACTGGGCTTCGCCCTGGGCAAGGCGCTGGATCAGGTCGAGGCCTATGACGCCGCTTTCGCCGCCTACGCCGAGGCCAACGCCGCCAGCCGGGCCGGAGATCCGGAGGGAGCCCGGTATGACCGTGCGGCGCACGAGCGGTTCATCGACCGGCTGATGGCCGC
>NZ_JAKFEB010000076.1:0-6526 GCF_036677305.1 Brevundimonas sp. | reverse complement strand
TCCCATCTGGATGGAATGACGTCCTAGAAGGTCATCCGCAGGGTCGCCATGGCGGTCCGCGGCGAGCCGAGGTTCGCGGTCCGGTTGCCGGTGATCTCGGTCGAGATGTTGCCGAGGTAGACCTCGTCGAACAGGTTCAGGACGTTGACCTGGAAGTACATGCCCTCGTTGATGAAATCGAGGTCGTAGCGGGCGTCGAGATCGACGACCGTATATTCCGGGGTCTGTTCGTCATTGACGAGGTTGGTCCAGCGTTCCGACACATACTTGCCTTGCAGGCCGAGGCTCAGCGGGCCGACGGTGTATTCACCGCGCAGGGCGTACTGCAGTTCCGGGACCTCGAACAGTTCATTGCCGGCGATCGACGGGGTCTGGCCGGGGATGTTGTTCTTGATCTCGCTGCCCAGGTACGAAACCGAGGCGTAGAGCGACAGGGCGTCCGTGACCACGAAGCCCAGCTGGCCATCGGCGCCCCAGCGGTCCAGGTCGCCGACGTTGATGTTGGTGACGATGGTTTCACCGGTCGGATTGCCGTTGACGTCCAGCACGTCGGTGATGGCCCGGGCGATGTAGTTCTCGAACTGCGACGAATAGACCGAAGCCGATGCGATGAAGCGGCTGGACTGGTAGCGGTAGCCCAGGTCCATGTTCGTGCTGGTTTCCGGTTCCGGGCTGGCCGGGATCCGGTCGTACAGGTCGTCGGTCCGCGGAGCCGAGAAGTTCTGCGAGTACGAAGCGAAGATCTGCTGGTTGGGGGCGAAGCGCCAGGTCACGCCGGCGTTCGGCAGGACGTCTTCATAGTCGCGTTCGAACGAAACCGGTGCGCCGGCCGCCAGGTTCGCGGCGCTGCCGATCGGCTGTTGGGCCGAGCAGAAGGCGTCGAACGTGTTGACCTGGTAGCAGTAGTTGGTCAGCTCGCGGTGGAAGAACGGGGCGCGGACGCCGATGTCCAGGGTCACGGCGTCGTCGAAGAAGTCCCCGACGTATTGCAGCGAGACCTGGTTGAGCACGGCCTTGGAGCGACGGTCGCGCTTCTGGAAGATGTTGCCGTCCAGCGTCAGGATCGGATCCTCGCCGCCGTTCTTGGAACCCGACCACGGGTTGAGCGGGTCGCCCGAGCGGCTCAGGAAGCCGTATTCGCCGGTCTGGCGGTGGTTGCCGGAGTCGAAGGTGTAGGACGCGCGCAGCCGGTGATCGTCGTTGAGATCGTAGATCAGCGACGAGTTGATGCTGTAGCGGTTCGTGTTGGTGTTGGACGGCGAATACAGCTTGATGGTGTCGAGGATGTCGCCGTCGCCGTTCAGGTCCACGCCCCGCGAGCGGCGGGTCGCGTCGGTGGCGCCGTTGAAGAACGAACCCTGCAGACGCTGGTCCCATTCGTCGATGTTGGTCGTGCCGCCGCCGTTGGCCATGACGTACTGGTAGGTCGGGTCGACCGTCAGGGTCAGCTTGTCGGTGAGCGAGAAGCGGGCCTGGCCGCGGATGCTGGCGGTGTCCGACGGGTTGATGAAGTAGCCGTAGTAGCCCTGGATGGTGGTGCCGCCGGCGGGCGTGAAGCTGTTGCAGCCCGGGTTCGACGTCAGGGTCGACGAAACCTGGTTCTGGCGGGTGCCGGTGACGGCGGGATCGAACAGGCAGTAGTTGCCGTTGCCCGGGTCGATGGTGCCGGCGTTGAAGCGGTCGACGCTCTTGTTGCCGTAGGTGTTGTTACGGTTGCGGTTGTAGTTGAACGCCACCGACAGGAAGTCGCCGTTACCGCGGATCGGCTGATAGACGCGACCGTTGTAGGTCTGCTTGGACAGGTCGCCCGGGTTGCCGAACTGGTTGTAGGTGGTGGCCGAGGTCGACAGCCAGGCGGTCGTGCCCCACGGGCCGAACTCGCCGGTGTCCATCAGGGCGAAGATGCGCTTGTAGTTTTCCTCGCCGACCGACGGCTGGACGATGACGCCGAACTCGTTGGCCGGGCGGCGCGTCACCAGGTTGATGGTGCCGCCGGTCGCCGAGGCCGTCGGGCTGTCGACGTCGGTCGTGCCCTGGTTGACGCTGGCGCGCTCCAGCAGTTCGGGGTCGAGCTGCTGGTTGGAATAGATCTGGTAGTTGCCGGTGTCGTTCAGCTGGATGCCGTCCAGGTTCAGCGAGATGCGCTGGGCGTCGAAGCCGCGCAGCGTGATGTCGCCGCCCGAGTTGCCGTAGGCGTCGGTGTTGGTGAAGTTCACGCCCGGCTGCAGGTTCAGCGACTGGAGCACGGTCTGGCCGGCGGCCTGGGTCGCCAGATATTCCTGGGTGACGGTCGAGCGCGACTTGCCGACCTGTTCGGCGACGATGACGCCGTCGACGTTGCGAGGGCCGCGCTGGCCGGTCACGATGACCGTATCCAGTTCGGTCTCTTCGACGGTCAAGCTGCCGGTCGATTGGGCGGAAGCGGTTCCAGCGACCAGAAGAGTGCTGAAGAGGGCGGTCGTCGCCCAGAACACGCGTTTGCGGTTCGTCATAGTCATCTATCCCCGATGAAGATGGGCGCGAACGCCCTGCGACCGGCGGCAGCCGGTTGAAATCCCGCCCCCTCTAGGCGTGCCATGGGAAAGTGGGACGACATTCGTGTGACAGTGATATGACAGCGAGCGTGGGTGACACGGGAGACACACTGCTGTGGGTCGTTTAGCTGTGGATGACGCGCCGTCATCTGATCCGTGGACGGAGAATCGAACCGGCCTCCGAGGGGAGGCGCGGTCCCCGGCGGATCTGAACACCCGGAGGGAATCACGAAACGGGAATTGGTGGCTGGAGGCGGGCTCGAACCGCCGACCTGTGGGTTATGAATCCACCGCTCTAACCAGCTGAGCTACCCAGCCCCGATTGCTCGAGTCCCGGCGGGAACTGGTCTGACCGCCGGAAGAGGCGTGCCTATATAGGCGGGCGATGGCGGATTCAAGTCGAGTAAACGCAGCCGCCGACAGCAGGGGGTTTGACAGCGCGGGCCGGGAACGGCCAGGCAGGGCGGACCGTTCGTACGCTGTTCCGTTCAAGGGGATTCCCATGCGCCTGCCCGTCCTCGCCGCCACCATGGTCGCCGCCCTTTCCGCCGCCTGCGGAGCCAACGGCCAGAACGCAGTCCCCGCGGCCGGCGCGCCGCTGGAGACCCGTCCCGCCAACGGCGCCGACCAGCAGCCCGCCTTCCCGGGCCAGACCCGCGCGCCGGGCGTCCGCACCCAGACGGCGATGGCCCACAGCGTCGTCGCGTCCGGGCTGGAGCATCCCTGGGGTCTGGCCCTGCTGCCCGACGGTCGCTGGCTGGTCACCGAGCGGCCCGGCCGCCTGCGCATCATCACTCCCGAGGGCGCGGTGGGCGAACCGGTCGCCGGCCTGCCCGCCGTGGACGCCCGCGGCCAGGGCGGCCTGCTGGATGTCGCGGTCGGGCCGACCTTCGGCGCTGACCGGCTGATCTACTGGAGCTATGCCGAGCCCCGCGAAGGCGGCAACGCCACCTCGGTCGCGCGCGGCAGGCTGTCGGACGACGGAACCCGGGTCGAGAACGTCCAGGTCATCTTCCGTGCCCTGCCGGTCTATGACGGCGACAAGCATTTCGGCTCGTCCCTGGCCTTCGACGGCGCGGGCCATCTGTTCATCACCCTGGGCGAACGGTCCGACGCGCCGATGCGGCCGCAGGCCCAGGACCTGGGCTCGCACATGGGCAAGCTGATCCGCATCAACGCCGACGGCTCGGTTCCGCGCGACAATCCCTTCGCCGGCCGCGCCGGCGCCCTGCCCGAGATCTGGTCGTCGGGACACCGCAACGTCCAGGGCGTGGCCGTCGCCCCCGACGGCGCCGTCTGGACCATGGAGCACGGCACGCGCGGCGGCGACGAACTGAACCGCCCCGAGGCCGGCAAGAACTACGGCTGGCCGATCATCGCCTATGGCGTCGAATACCGCGGCGCTCCGATCAACGAGGGGATCACGGCGCGCGACGGGCTCGAACAGCCCGTCTACTACTGGGATCCCGTCATCGCCCCCGGCGGCATGACCTTCTATGAGGGCGCCATGTTCCCCGGCTGGCGCGGCAATCTGCTGGTCGCCGGTCTGAAGGAAAAGCACATCGCCCGGCTGGTGCTCGAAAACGGCCGCGTGACGGGCGAGGAGCGGCTGATGACCGACCTCGGCGAACGGGTCCGCGACGTCGCCGTCGCCCCGGACGGCGCCGTCTGGGCCGTCACGGACGAGCAGAACGGCAAGCTGGTCCGGCTCGCGGCGCGTTGATCAGTCGCGCAGCAGCTCGTTGACGCCGGTCTTCGCCCGCGTCTGCGCATCGACCCGTTTGACGATCACCGCGCAATAGAGCGAGGGCCCGCCCTTCGGGTCGGGCAGGCTGCCCGGCACGACGACGGACCAGGCCGGCACCTCGCCGCGGAAGACCTCGCCGGTCGCCCGGTCGACGATCTTGGTCGAGGCCGACAGATAGACGCCCATGGCCAGGACGGCGCCCTCGCGCACGATCACGCCCTCGGCCACCTCGGCGCGGGCGCCGATGAAACAGCCGTCCTCGATGATGGTCGGATTGGCCTGCAGCGGCTCCAGCACCCCGCCGATGCCTGCCCCGCCCGACAGGTGGACGTTCTTGCCGATCTGGGCGCAGGACCCGACCGTGGCCCAGGCGTCGACCATGGATCCCTCGTCGACATAGGCGCCGATGTTCACGAAGCTGGGCATCAGCACGACGTTGCGGCCGATGAAGGCGCCCTGACGCGCCACGGCGCCGGGCACGGCCCGGAAGCCCGCGCGCTCGAAGTCGGCCTCGGTCCAGCGGGCCCATTTGACCGGGACCTTGTCCCAGTAGGGGCCCGGCGTGGGGTCGGTGACGCCCATGGTCGCCCCGACCGGCGCGCCCATGCGGGTGTTGGGATTCAGGCGGAACGACAGCAGCACGGCCTTCTTCAGCCACTGGTGCGTCGTCCAGACCCCGTCCGGGCCGCGCGACGCGACCCGGGCCTCGCCCGAATCCAGCAGTTCAAGGGCCTGTTCGACGGCCCTGCGGACCTCGCCGTGGGTCGCGACCGAGATGTCCGCCCGGCTCTCCCAGGCGGTTTCGATGACGGATTCAAGGTGCGCGCGATCCAGCATCAGGCGTCTCCGGGCAGGCGGGCGGTGGCGAGGAAGGGGCCGAGCGTGGCGGCCCGGTGATCGACGAAGGGGATGTCGGACTCGTGGGCCCGGGTTCCGACCAGGACCGTCGTCATGCCGATGGCGTGGGCGGGCTCGAGGTTGCGCACCGTGTCCTCGAAGAAGGCGGCCGATTCCGGCGCGACGCCGAACTGTTCCGTCATCCGGGCGAAGGTGCGGGGGTCGGGCTTGGGTATCAGGTCGGCGTCTTCCAGCGAGAACAGGCCGTCGAACAGGTCGGTCAGCTCCAGCCGCTCGATCACCCGCCGGGCGTGCGCCTTCGATCCGTTGGTGAAGACGATGCGCGGGCCGTCCAGCCGTTCCAGACCCGCGCGCAGCCCCGGATCGGGCGTCAGCACGTCGAGGGGCACGTCATGCACCTCGGCCAGGAAGTCGTGCGGATCGATCCGGTAGTGGGCCATCAGCCCGGCCAGCGAGGTCCCGTACTCGTGCAGATAGCTCTTCTGGACCACCATGGCCTCGTCCGCCGGCAGGCCCGAAGTGCGAACCACATAGTCGTTTATGCGCTGCTGGATCAGCCCCATGAATTGGGACTCGGGCGGATAGAGGGTGTCGTCCAGATCGAAGACCCAGCTGCGGATATGGCGCAGGTCCGCGCCGATTTCCGTCGCCCCGGCTTCCCTGATCCCGACGGGCCCAGCGCTCATTCCGCCTTCACCAGGGTGCCGGCGCCGTGCTCGGTGAACAGTTCGACCAGCATGGCGTGGGGACGGCGGCCGTCCAGAATGACCACGGCCTCCACCCCGTCGCGCACGGCCGCAATGGCGGTCTGCAGCTTGGGGATCATGCCGCCTGTGGCCACGCCTTCCTCGATCAGCCCGGCCGCGTCGCTCACGGTCATCTGGCGGATGATCCGGCCGTCGGCGCCCTTGACCCCCGCCACATCGGTCAGCAGCAGCATGCGCTTGGCCTTGAGCGATCCCGCGAGGGCTCCCGCGACGGTGTCGGCGTTGACGTTGAAGGTCTGGCCGTCCTCGGCGACGCCGATGGGGGCGATCACCGGCACCCAGTCGGCGTCCGATTCCAGCAGGCGGGTGATCAGCTTGGCGTCGACCTTCGTCGGTTCGCCGACATAACCCAGATCGACCTCGTGCTCGATCATGCTGTCGGGATCGCGTTTGGTCCGGCGGGTCTTTTCCACCGTCAGCAGGCCGGCGTCCTTGCCCGACAGGCCGATGCCGCGCACGTCGGCCTCGCGCCCGGCCATGGTGATCCAGTGGGCGATCTCCTTGTTGACCGCGCCGGACAGGACCATCTCGGCCACCTGCATGGTGTCCGCATCCGTCACGCGCAGTCCGTCGACGAAGCTGGAGCGAACCCCGGCCTTGTCCAGCATGGCGCTGATCTG
>NZ_JAKFEB010000075.1:0-15125 GCF_036677305.1 Brevundimonas sp. | reverse complement strand
ACCCGCACGGCCGCCCGTCCGCCCGCCCGCCGTCCGGCGGCCCGTCCCGCCGCCCGTCCGCCCGCGCCTGCTCCGGCGCAGGCCGAACCGGCGGGCGAACGCCCGTATCAGCCTTCCGACGCCGCAACGGCCCCGGCCTCGACACCCGCCGCGCCCCGGCAGTCGGTCCAGTAGCCGCCCTCACGCCGGGCAAGAAAAAGGGCCGCATCCTCGCCGGATGCGGCCCTCGTTCGTTCGGACAGGCGTGAGGCCTAGTCGATGTCCTCGTTCAGCAGGCCGACCTGGGTGAAGCCCGAACCGTAGAGGCCGTTCATCACCCCCATGAACTGGTCGTACCGCGTGTCCGGTTCGGCCCTGACGAAGACGCGCTCCGACCGGCAGTCGCCGCCGCCCAGCGCCGCGCAGGTGTCTGCGGCCAGGGTCGCCAGGGAGGTTTCCCTGTCGGCGATGAACACCGCGCCGTTGTCCCGCACGGTGATGTAGACCGGATCGGCAGGCGCGACGTCGGCGACCGGCGGCGGCAGATCAAGCTTCAGCGACACGGTGGCCAGCGGCGCGGCGACCATGAAGATGATCAGCAGCACCAGCATGATGTCCACGAAGGGGGTGACATTGATGTCCGCGTTCTGGTGCGCGGCTCCGGTGTGACCGCCCGCTCCCGAAAGTCTGCTTCCCATGGTCGTTTCCTCCCTTGGTCCGCTCACGCGGACCCGTGAATGACCTGAGCAGTTCCCGCTCGCGTTGTGACTTATTCAAGGCACGAAAAAGGGCCGCATCCTCGCCGGATGCGGCCCTCGTTCGTTCGGACAGGCGTGAGGCCTAGTCGATGTCTTCGTTCAGCAGGCCGACCTTGTAGAAGCCCTGCTCCTGGAGGGCGTTCATGACCTCCATGAACTGGTCGTACTTCACTTCCGGCTGGGCGCGGACGAAGACGCGCTCTTCCTTGCAGCCCGGGTTGCCGCCGCCCAGGGCGGCGCAAACGTCGGCGACCAGGGTTTCGAGCGACGTCTGCTTCTCAGCGATGAAGATCGAGCCCGTGTCCTGGATGGTGATGTAGACCGGCTCCTTGATCTCGCCCGGAGGGGGCGGGGTCGCGGGCGGCAGGTCGAGGCGGATCGAAACGGTGGCCAGCGGCGCGGCCACCATGAAGATGATCAGCAGCACGAGCATGATGTCGACGAACGGCGTGACGTTGATGTCCGCGTTCTGCTCGATGGTCTTGCCGCCCTGACCACCGGGACCTGAAAGTTTGGCGCCCATGCTTCAGTGTCTCCATGAGGCTCGGCGCGATGGCGGCGAGCGCAAGCTATGACGTTCGGTTCGTCTCTTGGCGTTCCGCACCTCGCTTGTAAAGCGGCTTCGGGCCCCTTGAGGTTCCGAAGCGGGGCGATTGCGCAAAATACGCCCGTGAGGCGAGCCGATCAGCCCTTTGCAAGCTTGAGGAAACGATCCTTGAGCGCGCCGTCGGACTTGAAGACGCCAGTGAACCGGGTGGTGATGGTCGAAACGTGGCGATGGTGCACGCCCCGGGTCGTCATGCACTGGTGTTCCGCGTCGATCAGGATGGCCACGCCGGCCGGTTCGAGATGCGATTCGATGGCCGCCGCGATCTGGTTGGTCAGCACCTCCTGCGTCTGCAGGCGGCGCGAGAAGATCTCGACCACGCGCGCCAGCTTGGAAATGCCCACGACCTTCTCGTTGGGAATGTAGGCGACATAGGCCTTGCCGATGAAGGGGGCCATGTGGTGCTCGCAGTGGCTCTCCACCTCGATATCGCGCAGCAGGACCATGTCGTCATAGCCCTGGACGTCCTCGAAGGTGCGGCTCAGCTCCTTCTCGACGTCGGCGTCATAGCCGTCGAACCATTCGCCATAGGCGTCGACCACGCGGCGGGGCGTGTCGATCAGGCCGGGGCGGTCGGGATTGTCGCCGGCCCAGGCCAGCAGGGTGCGCACCGCCTCCAGCGCCTTCTCGCGCGAGGGGCGCGGGGCGGGGTCGTTGTCTCCGACCAGGACCGGCTTGACGGGGATGACGCTCATTCTCGATCTCGACGCTGTTCGCTTGTGCAGCAGGACGGCTATATGGGAGCGCAGGTGCGTCCTGCAAGAAAACTGAAAGCTACCACGTCACTATGCCGCTGACCCTGCACGACACCCTGCACCGCGAAAAGCGCGTGTTCACGCCGCGAAATCCGGACCGGGTGACCCTCTATGTCTGCGGCCCCACGGTCTATGACTACGCCCATATCGGCAATGCCCGGCCGCCGGTGGTGTTCGACGTGCTGGTCCGCCTTCTGCGCCGCGAATATGGCGCGGACAGGGTGATCTACGCCCGCAACGTCACCGACGTGGACGACAAGATCAACGCCAAGGCCGCAAAGGAGGGCACGCCGATTGGCGAGGTCACCGCCCGCTACGAGGCCGCCTATCTGGAGGATATGGGCCGGCTGAACGTCTCGCCGCCGGACATCGCGCCCCACGTCACCGACCACATGGACGCCATCGTCAAACAGATCGGCGCGATCATGGATCACGGCTGCGCCTACGCCGCCGAGGGCCATGTGCTGTTCGACGTCTCGTCCTACGGGACCTACGGCAAGCTGTCGGGCCGGAACCTGGACGACATGATCGCCGGCGCCCGGGTCGAGGTCGCGCCCTACAAGAAGAATCCGCACGACTTCGTGCTGTGGAAGCCGTCGAAGGAGGGTGAGCCGTCGTGGCCGTCGCCCTGGGGCGAGGGGCGTCCGGGCTGGCATATCGAATGCTCGGCCATGATCGAGGAGACGCTGGGCCTGCCGATCGACATCCACGGCGGCGGCATCGATCTGGTGTTTCCGCACCACGAGAACGAGATCGCCCAGGGCGTCTGCGCCCACGGCCACGCCCATGAGCCGGCCGCCCACGCTGAATACAGCCGCTACTGGATGCACAACGGCTTCCTGACCGTCGACGCGGAGAAGATGTCCAAGTCGATCGGCAACGTCCTGCTGCTGCACGATCTGGTGCAGAACATCCCGGGCGAGGTGGTCCGCTGGGCCCTGCTGAGCGCCCACTACCGCCAGCCGCTGGACTGGAACCAGTCGCTGCTGGACCAGAGCCGCAAGGCGCTGGACCGGTTGTACGGCGCCCTGCACCGCGCCGCCTCGGTAGAGGCCAACGGCGACGAGCCGCCCGAGGACTTCCTCAAGGCCATCGAGGACGACATCAACACCCCGGGGGCCATGGCGACCCTGTTCGCCCTGTCCAGCGAGATCGAGCGCGCCATGACGGCGGGCGACATGGGCGTGGTCGCCCGCGCCAAGGGCGAACTCATCGCCGCCGCCGCCATCCTGGGCGTGCTTCAGGCCGATCCCGCCGGTTGGCTGGAAGGCGAGGTCTCCGACGACCTGCGCACCGAGGTCGAGGCTCTGCTGGAACAGCGGGCCGCCGCCCGCGCGGGCAAGGACTGGACCGAGGCCGACCGCATCCGCGACCGGCTGAACGCCCTGAACGTCGTCGTCATGGACGGCCCCGCAGGCGCGACCTGGCGGGTGAAGGGCTAGTCATCCGTCTCCTCCCTGTTCGCGCAGCGAACGGGGAGGGGGACCGCGAAGCGGTGGAGGGGCGCCGAACCGCGCTCCCTGCGTCTACCCCTCCGCCCCCGCGCGAAGGGCGCGGCGGTCCCCCTCCCCATCGCCTCCGGCGACAGGGAGGAGACAGTTCTATGTGATCCGCTTGGCCGAGACCGGATCGCTGGCGGGGAAGGTCTCTTCCAGGCCCTCGTCCAGCAGGGCCTCCTGCCGATCTTCCGAATCCCGTTCCGCTTCGCAGAGCTGGTCGGGCTTGCCTTCCTCCCGGGGCGCCTTGCGGGCATGCGGGACGTCGTCGGCGGGGGCCTGCTGATGGTCGGGTCTGTAGGGTTGAGTGGTCATGGCCGCCCTCCTTATTCCTTGGGGTGATCTTCGTCGCCGTCGGGGCCGTAGCCCAGGCCGGCGATGTCGTCGTCTGACAGGGTCTTGGCTTCCCAATGGGCGGCGCTGGCCTGGGCCCCGCGGACGTTGCGCATGAGGCCGGTGTAGACCAGCTCCACCTCGTCGGGGCCGCGGCCGCCGGCGCTCTCGCCGTCGATTTCGGTCAGACGCTCGCCGTCGACGCCCAGCAGGGCGTCGGCCTCGGCCTCGATGCCCGCGGCGCCCTGGATCTCGTCCAGATCATCCTCGGCGTCCTCGTCGAACTCCTCCTCGTCGGCGTCGCCGTCGACCTGGGTCACGTCCAGAACGGGATCGGCCTCGTCCAGCAGGATGTCGCCGTCGCCCTCATCGTCGATGTGGGTTTCGTCGTAGGTTTCCGACTGTTCCTGATCGTCCGAGTAGTCGTCGCGTTCGGGCATGACGGGCCTCCCTGTTCGGGAGATCAACGCTGCTCAGCTACCCGGCGTTCCCCGTCTTCACGGCTTGATCCAGCGCCGCCCGGATGCGCTCGATGGCGCTTTCCCAGGCGTCGAAGCTGTCGCGGCGGAAATAGCGAAGGTGCGGATAGAACGGATATTTGTCGGTCGCCAGATAGTGCCAGTCGTCCGGCGCCGTGATCATCCAGGCCGCGCCGCCGACGGCGGCCGCCAGGTTGGTGCCGGCGATGCCCGGACCGATCACCACGTCCAGCGCGACCGACAGGGCCGCGACGTCCTCCAGATCGTCCTTGAGATTGATCGGCGGGGTCCAGATGGACACGCCCGCGGCCTCGGCCGCGGCGAGGTCTTCGGCGACATCGCCGCACTGCAGATTGACCATCACCGCGCCCGGCGTCTCCAGCACGGGCCGCCAACGTTCAAAGCTCGAGAAATAGCGCGCCCGCGATCCGGTCAGCACCAGACTCTTCCAGTGCAGTCCGACCTTCAGGCCGGGGCCCAGCTTCTCCAGTTCGGTCCGCCAATGGGCGACCTTGTCCGGATCGACCTTCAGATAGCCCCGGCGGTCCGGGAAGCGGTCGATGGACGGGCGATAGACGGCCAGCAGCGACGCCATCGGGATCCAGAAATCGACGCCATCCTCCAGTTCCTCGATGAAGGGGATGTAGCGCGTGATCCGGCCTTCCAGCTTGACCGCCTTGTGGGCCCCGAAGACCGCCTGCGGATAGGCGCGCTGGAACAGGCCCATCAGGCGGGGTTCGACGGCCACGAACACCTTGCCGTCGGGCCCGACCGCCTCGATGGCGTCGCCGATGCAGGTGCCGAACACCATTTCGTCGGCGATGCCCTGTTCGCCCACGATCAGCAGCCGCCTGCCGCGCACGTCCTGCGTCTTCGGGTCCCAGCGGGGAGCCTCGACGGCGACCCTCATGGCTTCCGGGAGGTGCGGGTCGAGCCGCACCTCATAGGTCTCGAACCCTTCGGGAATACGGCCCAGGGTCATCAGCAGCAGGGCCCGCGCCATGGTCATCATGGCCCGCTCATAGGGGCTCTCCGCGCCGGGCAGGGCGGCGTCCAGGTCTTCCAGCGCGCCGAGGGCGTCGCCCAGCGGCTGGCGCGCGTTGGCGCGGTTGTAGCGGGCCTTGGCGAAGCCCGGATCATGCCGCAGCGCCTCCTCGAAGAAGGTCAGGGCGGTGGTCATGTCGCCCTGGTCGCTCAGCACCGTGCCGAGGGTGTTCCACAGCACCGGCGATTCGGGTTCGACCCCCAGGAGCGCGCGCAGGGTCTCGACGGCGTCGCCGTAGCGTTTCTGGTCCCGCTGCACGCAGGCCAGGTTGTTGGTCGCCTCGACGTGGCCGGGGTCGGCGGCCAGATATTTGAGCAGCAGCTTCTCGGCGATCTCCAGATAGCCCATCTGCTGGGCCAGCCGGCCGAGGTCATGGGCGACATCGGTCTCGTTCGGCAGCAGTTTCAGCGCCGCCTCATAGGCCATCAGGGCCTGACCCAGATCTCCTGACTTCTCGCGGCAGATGGCCAGGATATGCCAGGCCAGACCGCTGGTTTCGTCGATCTTCAACGCATCCAGGGCGCGCCGGGCCCCGAGGGCGAAGTCGCCGCCGCGAACGGCCATCAGGGCCGCCTTCAGCTTTTCCAGCGACTTGCGCTGGGCCTTCACCGCCAGTTTCGGATTGGCCAGCTGGTGCGACAGTTTGCGGATGGCCTCCGGCGAGGCGGAGTCGCCGGCCGTGCCCTGCGCGGCCAGCTGCGGGGCGTGGACGAATTCTGGAGCCAGATCGGCTGCGGACATGGATCGATCCTGATGGTGTTCCGGCAGGATCGCCGCCGGTTTCACAAGACATGGTTAACCACGACTGTTTAGCGTGCGTTCGTTCCCGGCTTCCTAACGTCGCCGCGGGCCGGTCAGGAGATGCCCCCGAAAATGCCGCTCAAGCTGTCGCTCAAACCCGGCGAGAAATTCGTGCTGAACGGCGCGGTGGTCCAGAACGGCGACCGCCGGGGCGTGCTGATTCTCCAGAACAAGGCTTCGGTGCTGCGCGAGAAGGACATCCTCCAGCCCGAGGACGTCAACAGCCCGGCCACCCGCGTCTATTTCCCGGTCATGATGATGTACCTGGACGAGACCTCGGCCCCCAAGGTCTATGACGAGTTCGCCCTGCGTCTGAGCGAGTTCATGAGCGCCACGCGCAACCCGCAGGTTCTGGCGGATTGCGTGGCGGCGTCGCGCCACGTCATGGCGCGCGAATACTACAAGGCCCTGATGGCGGCGCGAAAACTGGTTGATTACGAGGAGGGGCTGGCGAATGTCGCTGCAGGCTTACAAGACCGCAGCCACACGGGCTGAAAACCCGCGTGAGACGGAATACCGCCTGTTCGGGCAGGTGACCCGGGCGCTGATGCACGCCTCGACCGTGGACGCGAGCGACCTCGCCACCCGGATCGACGCCCTGGACTGGAACCGCCGGCTGTGGTCGGCGCTGGCGACCGACTGCGCCAATCCCGACAATGCGATGGACAAGGGTCTGCGGGCCCAGATCATCTCGATCAGCCTGTTCGTCAGCCGTCATTCCTCGGCCATCATGCGCGGCGAGGACGATTTCGAGGCCCTGATCGACATCAACAAGATGGTCATGCAGGGTCTGGCCGGGCCGGGCGCGTCCCAGGCCGCCTGAGCGCGGGACGGTAGGCAAGACGCGCCGCAAGGGGCCGGTCAGACCTGCCTGGCGTCCACGCGCTCAACATCTAAACCACTGAAAGAGTTCAGCTAGATTCGGCCCGGAGACCGGCCCGATCCTTGCGTGGACGTGCGCGAACCAGAACTGGTTCGACGGCCAGAAGGCCGTTCTTCACCCGACCAGAATGGAAGGACAGCCGATGGTTATGTCGGTCAACACGAACACGGGCGCGCAAATTGCGCTCCAGAACCTGAATGCGACCAACGCCGCCCTGTCGGTGACGCAGAACCGGATCAACACCGGCAAATCTGTCGCCACCGCCAAGGACAACGGATCCATCTGGGCTATCGCCCAGGGGCAACGCGCCGATATCGGGGCGCTGGGCGCTGTGAAACAGTCGCTCGATCGGGGCATCGCCGCGGTCGATGTGGCTCTGGCGGCGGGCGAGACGGTCTCCGACCTCTTGCTCCAACTGAAGGAGAAGGCACTCGCGGCGAAGGATGCGTCGCTCACGACGTCCGCCCGCGCGGCGCTGAACGAGGATTTCAAGGCCCTTCGCGACCAGATCGCCACGGTCACCGCCAATGCCGATTTCAACGGGGTCAACCTGCTGAAGACGGGAGCGACGGGGTTCCAGGCTCTGGCCAATGTGACGGGCTCCGCCAACCTCACGGTCGGCGGCGAAGTCCTGGCTCTGGGCAGCACGAATGTGACGATCGCGAGCACGATGCAGATCGACACCCTGACCAAGGCGACGACCGCCCTCACGGCGGTCAACACCTCCATCGACAGGGTCTCGGGCGCGCTCGCGCGGCTGGGCACCAAGTCGAAGGCGCTCTCGACCCACCTGACGTTCGTCGGCAAGCTGTCGGACGCGCTGGAGGCGGGGGTTGGCAATCTGGTCGACGCCGATCTGGCGAAGGAAAGCGCCAAGCTCCAGGCTCTGCAGACAAAGCAGCAGCTGGGAGTGCAGGCTCTGGGCATCGCCAATCAGACGCCGCAGCTGGTGCTGTCGCTGTTCCGCAGCTGACCGTTTCAGGTTCGAACAAACGCCGGAGGGGGAGACCCTTCCGGCGTTTCGTCGTTCAGAACAGGCCGGTGAACCAGGCCCAGGCGTTGGGCAGGAGGCCCTGCGCCCACTCCCAGACCGGCAGGAGGAAGGGCGAGACCCAGGTCCAGGCGAGCCAGACCACCAGACCGGCCACGCAGATCAGCCCCACGGCGCTCCAGGCGATGACGATGGCCAGGCCGTCCCGCTGCATCAGGCCGAAGCCGAAGGTGGCGATGATCAGGGCCGGGATCAGGTTGCCGCCCCAGATCGGCAGGATCAGGATGAAGGCGAGCAGGAAGGTGACGATGCCGATCAGGACCTCGGAGACCTCGCTGGTCATGATCGAGAGCCGCGGTCGCGACAGCCGTTCGACCTTCCGCAATCGCGGCAGCACCGACTCCAGGCCCGAGCGGTAGGCCTCCCGGTCGATGCTGCGCTTCAGGGCCCAGCGGGGCAGCCACAGCTGGTCCTGCCGAATCGTCAGCTGCAGCCCCATCAGCAGCAGGGGCGCGCCCAGGATCGTGGTCGTGCCCGGGATGATGCCGATGGCGACGTTCATCAGGCCGAAGAACAGCATCAGGGCGCCGAAGCCCCGCTCCCCGAAGGCGTTCACCAGTTCGCCGAGGTACAGTTTGGGGTCGTCCTTGGCGCCGATATCCTCCAACACCCGCGAAAACGGCCGGGTGTCGTTCTGATAGTCGTAGTCGGGCATCGGCGGTGTCCGGCGGAGGTTGTCCGATCTAGGCACGACGGTAGAGCCGCGCCACTTAACAATCGTCAATCCTGGACCGGCGGCCGGACGTGTCGCGCGCACCGGCGTCAGTGCTTCACGTGTTCGGGCTTGCCCTTGCGCCGGGTGTGGGCGAATTCCTCGAGCTGTTTCTCGCTCATCGACATCATCGATTTCGACGCGCCCTTCAGCTCGGACTTCGGCGTGTCGCCGCGCTTGGCCGACAGGGCGGCGCCGGCGGCCTTCTGCTGGGCGGCGGATTTGGCAGGCATGTCGGGTCCCTCTTCGCGCCCCCGCGACAGGAACCCGCTTCCCGGGCCGGATGTTCCCGTCAGAACGCGATGCAGGCGGGGCGTTGCACCAGCATGACGGCCTCCTGCCGGAAGCGGCGCCTGTAGGCTTCGCGGACGGCGTCGAGATGCGCCCGGTCGTCCGCCCCGCCGGGCAGCACGATCACCAGAACCTTTGACGCCTCGCGCTGGATGCTTCCGGACTCGCGGCTGCGCCACTGGCCGGCGGCGTCGATGACGGTCAGGCCGTCGGGGAAGCGCGGCGTCACCTCCTCGTCGAGGAAGGCGCGCCAGTCGGCGTCCGTCACCCCCGGCCGGTCGCCGATATTGCGGCCGAAATAGAGTTCGGCCGTGGTCCCTGCCTGCGAGCCCGGCGCACAGGCGACGCCGCCCTCGACCGTCGCGCACGCCGACAGGGCGAGCAGGACGGCGAGGGCGCCGACGGTCCTCACGACCCCAGCAGCTCCCGCCCGATCAGGAAGCGGCGGATCTCGTTGGTGCCGGCGCCGATGTCGTACAGCTTGGCGTCGCGGACCAGCCGTTCGACCGGCCATTCCTTGGTGTAGCCGGCGCCGCCGAGGGCCTGCACCGCCTCGAGACTGACCTTCACGGCGTTCTCGGACGCCAGCAGGATGGCGCCCGCCGCGTCGTAGCGGGTGGTCTTGCCGGCGTCGCAGGCGCGGGCCACGGCGTAGACATAGGTCCGGGCCGAGTTCAGGGCCACGTACATGTCGGCGACCTTGGCCTGCATGAGCTGGAAGCTGCCGATCGCCTTGCCGAACTGCTTGCGCTCGCGGACGTAGGGCAGGACCACGTCCAGCGCCGCCTGCATGATGCCCAGCGGGCCCGCCGACAGCACCGCACGCTCATAGTCCAGGCCGCTCATCAGCACGCCGGCGCCGCCGCCGACCGGGCCCATGACGTTCTCTTCCGGGACCTCGCAGTCCTCGAACACCAGTTCGGCGGTGTCCGAGCCGCGCATGCCCATCTTGTCCAGCTTCTTCGAGACGCTGAAGCCCTTCATGCCGCGCTCGATCAGGAAGGCGGTGACCCCGCCGTTGCCCTCGCCGGTGCGGGCGTAGACCACCAGGGTGTCGGCCGACGGGGCGTTGGTGATCCAGAATTTGGTGCCGTTCAGGACGTAGCGGTCGCCGGTCTTCACGGCCTGCGTCCGCATCGACATGACGTCGGAGCCCGATCCGGCCTCGGACATGGCCAGCGAGCCGACGTGCTCGCCCGAGATCAGCCTGGGCAGATATTTGCGCTTCTGCTCGTCCGTGCCCCAGCGGCGGATCTGGTTGACGCACAGGTTGGAGTGGGCGCCGTAGCTCAGGCCGATCGAGGCCGAGGCGCGGGACACCTCCTCCATCGCCACCACATGCTCGAGGTAGCCGAGGCCGAGGCCGCCGTACTCTTCCTCCACCGTGATGCCGTGCAGGCCCAGCTCGCCCATCTCGGGCCAGAGCTCGCGGCGGAACTCGTTCTTCTCGTCGATCTCGGCGGCCAGCGGGGCCAGACGGTCGGTGGCCCAGCGGGCGGTGGTCTCGCGGATCATGTCGGCGTTCTCGCCGAGGCCGAAATCCATGGATTGGGGGGCGTTGGGAATGCTCATGAGCGCGGGGGTAGCACCGCGCGCGGCCGCCGGAAAGTCAGTCCGGCTTGCCCCAGCGGACGTACAGGTTCCACGACGACACGCCGACGCAGAGCACGCCGATCAGGGCCAGGGCCCAGGCGATGACGCTGGTCTCGCCCATGGGCGAGGGCTGTTCGACCGCGAGGCGGAAGGCGGCGGCCGAGGCCCCGCAGGCGGCCAGGCCCACGCCGCCCATGATCAGGAAGGCGCCGGTGTCGGCCCAGTCGAAGCGGCGCGGCCGGGCCGGCTCCACCTCGTGGCGAAGGACAGGCGCGGTCGGCTCGTCGTCGAACAGCACGGTTCCGTCCGCGGTCGCCGGCGTCTCGCGCAACGCATCGGGCCAGACGGGCCGTTCGACGGCGACCACGTCGGCTTCCGTCAGGGGCGTCAGGACCAGCGGCTGGTCGAGGTCCGGGAAGGGCGACGGGCCGGGCGGCGGTGAAACCAGCGGGATGACGGGCGTCGGATCAACGGATCGGGATGCGGGGGCCGGAGCCGCCTCGGCTTCTGCGGCCGGGGCCCCATCCGCCCCGTCGGCGACGGGAGCGGCCGCCGTGGGCTGTTCGACGGGCGTCGCGGCGGGCGTCGCGGCTTCGAAACCGGGCAGGGGACCGATGATCGCGGCGGCATAGGGCGAATAGCGCTGCATGTGGCCGGCGCTGAAGGCGACCGGTCGGGGCGCGGGCTCGGCGACGGGAGCCGCAGCGGCGGTCTCGCCGGCGGCGTCCCGATCCGGCTCCGCCTCATCCAGCGGAGCGGTCACCGTTGCCGGCGTCTCCCCCAGAAGGGCGGCGACGGCGGCTGCCCGGGCCCCGGCTGAATCCGGCCCAGGTTCGACCGGCGCGGCCGTTGGCGCCGGCAGGGGCGCGGCCAGCAGATCTGCGAGGGTGACCGCCGAGCCCGGATCGGCGACGAACAGGGCGCGCTCGGCGGCGCGGCGGCGCAGACGGGCGTCGGGCGACGGCGTTTCCGGCCAGCCGATCAGGGCGTCGGCGGCCTGAACGGCCTCGCCCGCGTTCAGGCGCTGCAGCACGTCGGAGGCCAGGAACCGGTCGACCCCGACCGAGATGGCGAAACTGGCGAGGGCGTCGAACTGGTGCTGGTTCAGGCTGGCCGGCGCCCGTTCATTGAGAGCGCGCACCACCGGCAGCAGGTCGTACTGCAGCAGCAGCTCCGCATCCTGTTCGCCGACGGTCAGTCCCTCGCGCGCCGAGGCCGTGTGGCCGTAGCCGATGACCCAGCGCCCGTCGTCGGCCCGTACGGCGTGCGGCCGGAAGCCCTCGAAACTCTTGATGAGGACGACTCCCTCGCGGGAGACCTTCAGACGTGGCGTGGTCGCTTCGGACACGGATTGACCCAAATCGAGACGGGCTGGCTCGCCCGTTGGGAGAACCAGCAAGGGATGGGCCGATCAGATCAACACAAGCGTGGCGAGACCAAGGAAGATCAGGAATCCGAAGAAATCCGTCGTCGCCGTCACGAAAACCGCCGAGGACACGGCGGGGTCGAACTTCAGCTTGGACAGGGTCACGGGCGTCAGAACGCCGACCGTCGCGGCAACCAGCAGGTTCAGCACCATGGCCGCCGCGATGACGGCGCCGATCTTCCAGTCCTGGAACCACAGACCCGCGGCGGCGCCGATCAGCGGCGCGAGCACCAGTCCATTGGCGAACCCGACGACGAACTCGCGGCGGAAGGTCCGCGACGCATTGGAGCTGTTCAACTCGCGGGTCGCCAGCGCGCGCACCGTCACGGTCAGCGCCTGGGTGCCGGCATTGCCGCCGATGGCCGAAACGATGGGCAGAAGGATCACCAGGGCGACGACCTCCTTGATCGTGCCCTCGAACCACGAAATCACGATCGAGCCGAGCACCGCAGTGGCCAGGTTGATCGCCAGCCACGGCACGCGGCCGCGCACGATCTCGGACACGGACGAGCCCCGGTCCTCGTCGCGCACGCCGGCGAGTCGCAGGATGTCCTCGCGGTTCTCTTCCTGGATGATGTTGACGATGTCATCGACGGTGATCTGACCCACCAGCCGGCCTTCCGTGTCGACGACGGGGGCCGAGATCAGGTGGTATTTCTCGAAGATGTAGGCGACCTCTTCCTGGTCCTGATCGACGGTGATCTCGTTGATCGGCTCCATGATGTCGGTCAGGGCGATCGACCGCGCCGCGCGCAGCAGGCCGCTGACCGGCAGGCCGCCGACCGGCTTGTTCGACGGGTCGACGATGTAGATGTCGAAGAACAGCTCGGGCAGGTCCTCGCCCTGTTTGCGGATGTGGTCGATGGTGTCGCCGACGTTCCAGAACGAGGGCGCGGCCATGACCTCGCGCTGCATCAGGCGGCCGGCGGAGTCCTCTGCGTAGCGCAGCGAGCTTTCGATCGCGGCGCGGTCGACCTCGGGCATGGCCGCCAGCACCTTCTCGCGCTGGTCGTCCTCCAGATCCTCGACCACGGCGGCGGCGTCGTCGGAGTCCAGCTCCTGCAGGGCCTCGGCCAGGGTCAGGTGCGGGACGCGCTCCAGCACCTCCTCGCGGATGTTGTCGTCCAGCTCGGGCAGGGTCTCGGCCAGCAGGTCCGCCGGCAGCCACAGCACCACGACGGCGCGGTGCTCGGCCGTCAGGAAGCCCATCAGGTCGGCCACGTCGGCCGGGTGCAGGTCTTCCAGCAGGGAGCGGAGCTTGAGGCCGTCGCCGGCGTCGGAGGCGTCGACGACCTTTTCGACGAAGGCGGCCGTCAGGACGTAGTCCTCGTCGAGGGCGTCGTGATCGATGTCGTCGTCGAGGGAAGGCGGCAGGGGGGCTGTTGCGGTGCTGATCACGCTCGGCCTCCCCTGTTTTATATCAGCTCGATTCTAGCCGAGATTCGCCCTGTTGTTTCGATGGTGCGGTCGAGAAGACTCGAACTTCCACTCCGGTTAAGGAACAGCGACCTCAACGCTGCGCGTCTACCAATTCCGCCACGACCGCTCGCATCGGAGCGGGGCTGATAGCGGAGAGATGCGCGGAAGGGAAGGGGGAAGTGAGTGGCTAGTGGCTAGTGGCCAGTGGCTAGTTTTCTTGCGCTTTCGCCGAGGGGAGACTGGACGGGATTTCTGGCTTGCGGCCCAACCTGGCCACTAGCCACTAGCCACTCAGCTAAGCGGCGCCCGCCATGAAGTCGTACACATCCGCCGCCCGCGTCACGGTGATGGCGATGCGGTCCTCGCGGATTTCGATCTCGCCGCGGGCGACGGGATGGTTGTTGGCCAGAATCCAGACCTCGTCCGACTCGGAGGCGTCGAGCGGGATCACGGCCCCGCGGCCCATGCGGAGCAGTTGGCTCATGGGCAGCACGGAGCGCCCCAGGACGACCGAGATCTCGACTTCGACGGCTTCGATCTGGCTCATGGGGGACTCGGTTACTGACTTTGATGGCGCGGTCTGGTCTTGCATGGCGCTCCCGACCCCCACATTGGGTGCATCATGCTTTCCCAAGCCTTAAATTCCGCCCCTTCGAAACTGATCCGCGCCGACGGCCGTCCGGTCGAATGGGCGGCGTCCGAAGGCCTCGTCGGCTATGAGGCGGCGGTGGCGGCCATGGAGGCCCGTGCGGCGGCTATCGCGGCCGGCGAGGCGTCCGAGCTGGTCTGGCTGCTGGAGCATCCGCCGCTCTACACCGCCGGCGTTTCATCGAAGGACGACGACCTGCTGGATGCGGGGCGGTTCCCGGTGCACCGGACGGGGCGGGGCGGGCAGTACACCTATCACGGGCCGGGCCAGCGCGTGGCCTATGTGATGCTGGACCTCAATGCGCGCGGCAAGGACGTGCGGGCCTTCGTGCGCGGGCTGGAGCAGTGGATCATCGGCGCGCTGGGCGAGTTCGGCGTGCCGGCCGACGTGCGCGAGGGCCGGGTCGGGGTCTGGGTCGAGCGCAAGGGCCCGGGCTGGTCGCGCGAGGACAAAATCGCCGCCATCGGGGTCAAGGTGCGCAAATGGGTCAGCTTCCACGGCGTCAGCCTGAACGTGGAGCCGGACCTCGGCCATTTCGGCGGCATCGTGCCGTGCGGCATCGCCGGGCATGGCGTCACCAGCCTTGTCGACCTGGGCGTGCTCGCCACCATGGACGAGGCCGATGCGGCGCTGAAGACCAGCTTCGGACGGGTGTTCGGGGCGACGGCGGCGGGTGAGGCGCCGGTGGAAGGCGAGCGCTAGCGTTTGTCTACTAACTCCCGTCATTCCGGGTTCCGCTGCGCGGCCCCGGAATGACGGCGTGAACTAGTCCTCCGCCAGCACGATCACCCGGTCCTCAGGCTCGTACGAGAGCCGCTCCGATTTCGACGGATTGACCACGACCCCGC